>NZ_JBSGCD010000001.1:0-401230 GCF_053601675.1 Micromonospora sp. NPDC004704 | reverse complement strand
GGACCACCACAGCCAACGTCCGCACAGCCGTACCCGGTGTCAGGACCACCACAGCCAACGTCCGCACAGCCGTACCCGGTGTCAGGACCACCACAGCCGACATCCGGGCAGCCATATCCGGTGTCAGGACCACCACAGCCGACGTCCGGACAGCCGTACCCGGTCTCGGGACCGCCGCAGCCGACGTCGCCCGGGCCCATGCCACCGGCCGGCCCGCTGCCGCCGGCCGGTCCCTATTCCTACGGGCCCGTTCACGCGGACGGGCGCCGCATCGCGGCGTCCGACGCTCCCCCGCCGACGCGTCGCCGCAACTTCCGGCTGCTCGCGATCGTCGCCGTCACCGTCGCCGTCCTTGCCGGCACCTTCATCGCCGTGCAGACCTGGCCAGAAAGCAAAGCACCGGTCAGCCAGCCGACCAGTGCTCCCCCATCGACGCCGGTGCTGGCATCACCGCCCATTCGGCCGGGTCTGGAACCACCGAGACCGGGAAACTGGCCTGCGGGATGGCCGCAGTTCGACCAGACGAGCCGGGTCCAGACGCTCAAGCTCGACGGGCTCGGCTTCGACCTGACCGTGCCGTCGACCTGGGACTGCGTCCCGGACAGCAGCGCTCAGGGATTCGTCAGGTACAACTGCGGCACCACCCACGTCGATGGCGGACAGATCGGCGGCGAGCTGATCGTGCGCGACTGCCCCAAGCCCTGCGACGAGGCACGTCGGACCACGATGCGTCAGGCCGAGGAGGCGTGGGGCCAGCAGTGGCGCTACGGCGGCGAATACACCACGCTGGCCGAGACACTGAATCTCAACAACGAGCAGCGTTACGGCCTCGCCGTGATCGGCTACTGGCGAAGCGCGCCGGGTGGGACCGTCGACCGGCAGCTCGTACTTCGGATGGCCGCGCCGAAGGACTGGGTGGACGAGGTGCGCCGGGTAGCAAACGGTGTACGGACGGCTGCGGCCATCTAAACCCGACTGATCGCCGCACAGCCGACCGTGAATGCCTATGATGGGCGCCGCCCCCGCCACCGCTCCGGTGTGGTGCGACGGCGTCCCCAACCGTAACCGTCGTCAGCCGTCCCGGACCAACATCCGGTCAGCCCCTGATCCAACGCATGGAGTCCGTGATGTCGAACGACACGGTGGCCGACCCGGTCGACACCGGGCGTCCTCAAAGGTCCCGGCTCGCGGCAGGCCGGGCTCTGCTCGCCCTGGTGCTGTCCGACCCGAGGCAGAACGTCACCACCGCCCTGCTGGTGGTCACGCTCGGCCTGGTGCCGGTCGCGCTGCTTCCGGCCGAGAGCCCGATCTACTCCGGAATCGCGAACGCGACGCCGACCGTGTACACCTTCACGCTCACGATCGCCCTGTCCTGCCTGCTGATGGCCCTGCTTGCAGGCCGCTCTCTGCGTACCGGGCTGCTGCCCTGGGCACCCTTCCTACTCTGGCTGCTCACGCTCACTCTCACCACCTGGGACTGGTCGCCTCGGACCGGGTCCGGGCTGCTGCACCTGTGCCTGGGGGCGGTCGTGTTCGCCATCGGCGTCGCAGCCCAACGCCAGGACCGGGGCGGATCCGCACTGCCCTGGGTGTTCGCGGGCGTCGCCTGGATCCAGCTCGGCGCGATCCTGGCGGCCATCCTCGGCTTTCCCCTCCGGGAGGTCACCGGAGCCCAGGCACTGGACGTGCTCGGTCGTGCGACCGGACTGACCAGCCACCCGGGCGAACTGTCGAAGCTGCTCTTCTTCTGCGGGCTCTGTGTGCTCACGCTGCCCCAACGAACCGCCCGGGAACGGTGGGCGGTGTGGCTCACGCTGGGTGCCGTACTCATCGGGGTCTCCCTCACCCAGAGCCGCTCCGTTCTCGTCGCCATCATGGCGATGATCCTCATCTCCGTACTCCTGGAACTCGCCGCCGGAAAGTGGCAGCGGAAGCACTTCGTGATCATCGGGATCACCCTCGCCCTCGGCCTGGCGTCACTGCCATGGCTGATCGACCGCTTCATGGCGGACCCGACCGGCGGAGCCCGGCCACAGATCACCCAGGTTGCCCTGTCGACCATCCGGGATCACCCATGGGCGGGCGTCGGTCCCAACGGGTACGTCGCCGTGGTCGGCGCCACCGACCGGCTCACCGAGACCGGCGTACCGGTGCACAACATCTTCCTGTTGAGTACCGCCGAACTCGGCATCCTGGGCGCTCTTCTGCTCTGGCTGCCGTTCGCGGCGGTGGCCGTCCGGGCGATCCGGCACGTCCGGCGCAGCCGGGGATCGGAGCAGACCGCCCGTGTCCTCGTCAGCGCGCTCCCCGGCATCGTGCTCATGGGCATGACCGGCTGGGGCCTGCTCCAGGGTCCCTACTTCCTGACCTTCGCACTGGTCATGGGGTATTTCGGTGCCCGCATCGGTGACCCGCATGCCAACGGTGCCGATGGCCGCGGCTGAGGTCGACGCGCCGCAGCGGCGGCGTACATCCCTGACGGTGGCCTCCGGTCTGCTCGGCGTCTCCACCATCGCCAGCCGGTTGACCACCCTGGTGGCAATGGCGCTGCTGGCCAGGGGCGCCGGCACCGAGGCGGTGGGCTACTACGGACTCGCGACCCTGATCGCCTCGTTCACCGCCGCCGTGCTCTCCGTCGGGCTCCCGACGTACCTGACCCGGGACTTCGCGGCCGGACTGGTCTCGGCGCCGCAGGTCGCCCGGATCCACTGCGGTCGACTCGTCACCCTGCTACTGGCCGCCGCCGTGGCCTATCCCGTCGCCGGCGGCCTCCTGCCCGGCCTGATCCAGCTCGGCTTCTTCCTCTTCTTTGCCGCCAGCCTCCTGGAACAGTGGAACGAAACGGCCTGGGTCCTGGTCCGCGGCACCCGTTCCGCCTGGCTGGAACCACTCACGAACTCCGCCACCGGCGTGCTGCTCATCGTCGCCTGCTCGGCCGAGACGTGGTTGGGCGACGGCCTCGCATTCAACGAGGCGGCCGGCTACTTCGTCGCGGCCGCCGTGCTCCGGTCCGCGATGGCGTTCATCGTCGTCGGTATGTGGCGCAAGGTCCGGTCGCCCGGCCGGGTCGACCCGATGACCCAACTCCGGCGGTCGCTGCCCTACTTCGCATCCGACCTGCTCGGTCTTCTCTACTTCCGCGGTGACGTGTTCATCCTGGCGATGTTCGTCGCAGCGAGCGAGGTCGGCGAGTACGTCTCAGCGGCGGCCATCATCGGCCCCGCTGTGCAGGTCGCAGCATCGATGGGGCTCGGCGCGGTCGCGTACGCGGCGCCGCGCCTGCTGTCCGATCGTTCGCCGTCGGACGACCCGGTCGCCATCTTCCGGTTCTTCCGGATCTCCGGGCAGACCGCAGCCGGCCTGATCTGCCTTGCCCTGCCGATCGGGGTGGTGGTGCTGTTCGGCGGGGACGGTGACGACATCCTCGCGCTCGCGACGATCCTCACCCTGTTCCTGGCGCTACGGTTCGCCAACTTCGGGCTCTCCGCCATGCTGCTCGCGCACGGTCGGGCCACCAGTCGCCTGCTGGTGCTGGTGGTGAGCCTCGGCGGCAACGTCGTGCTGAACCTCGCCCTGGACGGCAGGTACGGCGCACACGGTGCGGCCTGGGCGACGGTGTTGACCGAGTTGATCGTGGCGGGATCGCTGCTCTGGTTCCTCCGGATCCGGGCCCTGGTACGGCCAGTCCTGGTCTCGGCCGCCGGTGTGGCGGTTGCCGCGGCGGCGCTGATCGGCACCCGGGCCGCGGTGGAGCCGGCGCTGGCCACGATGGTCCCCGGCGGCTTCCTGCTGGCCCTGGCCGCGCTGGGGCTTCTCCGTCAGCGACGGGCCGCCCGACGGACAGTGGATCCGGCCGGCGTGGAGAACGACGAACAGCACACCGCGGACCCGCAACGAAGGGCGACAGCCAGGTGAGAATTGGAATCGCGGGATGGTTCGGCTCCGACAACCTCGGCGACGAGATTCTCCTGCACACGCTCGTATCCTGTGTGTGTTCGGTGGACGAGAGCGCGTCGTTCGTGGTCTTCTCCCCCAACCCGGACCGGGTAGCCGCACTGCACCGCGTCGACGCCGAAAAGATGCCGACGCTGCGCGCCCGTGGTGCCGTGGGACGCCAGGGCACGGCCCAGCGGGCGATCCGGGACTGCGACATTCTCTTCCTCGGCCCGGGGACGGTGTTCCAGGAGCGGTCGCCCAACCTGCCGTGGCCAGGCACTCTGCCGCTGTTCGCCCGGATCGTGGGAATGGCCCGGCTGGCCCGCACGCCGGTGGCCCCGGTCGGGGTGGGCGTCCGGGAGGGAGGCACGCCAGCCGGCCGGCGGTTGCTGCGGGTGATCGGTGCCGCGTCCGTGGCGATAGGCGTACGTGACCAGCGCAGCGGATCCTACTTCGGCGCCAGGGCGCAGGTGATCGGTGACGTGGCCTACGCGCTGCCGATACCCGACACGCAGCCAGCGGCAGCCGTTGAGGAGGCGGCCGGTTCCGCGCGACCCACCTTCGCGCTGTCGATGCGGCCGCTCGCCCCGGACACCGAGACCGGGCTGCTGCTGTCCATCGGCGGCTGCCTGGATCGGCTCCACGCCGACGGCTGGACCGGCGACTTCCTACCGATGGCGTTCGGCCAGGACGCCCAGGGAGAGGACGACCGGGACATCTACCACCGCGCCTTCGACAACGTACTCGGCCTGGCCGGCAACCCGCTGAACGACCGGGACGGGACCACGCTCGCCGGGGCGCTCGACGGGTGGCTGACCGCGCTCGCCGGATACCGGCTCGTCATCGGCACCCGGCTGCACGCCGCGGTGATGGCCGTGGCGCTCGGGGTGCCCACGGTGGCGATCGCGTACGAACGGAAGGTGCACGACGCGTTCGTCGATCTCGGGCTCGGGCGGTTCGTGGTCGGGCCGGACGTCGATGCCGAAACCCTGCACCGAACGGCGACGGCGGCCGCCGGGGCACCCGCCGAGTTCCGGGAGGCGGCCGGCCGGGTCGCACGCCAGGGCAGGATCGCACGGGAGTTCGTCACCGCCACCCTGAAAGGGCTGGGTTGATGCGGGTCCTGCTGCTGACCCCGTACGCACCGGACCTGAGCCAGCCGCACGCGGCGGCGGACACGATCGCGAGGCTGGTCCCCCGACTGGCCGAGAAGACCGATCTTTTCGTGTACTCACCGCAGCACCGGTCTGCGACAGCAGCGGCGTCGGCCGGGGAACGCAACTACACGCTGGTGGAGTCGACGGTCCAGGCCGGACCGGGTCGGCTGGACCGATTCGGTCGGCGGCCGGGTTGGCTGCGGCAGGCCTGGCCGCTGCGGGCGACCCAGGAGGCCGTGGAGCTGATCGGCCGGCTGCGGCCCGACGTCGTGCATGCGGAGTACCTGCAGAGCGCGGAGGCGCTCGCCGACCGGCGGAACTCGGTACTCGGACTGCACGACATCACCGAGAACGTGATGCGGGAGTCCTACCGGGCCGCCGCTGGCGGGGTCGAACGCGCGTACCGGCTGGCGGAGCTGCGTCGTACCAGCCTGTTCGAACGCGCGGCGATTCGCCGCGCCGGCGCGGTCCTGACCCTCGCCGACGCCGACTTCGCGGTCGCGTCCCGGTACAACCCGAACGTGGTCCTCGCCCGTCCCGGTGTCGATCTCGGCTCGGTGTGCTGGGCGCCGCCGACGGACCTCCGGCGGCCGCGGCTGGTCTTCGCGGGGGCGATGTGGCGACGGGCGAACGTGCTCGTGGCGCAGCACCTGGCACGGGAGGTGATGCCGATCGTCTGGCAGACCCTGCCCGCCGCCGAGCTCAGGATCGTCGGGGCGCAGCCGCCACCGGACGTGCTCGCCCTCGCCGACCGGGACAGCCGGTTCGTCGTCACCGGCACCGTGCCGGACCTCCGCACGGAAATGTTGGCCGCGCACGCGGTTGTCGTGCCGTCGATCGTCGGCGGCGGGGTGTTGATGAAGGTGGTGCACGCGATGGCCCTGGGCTGCCCGGTGATCACGTCACCCGGACCGGCGGCGTCGGTCCGGGGGGACGCGACCAACCTGTTCGTCGCCTCTACCCCCGAGCAGATCGCCGCCGCCGTCGCCACAGCCGTCGGATCACCGGACGAGGCGGTGGCGCGCGGGCACCGGGCGCGGGCGCACATCGCCCGGCTCTTCAAGTGGGACGACACGGTTCTCCGCTACCTGGACGCGTACGAGATCGCGAGCGCCCGATGAGGGTCGCCGCGATTGTCGTCGCGTACAACTCGGCCCGTGAGCTGCCGGAAAGCCTCGGTTGCCTGGCGGCGCTCCCGCTCGCACGGATCGTCGTGGCGGACAACTCGTCCACGGACGACAGCGCGGAGGTCGCCGCGCGGTACACTCCGCACGTCCTGGCGATGCCGAACGCGGGGTTCGGCGCGTCGATCAACGTCGCCGCCGGGACCGCGCCGGATGTCGACGCGTACTTTCTGCTCAATCCGGACTGCCGTCTGTCCGGGCCGGACTTCGCGGCCCTGGTCGACGCGCTCGGCGACAACCCACGGCTGGGCGCGGTCGCGCCGCTGATGCGTTATCCGAACGGGCGGTACGGCATCTCCTCCGGACCGGAGCCGAGCATCGCCAAGGAGTGGCTCGCGGCGCTGCGGGCCGACCACCTGGTGCCCGGCCGGCTCAAGAGTTTCCTGGCCCGCTCGGCACTGCTCCGGTCGAAGGTGCCGATGCTCGGCTACCTGGCCGTCGGGCCGACACCGGAAACCCGCCCCGCCGCCTGGGTGTCGGGATTCTGCATGCTCGTACGGGCCGAGGCGTTCCGGGACGTCGGAGGCTTCGACCCCGACTTCTTCCTCTACTTCGAGGATGTCGACATCTGCCGGCGCCTGCGCGGGCGCGGTTGGCAGGTCGCCTCGGTCGGGACGAGCGTCGCCGACCACAAGGAGAGCACCAGCACGGCCGCGGTCGGTAAACGACGACTGTACCGGTCGGGCATGAACGTCTATTTTTCCAAGCACGGCACATGGCGCCAGCGGTTGCTTGCGCGAGCCCTGGGGAGGCTTCCAATATGAAGATCCTGTTCGTGGCGCCCTGGGTGCCGTCGCAACTGCGACCGCGTAGCCTCGCCCTGCTGCAGATGCTCGCGGCGGACCACGAGGTGCGCTTCCTGTCCCTGGTGCACGACGAGGCGGAGGCCCGGCTCGCGGACGACCTACCGGTCCTCGATCGAACCCTCGTCCCCAACCCCCGGCAGGGTGCCATTGGCCGGAGCCTGCACGCCCTGGCCACCGGGCGGTCGCTGCAACACGGATATGCGAGCCCGCGAGCCCTGACCGTCGCACTCGAGGAGATCATCGCCGACTGGCGGCCCGACGTGGTCCACCTCAACGTCTTCCGGACCGTCCACCTTGTCGAGGCGTGTGGCCGTACGCCGGTCATCGTCGACCTGGACGAGTTCCGCAGCGAATACTACGAACAACTCGCCTCCCACGGCCCGAACATCCCCTGGCGGACGCTCGGCCTGGTGGAGTCCCGGCGAATGCGGGCCCGCGAGGACGACCTGGTGCGGATGGGCGTACCGATGATGCTCTCGGCCCCACCGGAGTACGGGGAGCAGCGGCCCAACACCTACCTCGTCCGCAGTCCGTACGACTATCCGGCTGACGTGTCACCGTCGGGAACCGCGGCCCAGCCTGCGTCGGCGAGCGACGCGCGGAAGGCGCCGGTCGTGCTGTTCGTCGGGCGGCTCAGCTACGAGGCCAACGTGTCCGGCCTGCTGTGGTTCGTGCACGAGTGCTGGGACGGTATCCGGCAGCAGGTCCCGGACGCCCGACTCAGGATCGTCGGTTCGGAGCCGCCCCGAGTGGTGCGCTCACTGGTCGGGGACGGGATCGAGCTCTACCCGGACGCCCCCGAGATCGAGCCGCACTACGCGGCGGCCTCGGTGGCGATCGCGCCGATCTTCCGGGGAACCGGGGTCCAGATGAAACTGATCCAGTCCCTGGCGGCGGGTGTGCCGACGGTCACGACCGTAACGGTGGCCGACCGGGCCGGAGTACGCGACGGCGTGCACGTCCGGGTCGCGGACGACCGGCAGGGCTGGGTGGACGCGACGACCAGCCTGCTGAACCGGGAGCCCGGTACGGAACAGTTGGCCGCCGAGGGTCGGGAGTGGGCGGTGGCGCACCACAGTTGGGCGGCCGTACGGCGGCAGCTCGACGTCGCGTACGCCGCGGTGGCGGGCGAGCGGTTCACCAGACGCTGAGTCACGTCGGTGGCCGGCTCCGCCCACCACGACCGCCTCGGTGGCGGCGCCGGCCGTCGCATATATTGGCAGCCATGCCCGACGACGTCGCGTTGCTGCTGCGACGGGCCGGTTTCGGTCCGTCGGCGGCGGAACTGGATGCGGCGCGCAAGGCCGGTTACCAGGCCACTGTCAACGCGCTGACGTCGCCGACCGGACCGGACCTCGGTGCGACCAGTGCGCCGATTCCCGACCTGGGCCCGGACCCGTACGCCAACCTGACCGACCCGACGTCGGCGCAGCGGGTCACCGCCGACGAGCGACGCCGGCAGCAGACGCTGGCGATCACACAGTGGTGGCTGGACCGGCTCGCCGTCGCCGATCACCAGGCGACAGAGAAGCTGATTTTCTTCTGGCACGGCCACTGGGCCACGTCCGTCAAGAAGGTCATCCGTGCCCAGTTGATGCTGACGCAGCACCGGACGCTGCGCACCTCGCTCGACTTCTCACTGATGGCGCACCGGATGGTGACCGACCCGGCGCTGATCTACTGGCTTGACGGCCAGCTCAACACGAGGTCGGCGCCGAACGAGAACCTCGGTCGCGAGCTGATGGAGCTCTTCACCCTCGGCATCGGGAACTACAGCGAGCGGGACGTGAAGGAGGCCGGCCGTGCGCTGACCGGCTGGAAAATCGACTACGACGCCGCCCGGACGTACTTCAACCCGCCGTCGCACGACGCCGGAGAGAAGACCATCCTCGGCGTCGCCAGGAACTTCGACGCGCACTCCCTGGTGGACTTCCTGCTGTCGCACCCGCAGTGCCGCCGCTTCGTCGCCGCCCGGCTCTGGCACCGGTACGCCTCCTCGACCGAGCCGATTCCGGGCCCGACGCAGGACCGCATGGCCGCAGCCTTCCCCGACTCGGTGGCCATGCTCCGGACACTCCTGACGGACGAGGCCTTCCCCGGCACCCGTGGCAACCTGGTGAAGCAGCCGGTGGAGTGGCTCGTCGGTGCGACCCGCCAACTGGGGCTGCGACCGGGGAGCCTCCCGCCGGCGGTTATGGAGCAGGTCATCTACGGGATGGAGCGACTGGGCCAGGTGCCGTTCGCACCGCCGAGCGTCGCCGGCTGGCCCGCCGGATCGTCCTGGCTGACAGCCGGTGCCGCGCACGTACGGCTCAGCCTCGCCGGCAAACTCACCCAGTTGGTCGAGGTCGGACCGATCACCGTGGAGGGGTTGGCGCAGCTGCTCGCCATCGACACCTGGACCAACCGGACCTACTCCGCACTGACGGAGACGTCCGACCCGCGCCACCTGCTGACCCTCGGGTTGGCCAGCCCGGAGTACCTGGTGACCTGACATGGACCCGGTGACTCGACGAAAATTCCTGCTCGCCTCCGGAGTGGTCGGCGCGGGCGCGATCGCCGCCGGCGCGACCGGTCTCGGCCTCGCGGAACTGCTCGCCACGGCCCCGGACGCCGCCCCGCAGGACGACGCCGCCGGCACACTGGTCATGGTCACGCTGTACGGCGGCAACGACGGCCTGAACACGGTCGTCCCGTACGCGGACCCGGCGTACCACTCGCTGCGACCCGAGCTGGCGTATCCGGCGGACAAGGTACTCCACCTCGACGACGCGCTGGGGCTCAATCCCATGCTGGCGGGGCTGCGTGGACTCTGGGACGAGAGGCGGCTCGCCGTCGTCCTCGGCGTCGGCTACCCGAACCCGGACCGCAGCCACTTCCAGTCGATGGACATCTGGCAGACCGCCGCCCCGGCCGGACCGGTCGAGACCGGTTGGATCGGTCGCTGGCTGGACAGCGTGAACGCCGCGCCGGAGACCGCCGTCAGCTTCGAATCCGTACTCCCGCCCCTGCTCGTCGGCAAGACCCGGGCGGGCTCGTGTGTGAGCACCGGCGGGCTGCGGCTGCCGGCCGGGATCACTCCCGAGATGGTCGCCGCGCTGGGGCGCGGTGCGCCGGGCGAGTCCGTGGCGCAGGCGCGGGTCGCCGGCGCGTACGCCGATCTGCTCAAGATCGATCAACTGACCCGGGAGGCCGAGCGGGCGGCGAACACGGCTGGCGCTGATCCCGGACCGGGCGTCACCGCCACCGGCACCGGTGGCGACAACTCGCTCGACGCGCAGCTCTCCCTGGTCGCCACGTGCGTCGAGGCCCGGGTACCCACCCGGGTCTACTCGGTCAGTCTCGGCGGTTTCGACACACACGCAGAGGAACGGGCCGGGCACGAGAGGCTGCTGCGCCAACTCGACGCCGCGCTCACCACGTTCGTGACCCGGATGTCGAGGACCGAGGCTGGCCAGCGGGTGACGGTGGTGGTCTACAGCGAGTTCGGGCGTCGGGTCCGGGCGAACGCCTCCGACGGCACCGACCACGGCACCGCCGGTCCGGTCTTCGTACTGGGCCCACGGGTGGCGGGCGGGTTCTACGGTGAGCAGCCGCCGCTGACCGACCTCGACGACGGCGACCTCAAGGCGACCGTCGACTTCCGGGACGTCTTCGGTACGGTCATCGCCTCGGTGCTGCGAGCTGATCCGGGCCGCTACCTCGACCACTACGAGGCACGCCCCCTCCCGCTGTTACCGGCCGAGTAGGGCCCCGGCCGGGGTCCGTTCCGCACCGCGGCGCGCTACCTGGTCGCCACCAGGAGGTCGTCCAGGACCAGCGTGCGCAGGTCGTCGCGGGACGGCATCCGACCGAGCGCCCGCAACCGCCCCGACTGGGCCTTTCGCATGCCCTCCAGCAGTTTGCGTGCCTCCCGGGCGTTGCCGAAGTTGCGATCGCGTTCAATCTGCCCGAACCACTCCAGCAGGGCGTCGCTGAGCCCCGGCCCCAGCACGTAGTCGTCGTTGCGGGTGATCCGGTTGACGATCAGCACCAGCTCGTCGGGATCGTAGTTCTCGAACTCCAGAGTCTTGGCGAACCGGGAGCCGAGGCCGGCGTTGGCGTTCAGGAAGTCCCGCATCTCGTCGGTGTAGCCGGCCACGATGACCGCGACCTCGTCGCGGCGGTCCTCCATCAACTTCACGATCGTGTCGATGGCCTCCTGGCCGAAGTCCGCGCTCGCACCCGCGGACCGGGAGAGGGTGTACGCCTCGTCGATGAAGAGCACCCCACCGAGCGCCTCCTCGAACACCGAGGTCGTCTTCTCCGCGGTGTGTCCGATGTACTGACCCACCAGGTCACGCCGGGAGACCTCTCTGAACTGGCCGTTCGGCAGCACCCCGAGCGCCTTCAGCAGTTGCCCGTAGAGCCGGGCAATAGTGGTCTTGCCGGTCCCGGGAGCGCCGGTGAAGACCAGGTGGTGGCTTGCCGCGCCGACCGCCAGCCCGGCGCTGCGCCGCCATTCGTTCACCTGGATCTCGTCGATCAGGGCGCGAACCTCACCCTTGACGCCGGCCAGCCCGATCATCGAGTCGAGTTCGGCGAGGAGCTTGTCGACCTCCGCGGTGTCCTGCTGGGTAGCGCCCTCGATCGCCCCGATCCCGACCTTCGGCCGGTGCAGGCCATCGTCGACCGGCCGGATCGTCGGCGTGGCGCCCTCCTCGACCTGGATGCCGGGGGCCGCGGTGTTCTCCACCCGGGTGCCCTCGACCACGCCCCCGCAGCCCCGGTCGAACCTGATTCCGACGCCCTGTGTGTCGTGCACCCAACTGTCCATGATGCTGGGTGAACTCTGGTGCGCCACCGAGATACCGACATCCCCTGCCCCGGAGATGTCGCACCGCTCGATCGTCGGCCGACCGGCCTGGTAGACGTAGACGCCGCGGAAGCCGCAGCCGGCCACGGTCGAGTTACGGATCGTCGGGTTCGCTCCCAGTCGGACGATGATTGCGTCGTCGGCGATGTCCCGGATCTCGCACTTGTCGAGAACCCCGCCGGCATCCTCGATCACGAAGCCGTACTGGCCGCCGGAGACCTTCACGTCGGTGGCCGTCAGATCGACGCCGTCGCCGGCGCTGACGGCGGCCGCGTAGCCGGCACTGACCTCGCACCTCTCCACCGTCAGCCGGCCGCCCGACGCCCGCACCGTCGGATAGTCGGCGGACTTCAGGACCAGGCCGCGCAGGGTCACCTCGCCGCCCTGACAGTCGACCGCAGATCCGTCGGCGCCGGTGGCGTCGATGGTCACCGAGCCGGTCTCCTTCGCCACCACCAGACTCAGCCGCCGTCCGGCCAGCCGCACGCTTTCCGGATAGACGCCCGGTTCGATGGAGATCACCGTGCCGTCGGTCGCGACCTCGAGGGCGTCCTGGATGGTCGGATAGGCCCCCGATCGCTGTGACGAAACGGTCAGTATCCGGGCCATGGCTCCCCTACACCTCGATCAGGGTGGACGTGCTGGTCCTGGCCTGCCGGCCTCCCCGTCCGCCTCGATGGATCGTACCGACCCGAGCGTCGATTCCCGCAACGGGCTGTGGTCCCGGGGCCCTGGCGGGATCACGTGCACCGGCACGCGCCGGGGGCGACGTGGTAGGAACATCCACACCGGGCACCGGTACGGGACCAACGGCGGGGATGGCGGCACGCACGTCGATCCTATGATGGTGGGACGCCCTACGCGGGCGGCGAACCAGTCAGGGGGAGCTGAATCGCATGAGCGCGTCGCCGCAGACCCAGCCGCCGGGCACCCGCGAGCCGCGGGCCGGATCTCCGCAACGGACGGCTACCGGCGCCCCGGTCGGCGGCGGCACACCATCGAGCCCGGACACGCCGGAGCGATCCGAACCGGCTTACCTGCTGCCCCGCCGTCGTCCCGGCCGGCTGGGGCCCCTCCACGTCTCCCAGCTTCTGATCGCCGAGGCGGTGGTCATCGCGATCCTCGCCGCGTTCACCGGCGGCGTGCTGCCGGCGGTCGTGATTGGGGTGGTCGGGGCAGGACTGCTCCTGCTGGCGCTGGGTCGCGATCGCGGCCGGTGGTGGCTGGAGAAGCGGCTGATGATGTGGCGGTACCGGCGTCGGCAGCGGGACACCGGCGGCGTACCGGCGGCCGACGATCCCCGCCTGGCGGCGCTGCGCGTACTGGCACCGGGGCTGACCGTGGAGAACGTGACGGTGGCCGGCGGCACCCCGGTCGGTGTCGCCCGTGACGACGCGGGTTGGTACGCGGTAGCCGAGGTCACTCCGAAGGCGCCGGCACGCGGTGAGCCGGGTGGCCTTCCGGTGGAGTTGCTCGTGTCGGCCCTCGCCGATACCGAACAGCCTGGCGCGGTGCTGCAGGTGGTGACCCAGACGGTGCCCGCACCCACCGTCGCCCTGTCTCCCGCGTCGAAGGCCCGCCAGTCGTACCAGGAGCTGCTGGGTCGCTTCGGCGACGTACCGGCGAACCAGGAGACCTGGATCGCCGTCCGGTTGGACGCACGCGCGGTGGCCGAGGCCGGCGCGTCCGGCGACTCCGAACTCGACGCCGCTCCCGCCGTGGTGGCCACGCTCGTGCACCGGGTTGCCAAGTCACTGCGGTGGGTCGGCATCCCGCATCGACTACTCGACGCCGAGGAACTGCTGGTTCTGCTCACACACTCCTGCGACCTCGAGCCCGGGCACAGCGCGGAGCCGGTGCAGCCGCGCGAGGACTGGGCGCAGTGGCACTCGTCGCGGCTGGCCCACCGATCGTTCTGGATTCGTGGCTGGCCCGCTCTGGGGGAGGCGTCCGCGCTGCTCACCCAGGTGTCCACCGCCGCGGCGGCGATGACCAGCGTGTCCCTGATCCTGGCGCCGGACGACAACGCCCGTACGGTGGACCTCAGAGCGCTGATCCGGATCGCGGCGCCCGCCAACGAACTCGCATCGGTCTGCCAGGCACTCATCCGAGGCGCGGAGAGGGCGGGCGCCGACCTCTTCCCACTTGACGGCGAACAAGGACCGGCGGTGTACGCGTCGGCACCGACGGGAGGTGGTGCCCGATGACCAGGCCGGGAGACGACGAGGCCGCGCGGGAGACCCCGGTGCAGGCGCCCCCGCCACGAGCCACCGGCCGGGCCGTTGTCGGACCGCCGAGGGCGCGCCCGCCGGCAACCGACCCGCCGGCCGGGGACGAGGCCGCGCCGTCCCGCCCCTTACCACCGCCCCCACCGCTCTCGCAGGTCGCCGCGGTCGCCGGCGGCACGGTCATCGGCCGGCCCGGCAGCCAGTCGGGGGCGTGGCCGGCAATCCCCCCACCGTCACCGGAAGCCGCCCCGCCGTCGAACCCGACGACATATCCCCGCCAGCCGGCGCCGCCGACGGCATGGGCGCAGCCGACCCAGCCGGCGGCTCCGGCGCAGTGGGCACCACCGCCGCCTCCGGCGCCGAGCCAGGTCCAGGCGGCAGCCCAGGGACAGGCTGCTGCCCAGGCTTGGCGCCCGGCGGAAGCCATCCCCGAACCGCCGTCGAACCCGTGGGCACCGGCCCAGGCGGTGCCCACACCACAGGCCGGGCCGGTGGCGTCAGCACCGCCCGAAAGTACGGCCCCACCGGCGGTCACCGCTCTCCCCGGCGGCACCACCCTGGCCCGCGCCGACAGCCAGGCGGCCGCAGCCGCCGATACGTCCAGCAGGGCCACGGGCGCCCAGCTGTCGGCGCACGGGATTGCCATCCCCGACGCCGGCCACTCTGGTCCTCCGGACCTTGACGATGACCGCCGGCCCCCGGACCACCGTCGACGGGCCACGCTGTCCGGTCGGTTGACCCGACTGCGCATCGGTTCCCACACGGCGTCCCGCGCCGCGCTCACCCAACTGAGGATCACCGCTGCCGGCTCCGGGATGATCCTTGGCGCCGACCGGCAGCAACTGCCGGTCTCGGTGCGGATGTTCCGGCCCGATCCGACTCGGGTCGCCCTGGTCGGCGGGGTTTGGGCCGGACAGCTCGTCACCTTCCGGGCGCTTGCGCTCGGTGCCCGGGTGGCCGTGGTGACCACCGACCCGTACGCCTGGCACGGCTTCGGGGAGCGGGCGACCGGGCACGGCGACCGGGTCGCTGTGCTCAACGCCGAGCAGCCGCTGGCACTGACCGGATCCGCGCACCAACCCATCCTGGTCATCTACGACCTGGGCTTCGCCGGGGGCGCCGCGCCGCCACCGCTCGGCCCGTGGCAGACGCAGCTCACCGTCCTGCGCCAGCTCGGTCAATCCGGCGTGCCCTCCATCCAGGAGTGCGACCTGGTGATCCTGCAGCGGCTGTCGAGTGTCGAGGCGCCGCTGGCTGCCGAGGCGCTACGGCTGCCCCGTTCCAGCGCCCAGTTCCTTCAGGTGATGGCCGACGACATGATCGCGTTGGTCGGCGGCGGAACCGAGCGCTACGTCTGGTTCGCGCAGACCGAGGTCGAGCGGGAGCAGGCGGGTGGCCCTCGCCGCTGATCCGCCCTGCGGGTGGTGTCGTTGCCGGGCAGGCGGTGCGGCCCCTCCACCATGGCCACCGTCCAGCCGCCTGGTCAGTGCGCCGGTGGCGACCAGGCGAGCTGGACCAGGCGCGCGCCGTGCCGTCGGGTGAAGAGCCAGGCGCGGCCGGGCGGAAGGAACTGCGGCTTGACGTTGCCGAACAGCGCGCCTTCCTCCCGTGGTCCGGACATCATCAGGCCCGGCGAGGCCAGCTCCCGGATCCGGCCGATCACCGGATCGAACATGGCCCGGGAGGCGCCGCCTATCCGCCGGGTTATCACCACGTGCAGGCCGATGTCCCGGGCCTGGGGCAGGAATTCCAGCAGTGGCGCCAACGGGTTGACCGTCCCGCTGGCCACCAGGTCGTAGTCGTCGACCAGCAGGAAGAGGTCGGGGCCCTTCCACCAGCTACGGTTGCGAAGCTGCTCCGGCGTGACATCGGGCCCGGGTAGCCGCTCCCGCATCACGGTCGTGACCTGCTTGATGAGGTCGGTCGTCGACTGCTGGGCGGTGCCGAAGCCGATCAAATGCGCGCTGTCGACGCAGCCGAGCAGACTCCGGCGGTAGTCGACCAGGATCATCCGGGCCTGGCTCGGCTCGTAGCTGGTCGTGATCATCTTCGCCAGGCTGCGCAGGAACGAGCTCTTGCCACTCTCGATGTCGCCGAAGAGCAGGGCGTGCGGTTCGGCGTCGAAGTCGAGGTGGACCGGTTGCAGGTCGGCCTCGGCTATACCGATGGGCAGCTGACCGGCCCGCGGGGCGGGCAGCGCCGCGTACGGAAGCTCGGCGGGCAGCAGACGGACCGATGGCGCCCGGCCCCCGGTCCACTGTGCCTGGGCGAGCTTGACGAACTCGGCCACGGCGTCGGCCAGGTCGTCCACCCGAGGCTCGGCATCCAGTTGGGGCAGCCCGGCCAGGAAGTGGAAACCGTCCGGGGTGAGGCCACGTCCCGGCGTACGCTCCGGCACGTTGACCGCCGCCCGCCGGTTGATCACCGAATCGCTCGGCTCCCCGAGTCGCAGCTCGATCTTCGTCCCGAACATGTCCCGGACCGCCGCCCGCACGTCCATCCACCGGTTCGTGGCGGCCAGGATGTGTACGCCGTAGCCCAGTCCCCGGCTGGCCAGTTCGTTGATGATGGGTTCCAGGTCGTCGAACTCGGCACGCAGGGTCGCCCAGCCGTCCACGACCAGAAAGATGTCGCCGAAACGGTCGTCGCCGAACCGGCCCTGCCGCTTGGCGCGCCGGTAGGCGGCGATCCCCTCCACGCCGTGCGTGGCGAACAACGCCTCCCGCTCCTGCATGAGGCCGTACATCTCGGCGATCGTCCGGCGGACCTTGTCCACGTCGCGCCGGTTGGCCACGCCGCCGACATGAGGCAGACCCGCCATCGCGGTCAGCCCGCCGCCGCCGAAGTCGAGACCGTAGAACTGGACCTCCCGTGGCGTGTGCCGCAGGACCAGGCTGCCGATCAGCGTACGCAGGAAGGTGCTCTTGCCGGTCTGGGGCCCGCCGACCACGATCACGTTGCCGGCACTGCCGGACATGTCGAGCCACATCGGCTCGCGGAGCTGCTCGAACGGTTTGTCGATGATCCCGACCAGGCCGTGCACCGCGCGCTCCGGGTCCAGCGACTGGGTGGTCAGCCCGCGCTCCGGCGAGTGTACGACCGGCGCGAGCATCTGGCCGAGGGTCGGCGGTGCGTCCAGCGGGTCCAGCCAGACCGGGTGGGCTGGTGGACCCTGCCCCTCCATCCGCTGGACCAGCACGTCGAGCAGCGTGTCGCCGACCGCGGTGTCTTCGGGCTCCTCGGGGCTCGCTGCCGGCTCGCCGGGCTGGTCCGCGCGCGGCGGCGCCACGTAGTAGGTGGTGAAGTCGCGAACGGCATCGACCGGCCGACCGTCAACCGTCGCCCGGTAGCCGTCCTGACGGACCATGCCGGACACGTAGGCGGCCTTGAACCGGATCAGCCCCTCGGTGCCGGTGCGCAGGTAACCGTGACCGGGTGCGCGCGGCAGCTCGTAGGCGTCCGAGACACCGAGCACCGCCCGGCTGTCCATCGAGGAAAAGGTCCGCAACCCGACCCGGTACGACAGGTGGGTCTCGAGCCCGCGCAGCCGGCCCTCCTCCAACCGCTGGGAGGCGAGGAGCAGGTGGATGCCGAGTGACCGGCCGAGCCGGCCGATCTGGACGAACATGTCGATGAAGTCGGGCCGCGCGGTCAGCAGCTCGCTGAACTCGTCGACGATGACCAGCAGGCTCGGCAGCGGCGCCAGCGGTACGCCGGCGGCCCGAGCCCGCTCGTAGTCACGCTGGGACGCGTAGTTGCCGGCCTGCCGTAGCAGTTCCTGGCGGCGGACCAGCTCACCCTGCATCGCGCCGAGCATCCGGTCGACCAGGGAGAGTTCGTTGGCCAGGTTGGTGATCACCGCGCTGGTGTGCGGAAGCCGGTCCAGCGCCGTGAACGTCGCGCCACCCTTGAAGTCGACGAGCACGAAGTTGAGGATCTCGGAACTGTGCGTGACGGCGAGCGCCAGGACGAGTGTGCGCAGCAGTTCGCTCTTGCCGGAGCCGGTCGCGCCGACCAGTAGCCCGTGCGGGCCCATGCCGTCCTGCGCGGACTCTTTCAGATCGAGCTCGATGGGTCGCCCGTCCTGGCCCACCCCGATCGGCACCCGCAGCCGGTCACGGTTGGGTCGGCCGGCCCAGGCGCGGGTCAGGTCGAGGTCGTGCGGCGGGCCGAGTTCGAGCAGCTCGGCGAGGCCGAGGTCAATGGTCACCGGAGACGACTGGTCCGCGTACGAGGTGGCGGAGAGCCGCAGCGGCGCCAGCTCGCGGGCCAGCACCTCGGCCTCGGCCGGGGCCAGGGCGTCCGCGACTCCGACCTCGGTGGCGCCGTCCATGGTCGTGCCGGAGATCCTGCCGTCGTCGGCGAGGTCGAGTATGACGGAGGTGTCGTCGAGCAGCCGGGGCGGTGGATTGGACAGGTCGAGGATGGTCACCCCGGCCACCCCGCCGTCGGTCATCAGGTGGTCGGAACCGGCCGTCGACCCCCCGTCGATGACGGCCACGACGTGCGGCCCCCCGACGGTCTGCGCGACGGTCGGATCGAACCGGGGCCGGTTGGCCAGCACGTCGTCTAGCATCGCCTCCAGTGCGGCCACCGACGGTGCGAACAGCCGGATCGGACCGACGGCGTCGAGCTTGGCCGGGTGCTGCGCGTGCGGCAGCCACTTCGCCCACTCCCATTGCGACCGCTGGTCGTTCGCGACGCACAGGCCGATCAGCAGGTCGTCGGGGGCGTGGAAGGTGGCCACCTGGGCCAGCAGTGCGCGCGCCAGGTCGCGGGTGGGCCCCTGCGGGCCACGCAGGTACACGTGCGAGAAATCCCGCAACGCGATGGCCACCGGGAGGTCGGGCACCACCGCGTAGGTGGCGACGAACTTCCGCAGCGCCACGGCACAGAGTGGTTCCAGTTCGTCGACCGGCCGGGTCTGCGGCGGGATCAGCGGGGTGGCGACCTCCTGCGAACCGAGCCCGATCCGTACGACGCTGAAGTCGGCGTCGGCACGTCGGCGCTCCCAGAGCCGGCCCCCGGTCGCGGTGGACCACAACGCCGCCGGCTCGGGGTGCCGATAGTGGATCGCCTCGCGCTGCTGGCGAATGGTGACCCGCAGTTGGGACCGCAGTTGTGCCAGCCGACGCATGTACTGCCGGCGGGCCTCGATCATTTCCTTTTTGCCCGGCCCGGACTGATTCATCATCATCATCCCCATCATGCCGAGGATGGAGATGCCGAACATTCCGCCGGCCACATAGGTCAGTGGCCCGCCACCGCCCCGCTGACCGGCCATCATCAGGCCCATCGCCGCCCCGCCCGCCACCATCGGCAGGATCGTCAGCATGCGGGTCCAGCCCTTGCCCGCCGGTGGCGGCACCTCCGGCGGCGGGTCGAGTACGACCTCGCCCGACGGCAGCGCCGGCGCGACCCGGCGCGGTAGGCGTTTGACAATGACCGACGTCACCGTTCGACCTCCCCGTTCGACCGGACCCGGCGGGCCAATCCTATAGACAGTGGAGCTTCGTCGCGGATCGCCCCGTGGAGCGCAACGAGATGCGAACGGGCCGGAACCGACATGCTAGGTTGGGCGCTGCTATCGCATGGGGGCGGGGAGGTGACCAGCATGGCGGTCCCCGGGAGCCTGAGTCTGGCCAGGGTCACGGTCGCGGCGCCGAAGCGACGGATGGATGTCGCGTTGCCCGACAATCTCATCGTCGCCGAACTGCTTCCGCACCTGCTGCGGCACGCTGGCGACGATCTCGGAGACACCGGCGAGCGACACGGTGGGTGGGTGCTGCGCCGCGCCACCGGTGCGGTGCTCGAGCCGAATCGCAACCTATCGGTGCAGGGCGTTCGTGACGGCGAACTGCTGCACCTCGCGCCACGCCGCGACGACTGGCCGGAGTTGGCCTACGACGACGTGGTCGAGGTGATCGCCGGCGGTGCCCGACGGGCCGGCCGGTCCTGGGGCAACGAGGCGACCCGCCGCTGTGGACTGGTGGTCACCGCCGCCGTACTCGGTCTGGGCCTGATCGTGCTGCTCTCCGCCGGACCAGCGTGGCCGCTGCCCACCGCCGCCGCGCTCGGCCTGGCCGCCGTGCTGGCGGTGCTCGGCGTCCTGCTGTCCCGGGCGTTCGGGGACGCGTCGGTGGGCGCCGTGGTCGCCGCCTCCGGCCTGCCGTACGCCTTTGTCGGCGGTGCCCTGCTCGCCGCGCCCGGTGACGTGGCGCTGACCGACCTCGGTGCGTCCAGTCTGTTGCTCGGATCCGCGCTGCTGCTGGTGTTCAGCGTCATCGGGTACACGGGCGTCGCCGCCGTCCAGCGACTCTTCATGGCCGGTCTCGCCGCGAGCCTGACCGGTCTGCTCGCCGCGCTGCTCTGCCTCGCCGGTGCCACACCGGTCGGTGCCGCGGCGGTGGCCCTGACCACCGTCATCGGCCTACTGCCCGGCTATCCGCTGATCGCGAGTTCCCTCGGCCGGCTGCCGGTGCCGGAACTACCGGACCGGCCGGAGGACATCCTGGAGGACCGTCCGGTGCCCCGGCGGTCCGATGTCTTCGCGGCCGTGGCGCGCGCCACGGAACTGCTCTCCGGCATGCTGCTCGCCGCCGCGGTGACCGGAGCCATCGCCATCGCGTTCCTGATCTTCGTCGACGGCACGCTCGCCGGTGAGCTGCTCTCGTTGGCCGCAGCAGCGGCGCTGCTGCTGCGGGCGCGGCTGTTCGCCATGCCCCAGCAGCGGGTTCCCCTGCTGACAAGCGGGGTCGCCAGTCTCGCGCTACTGCTGTTCGGGTACGTGTTCGGCGCCGACCAGGGCGGCCGACTGCTGTTGCTGATCCTGTTCGTCGTGGTGGCCGGCGTGGTGCTCGCCGCAGGGCTGGTCTACAGCCGGCGGAGCCCGTCGCCGTACATCGGCCGCACCGCCGACATCCTCGACGTCCTCGCCATCATGGCGTTGATCCCGCTGGCCTGCGCGGTACTGGGTGTCTTCGGCGCGATCCAGGGGCTCTTCGCGTCGATCGGCGGGTGAGGATCTGATGGCGACCCGACGGGACCAACTGCACTCGTACCAGTTCATGACCCAGCGGGTCATCTCCGCCTTCGTCATGCGCGAGACCGACCCGCAGCAGTCACCGCTGCGACGGGGTATCGGCGCGCTGTTCGGTGGGCTGATGGTCGCAATCCTGGTGGCGGCCGGGTTCGGCATCTACGGCCTGATCACCAAGGTCGGCGCCGATCGTTGGCAGGCCGACGGCGCGGTCGTCATCGAGAAGGAGACCGGGGCCAGCTTCGTCTACTTCGCGGGCACCCTGCACCCGACGCTGAACTACGCGTCGGCGGTGCTTGCCGCCGGTCGGCCCAACCCACCCGTGTTCCGGGTGGCGGCCAACTCGCTGAGCGCGGCGCCGCGTGGCACCACGGTCGGCATTGCCGGCGCCCCCAACTCGCTTCCCTCCGTCAAACGGCACGTCGGTCTGCCCTGGACGATGTGCGCCATTCCCGGCACGAACGAGGCAGGGAAGGGCGTCAGCGGGGTTGCGGTGGCGATCGCCACCGCGCCGCAAGGCGGCCAGACGCTGGCCGACGACGCGGTCCTGGTCCGGGACGCCCGACTGGGCTCCCAGTTCCTGATCTGGCACGGCCGTCGCCACCAGGTGCACGCTCCGGAAGCCCTGGTGCCCGCACTGTTCGGTGCGGCCACCCAGGTGCCCGTCGGTACCGCTTGGCTCAATGCCCTGCCGGCCGGCGGCGACATCCAACCCATCAATGTCGGCGGCCGGGGCGAGCCGTCACCGGCGATGCCGGGTCGTTCGATCGGCGACGTCCTGAGCACGGAGACCGGTTCGGGAAAGCAGTACCACCTCGTCTTCGGCGACGGGCTGGCTCCGATCACCGCCCTGCAGCGGGACATCCTGCGCGCCGCGTCGTCGGCCGAGGCGATCCCGGTGAGCGTCGCCGAGGCCAACGCGGCGCCCCGCAGCGGCCAACTGCAGGCGCCGGCCGGCGAGGTGCAGCCACCTGCGGCGACGCCGACGCTGACCCGGCCCGGCGGTAGTGACTCCCTCTGCGCTGTCACCACGGACGCTGCCACCCCGCCGACCCTTCGGGTGGGCGGCAACCTGCCCGGGATCGAAGCCGCGGTGCCCACCTCCGCGGTCTCGGCCGACGGCGTACCGTTCGCCGACCTGGTGCTCGTGCCAGCCGGCCGGGTCACCACCGTACGGGTGCTGGGCTCACCGACCGCCCAGGCCGGGCCGTACTACGTCATCACCGACCTGGGCATCAAGTACCCCGTGCCGCAGGCGGCGGTCCTGCCGATGCTCGGTTACCAGCCGGCCCAGGCCGTCGACGTGCCGGCGAGCCTGGTGAGCCGGATCCCGACCGGCCCGACTCTCGACCCGGCCGCCGCGCTTCAACCAGCAGCCGTCAACGGCAGTTAGTCGCTCGGCCACCCTGCCGCCCGCGTCGGTCAGCCCGCCCGGAGCACCGGGAACCGGGCGTCGGCCGGGACGAAGCGGTGGTGGGTCACCCAGCAGGGAAGAGCGGCACCGGCGGCCCCGGTTCCTCCGGCTCGGCCCGGCCGACCGGAGCGGCCGCCGAAGCGGAACGCCAGAGTCGCCGCCTCCCGCGCGGCAGCGCGACCGCGGTCACCAACACCGTCAGCACCACCAGCAACGCCACGACGCTGCCGGCAATCGCCAGGTTCCGGCTGCGTGCCAAGGCAGGGGACGTCTCCGTCGGCGGCCGGACCATAGCGGGCAACGGGACCGGGCCGGCCCCGGCCACGCGGTCGGTTACCGCGCCGTACGGATTCACGATGCCGTGGCCGTAGGCGGCGCCGCCGGCCGCCGGAATCGTGGTCGCCAGCAACTGCCCCACCACCTCATCCACCGTGGGGTTCCCGCGTCGGGCGTGCACGAGCGCGACCGAAGCGGCGACGAAGGCACAGGCCACCCCCGTTCCGTCCACCTGGATCATCCCGGCGCCACGTTGCAGTGTCGGGACGGCACCACCCGGTGCGACCAGGTCGACGAAAGTACCCTGCTGCGAGCCTCGCCAGCGTTCACCGGCCTGGTCGATCGCGCCCACCCCGACCACCCCCGGGTAGGCCGCGGGGTACGGGATGACGCTCGCCCCGTCCTCGTCGCCCCGGTCGCCGACCGCCGCCACGACGACGATCCCTCGCGCCACGGCGCGGGCCACCGCGCCCCGCAGCGACGGGCTGTCGGTGTAACTGACCGCGGAGACCGCCAACACGTCGGCCTCCCGGTTCGCCGCCGCGTCGATACCCCGCGCGAGTACGTCGGGTTCGGCGATTCCACGGCCGCCACCGCGGTCATCGAGGACGCGGATGGGCAGAATCCGTACCCCGGGCGCCAGCCCGACGAACCCGACCGACGGCGCCTGCCCCGCGGCAATCACGCCCGCGACCTGGGTGCCGGTGCCCACACAGTCATCGTTGGCGGAGCCGCCGCCGGCCACCGCGTCGAACCCTGCGGCGACCCGCCCCGCGAGCTGCGGGTGGCTGCCGTCGACGCCGGAGTCCAGGACCGCGACCGTCACGCCACCACCCTGGCTGAAAGACCAGGCGCGCTCCGGGCCGAGCATCTGCTGCGGCCACGGCATCGGGTTGATCGGCTGGCCGGGGTCCGCGCATTCCTGGGCGGACCGGACGGCGGCGTGCCCCGTCGCACCCGGACCCACCACACCGGCCAGCAGCGCACCCAGACAGGCCACGGCCATGGTCACCGTACGGACGGGCCGGCGCATGTGTGACTCCCTCCCCCGCACCGCTCAGTCGCGGAAACGTGCTTCCAACTCCTCCTGGAAGCCGTCCAGCCACCGTTCCAGGTATTCACGGGTGAACCGGTCGGGTTTCTGGTCGTACGCCGCACGGCCGTGCGACGTCCAGAACGCGGTCTCCGGCACGGCGTCGGCGCCGTCCGGGATGAACTTGAGAACCTCGGCCAAGGCGGCCACGCCCAGTGCGAAGGCGTGCTTGCGCTCCGCGTACGAACCGGTGTCCGGCGGCGCTCCACCTTCGTGGATGCCGGCGTCGGAGATCAGTCGCCACTCACCGGCGTCGAAGAGTTGTGAGGGCTCCGGGCCACCGAAGAAGACAAGATCGTCGGGACCGGGCGGCGTCGGCCGCGCCGGCAGCCGGAAGGCGAACTCGCGGCTCGCTTGGCACCGCCGGCAGACGCCGTAGTACCGACGCGAGGGAGCCCCTTCGTCCTGGCCGGGCGCGGTCCGCCAGTCGACGTCGGCGACCTGGCAACGCTCGCACGGGTGCAGGTCGAGGTACAGCTGCGCTTCGTCCTCGCTACGGGCGACCGGCAACGCCATGCGTACCTCCCCGTCGGCCCGACCGATGTCCGTTCGACAATGTAGCAGCGCCGTCCGATCCAAGAGGTACGGCGTCCACGCCGGACAGCACGCTGTTGGCGATTGGTGCTGCCCGGCTCACTGTGACCAACCAGCGAAGGCGAGAGGTGGCATGGAACTCCACCGCGACGATCGTGGTAGTCGCAAGCTGGCGCTGATCGCCATGGGATACGCGATGGTCGCCCTGCTCGTCGGCGGGCTCTTCGCCTTGGTCGGCGGGCGGCCCGGCTTCATCTCGGTGCTCGTCTGGGCATCGGGCGCGTTCATTTTCCTGGCGGGCATGGTGCTACTCCTCGCCCCGCTGCGCCGGTTCCAGATTGTCCTGACCGAGTCCGGACTGGTCGTCCACGCGGGTGGATGTGACTTCGAAGGTTCGTGGGACCAGGTGGACGCGATCAGCATCGAAGCGGTCGTGCTGCCCAACGGGACCCTGAACCAGCTCGTGCTCTGGGTACCCGACCGGGTGGCGATGCGACGCCGGCCGCGCTTTCCCAGTGGCGGTCGAAAGGGGTACGTCGTGGTCGAGCTGGGTGAGCTGGTGGAAACGCCGGAGCAGGTCATCGCCGCGTTGCAGCGGTACGCCGGGCCTAGGTTCCGTTCCCCGGCTCGGGCCTGACCCAGAGTCGTGCCGCACCCGCCAACGCAGCCCGGTGATACGGCGTCAACTCGTCCCCGGTCCAGAACGTCTCCACCTGCGGATTCGTCTCTCCGCGCCGGATGAGTGCGCGCTGTAACTCGTGGGTGATACGTGACGAACGTGTGTCCGGATCGACCTCTAGGAAATAGATTCGATGCCCGCCGACGGGCGGACCATCGGGCCCGAATCGCCAAGCCCGCCATAGGGCGATGACGTCTTGTCTTCCATAGACGTTGCCGAGAGCTACGTCGTCCTGCCGATCCGTCAGGTCGAGAGCGAGGTCGTCCAGGTGGGCCAGGTCAGCCGGCAGGTCGGAGAGGGCGAGTGGATCTCCACCGGTAAGGTCCAGACTGGGCGGGATACGCTCCCCCGCTGAGACCAGCACTTCCGGCGGAGCCGGATAGAAGCGGTGGTCGGTCGGGGGCGTGGGATCCTCCGAGATCCATACCAGATGCAGCCCTGCCGGAGGGTCCCCCTCGATTCCCAGCGCCACCAGCGTGTACCGAAGCAACTCCGCCTCGGCAGCCCGCAACGGCAAACCAAGCTCCAACATCGAACCCGAAACCGTATCCGGCAAATAATTCAAATCACCACCACCCAGCATGCGGCGGGTATGAGTCAACCACTCATCAGGCACCCGACCAGCAAACCGAAACAACAACCGATGCAAACCACCGAAGACGCGTCGAGTCGCATCGTCCAACTCGGACCATTCACTCATGCTGGGACCTGGGTTCCGTTCACCGGCTCAGGTCTGACCCAGAGTCGTGCCGCACCCGCCAAAGCAGCCCGGTGGTACGGCGTCAACTCGTCCCCGGTCCAGAACACCTCCACCTGCGGCGTCTCCTCCCCTTTCCATTTGAGCTCACGCTGCGCCTCGTGGGCGAGTTCCCACGCACTCACGCCAGGAGCAACCTCGGCGAGGTAAACCCGCTGACCGGCCCCCGGCGGGCCCTCGGCCCCGAATCGCCAGGCACGCCAGACAGACACGGCGCCGACGTGCCGCGAGATATTCCCTACCACCCTGTCGTCCCTGGAATCTGTAAGGTCGTCAGCAAGGTCGTCCAGGTGCGCCAGGTCAGCCGGCAAGGCGACGAGGTCTTCCGGATCTCCGCCGGTCAGATCCAGGCTCGCCGGTATACGCTCCCCCGCTGAGACCAGTACCTCGGGTGGAGCCGGATAAAAGCGGTGATCGGTGGGGGGTGTGAGTTCCTCCGTAATCCGCACCAGATGCAGCCCCGCCGGCTCCTCCTCGTCGATTCCGAGCGCCACCATCGTGTGACGCAGCAACTCCGCCTCGGCAGCCCGCAACGGCAAACCAAGCTCCAACATCGAACCCGAAATCGTATCCGGGAGATAGTTCACGTCGCCGCCGCCCAGCATGTCGCGGGTGTGGGTCAGCCACTCGTCGGGGACCCGACCAGCAAACCGGAACAGCAACCGATGCAACCCTCCGAAGACCGTCCGAACCACGTCGGGAGACTCCGACCAACGACGCACGCTAGACCACCGAGTCGGGTCTGACCCAGAGTCGTGCCGCACCCGCCAACGCAGCCCGGTGGTACGGCGTCAACTCGTCCCCGGTCCAGAACACCTCCACCTGCGGATTCTTCTCCCCATCCTCCAAGAGTCCGTCCTGCAACTCATGGGTAATACGTGATGAGTGGGTGTCAGGGTCTACCTCTACGAGGTAGACCCGTTGCCCGTCGACGGGCGGACCGTCGGGTCCAAACCGCCAAGACCTCCAGAGGGCAATCGTCTCGTCCTCGCCAGCGATGCTGACGGCCACGACCCCGTCGTCTTTCAGGTCCGTCAGGTCACGAGCGAGGTCGTCCAGGTGGGCCAGGTCAGCCGGCAGCTCAGCAAGAGCAAGCGGATCCCCTCCGGTCAGGTCCAGACTCGGTGGGATACGGTCTCCTGCTGAGAGCAGCACCTTCGGCGGGGCCGGATAGAAGCGGTGGTCGGTCGGGGGTGTGGGTTCCTCCGAGATCCGCACCAGATGCAGCCCTGCCGGAGGGTCCCCCTCGATTCCCAGCGCCACCAGCGTGTAGCGCAGCAACTCTGCCTCGGCGGCCCGCAACGGCAAACCAAGCTCCAACATCGAACCCGAAACCGTATCCGGCAAATAATTCAAATCACCACTGCCCAGCATGCGGCGGGTATGAGTCAACCACTCATCAGGCACCCGACCAGCAAACCGAAACAACAACCGATGCAGACCCCCGTAGACCCGCCGACCCGCATCGTCCAACTCCGACCAATCAGACACGTTATTCCTCTTCCATGATGATGACGTCGTAGTCCTGCGGGGCCTCCGGGATCACACCGCCAGCAACCATCTCGCTCACGGTTCCGTCGAGTTCGGTACGGATCCGTTCGACGAGTTCCGGCACATCCACCCGGCGAGCCCGCGACCAAGGCGGAAGAACCGCCTCTTGGTCCTCCGCGAAGGACGAGAAGACTGATATGTCCCGGGCCTGCCCGCCGGTAAGACGGTAGACGACGAGTATCTTGCGGCCACTTGCCGGGTTCTCTGCCATGAATCGAACAGCAACGTCTAGCCGACTGCTGACGCTCAGAAACTCACGTGCTGTACCAGTCGACCAGATCCGCGACCCATAAATAGGCGAATGCACCGGCGTCATCCAGTCGCCACGGTAAGCGAGCACTGGGGCAGCCGCCGAACCGAGCCTAGGTAGGCGCGACGCGGCGTCGTGCACCATGTCAGAGTGCCAGCGCATCTCGTCGAAGAGGCGGGCGGTCGGCGCAATGAGAGACGCCCGGATCTGTTGCCACGCGATGCTCCGATCCAGTTTCGCCTGCGCACGATCGGCTCGGGCACGGTCTGCCTCTGCCGTACGGCCGGCGGTTCGATGCTCGATCAAGAGTTGATCTGCAATGTCGAATCGGCGGGCGGCATCCGCCCAGTCTTGAGCGAGCGGGCTCAGTGGCGAGCGGGAGTCCAGGTGTCCTTCGCCAAGGTGCAGGACCGGGCGGAGCGCCATCGGCAAGGGCAGTGCCTTCTGGCCCGCCCGCAGATTCTTCAGGTAGTTCGAGACGAGTTCGAGGACCTTGTCCTTCATCCTCCCCCGGACTATCGGCTCGGATACGCCGGCGGTCCAGAGTTGGGTCCGGATGACGTTGTTGATCAGGTAGTGGCTGTGCCGGGTGTACACGGTCAGCGCCATCACGTGCGGTTCCGAGAGTCGTTCACCCAACGAGCGGACCGCCGCCACGTCGCCCGGGTCGATTCCGTTACGGCTCAGCCAGTCGGCGAGGTCCGGATCGGTGACGTGACCGTCACGTAGTTGCGGCCAGAGCCGGGCGGCCGTGTCCCGCACCTTGGGGTGCTGGGTCTCGGTGAACCCGTCCGGGTCGGTGGCATGTTGGAGGTAGAGGGATTCGTGCGGGAACAGACCGTCCGGCAGGATCCGGGTCCGCAGCGTGTGCAGGTCGAGACCGGTCAGGTTCCGGTAGAAGTTCACTGCGTTGGTACGGGCGCTCGGCTCGAGCGCCTGGCGTCCGACGCCGGCGATCTGGGCACCTCTGGCGATCTCAAACAGCGAATGGTCACGGCAGGGCAGCATCCAGCCCATCAGTGCGCCGAGGAACCCCTGCAGCTTCGCCGGGTCGAGACCGAGGAATTTCGCCGCAGTCAGCATGCGGGTGGTGGAGGCGGAGATGCCGTCGATCACAGGAAACCCGTCACCGGCGACCTGTCTGGCCCACCGGCTCCCGGTCGTATCGTGCGCGGTCACCCCCTCCCGCCACGGCAGCGGGGTGTCCGGGGTCAGCGGCCCATCCACCACCGATTCCACGTACGCCCGCTCGAACCGGCCGAGCGGCGCGCCCACGGCGTCGTAGGAGTCGGGGGTCCTGATGAGGCCAAGCCGTTCCAGATCCGTATCTTTGCGGTTGTCCCGCGTCCACTGGCTCTGGAACAACTCTGCGAGATCCCACACGCCGCGCTCGGAGACCATGACGACGTTGCCGGTGCCGAACGGGTCACGGGCAAACCGGAAATTGTGGGGGTCGAACCGCGCCTCAATCCGGCCCAGGATCGCCCGGTGCAGTCGCTCGTCAAGTTGCCGCCTCATGGTGGCGAGCTGGTCGACGTCCAGTCCCAGCTCCCGAGCGACGCTCCACCGCCCGTTGTCGATCACGTGGAGCACGGCGCTCGCCAGCGTGGGCGAAGCCCGGTTGTAATAGGCGGCGTTGTAGAACGCCGTCACGGTCTCCCGGACGTTGCCTTCCGCGAGCAGCTCGTCAAGGGTGACACCGGTGCCGACCTGGCCGGCGCTTCCCTCATCGTCATCGCGGAAGAACGCACCCTCCACCCGCTGCGCATGCGCGGACGCGCTCTCGTCGGCCCGCCGCGGGGTGAGTTCCAGAAGTACGTCCCGCAACCTCCCGACCGCCTCGCGAGCGATGTCGAGGGTGGCGGGGTCGTTGAAGTAGTACTCCCCCACCCGATGCTCGAAGCGGGCCGCCTCATCCGCCCAGCGGGGATCGTTGAAGAACCGCTCGAAGTCGAAGGGAACCCGGACCGCCTGATCACTCGCGGTATCGGTCAATCCGTCGCGCTGCTCCGGCAGAGGCGCGGTCGGTGTCCCCCCGGCCTCCTCCGTTACGCCGCGTACCCGCCCTTCGTCGGCCAGGTCCCGTCGGCCAGCCGGGTCCGCACGATCTTCTGGTACGCCTTCCGGTAGAGGAGGTTCTCCACTCCGTCCAGCGGTCTGCCCAGCTGCGTTTCCTTCTCGATCACCATCAGGCGATCCATCTCCGGAAAGCCAAAGGCGTATTCGACCTCCTGACTGTCCTCCCCGACCTTCTGGAAGTCCACGAGAATCGCCATCCGGACGTCCTTCCCCCCACGACCTGTCTAGATCCTCGCCGGCCCGTCCCGGCGCCACGTTCGCCCAGTCATGCGACCGGTTGGCGTGAGTATGCGCCTCACGGTACGTGGCCCCCGGATGGGCCTGTAGGTAGTTGGACTCGGCGAGTTCGTGCTCCAGCAACACGAGATCGGCGTCCACGTGCCGTCCCTCGCGCAACCGGATCCATGCCTCGGCGATGTCCTCGTCCGGCGCGAACCGCTGGCTGACATGCCCGCCCTCGTAGTCGTCCAGGAGGTGTTCCTCGACCATCAGATGTTGCTTGATCTGGTCGATCTCCGCGCGGGTGAACCCGACCTGGCCGTCCGACCGTTGAACGTCGGCCAGGTGACGGGCGATGTCGGGGACGTCGGAGTTGTCGGCGCGGAACCGGTCGTAGGCCTCTGCTGCCCACTCCATCGCCCGGGTGTCGTCTCGTGGCCTGACTCGCGCCCCGGTCGACTCGTCCGGGGCGGGCTGTGCATCGGTCGGCTCGTCGCGCGTGGGGTGGGCGGTGTCCACCGTCCTCCCCGGTGCGGCCGGGGCGCGCGACTCGGGAGCAGGTTCACCGACGCCGCGGTCCGTCTGGTGCCGGTCGGTGGCGGCGGGCGGTGTCGGCGCGGGTGCGCTGTGGGCACTGCGCGGGTGGAAGGGTCCGCCGTCGCTGACCCGCTGGTACGCCCGCCAGTCGGCACCGAGCAGCGCCCGCTTGCCGAGCCAGCTCGCCTCCGGCCCACGCTCCCCGTTCCAGCCAGCCCTGCTGACCTCGTACGGGCTGGGGTAGCCGGGGGTGCCGAACGCGTGCCGGGCGGCCCGGTCGAGTATGTCCCGGGCGCCTGCCTGCTGTCGGCGGATCTCCGCCACGATCGCGTCCGGGTCGGTCGCACGGTAGAGGGCGCGCAGGGCGTCGATGTCGACCGTGGTGTCACCGGCCGCCCACCGGGCCACCGCGGTCGCGTCCGTGTTCGCGCTGCGGACCTGCATCCCGAGGCGCTGCATGACATTCCGCGCGTGGTGTCCGGTCTCCGGCTGCCAGTCGAATCCGGCCCTCGCCCAGGCGTAGCCGCCGACCGTGGATGCGGCGCGGAGGCTGATGTGGTCAACTCCGGAATAGCTGTACCAGTCCCGCATCGCCCGGTTGAACTCTTCGGCGACTCCCTTGCCGTGAACCGTCGAGGAGACCTTCAACGAGGCGTGCTCGGCGATCAGCTTTCCGTCATGGTCACGGCGGAACTCGCGGACCGCCCGGCCGACATTGCCGCGTTCCGGGTCGATGATCTCGGCACGAACGATCACGCTGTTGCGGTAGACGCTGAAGGTGTGCGGTTCGCTCAGGTCGAGCCGGAGCCGCATGCCGGCGAACTCCAGGCCGCCGAGGTGGCGTGCGAACTCCTCCCGGATCGCGTCCCCCCACCGGGCGATCTCGGCGTCGGTGGACGGGATGAGTTCATCCAGTGACGGCGGACGCCCCTCCCGGTGCCACGGCGGGTCATTCCAGATCTCGTCGTGGGAGCTTTCCGGCGGGGGCGCCGGCTCCGCGGTGGGCTGGCTCGCATCCGGTACGGGGGCCAGGTCGGGCGCAGGCTGTTCCGGCCAGAGCACGTTGGTCGACGTACTGTCGGGCCATCCCTGATCGTGCCGGAGCACGCCCGAGTCCGTCGCGTACGGCTCCGGGCGGGGCGCCGACCACGGATTCGCGGCTGTGTCCGGTACGGCGATGCGGGCCGGCGGGTCGCCGAATCCGAAGAGCTGGCGGAGACCGTCGAGCATCCGCCGCAGCACGCCCGGCTGCTCGGCCCGTGCGACCGGGTCCGGTGCGACACGCTGGTCGGCCCGGACCGGATCGGGGTCGTGGCGCCAGCTGTCCCAGGCGGTCGCGCCACGGTCATCCTGCCAGCCCCGGGTGGCGTCCCTCGACGACTCCGGAGTCGCGTCGGGCGTCTGGTCCGGCCACCCTTCGGGTCCGGAGTACGCCGTCCGGGTGCCGTCGGATGCGGTTACCGGTGCGGAGGTGTCCCATCCGTCTCTGGCCAGATCTGCTGGCCAGTCGGCTGCCCTCGCCTCCGGGCCTCGACGTACTGCTCGATCACCACCGGTATCGGCAGACTCGGATGGACTGTGATCACGCCCGTCCGGTCGATGATGTAGTTCCCCTGGCCGATGTGCATCCCCCGGCCACGCTCCTGTTCCGACAGGATCTCCTGTGCCAGCCAACCGAACTCGAACGGGTGAAGCGCTATCTGCGTGCCGGCCCCGACCAGTCGGGTCATCAACTCCCTCGCCTGATCCTCGGTTATCTCCGGACGCTGATCCATGATCTGTTCCCTCGCTGTTGTTGACACCGCCGTCGGGTTGCCCGACCACGCCTGACGTATCGGGCAGTGAACTGCTGCCCAGGCCATCGCCGCGGATCGACCACAGGGTGTGGGTGGCGGCGACGTAACTGGGCGGCGGCTCGGTCCACGTGCGGCCGTTCTGCGGGTCCCACCAGACCGGGCCGTCCGCGCCGTCCGGGTAGACCAGCACCATGGCGTGCCCGCCCCGACTCTGCACGGCCCCGTTTGCGTCCGTGGCGGGTTGGCCGGTGGAGGAGTCGACGTGCAACCAGTCCATGACGACCACGGCCGACGCTCCCGGACCGGCGTCGGCGACCTGTTGGTGCAGGACCCGGTACTGGTCGGCGATGGCGACGGCTCGGCCGGCGGGGTCGACGGGCATGGTGCTGTCCGGGCCGGTCCAGTTCGCCCCCAGCCAGTCGACAGCACGTCTGGGCCCGTCCGCCTCGCCGGTGATCCGGTCGATCGAACCGTCCGCGAGTCGGTCGGGCCAGCGGGGCGCGGAGACCTCGGGATGTCCGTAGAAGCTGGACAGCGCCGACAGCGAGCAGTCGAGACAGTTGTTGCTCCGGCCGGGCACCTCCGGTCCCCCGTCGTTGACCAGCTGCCCGTACGGATGGTTCGACGGGTTCGCGAGCACGGTGTAGCCGTTGTCGGTCCGAAGGCTGTCGGCCACGTCCCGCTGGTGCTGAACGTCCTCGATCGGCCCGAGATTCGCCGGACCGACCGTCCGGGTCGATGCCAACGGTGGCCTGCCGCCCCCGAGCGGGGAATTGCCCGGACGGTGGCCGGGGTCGACGGGCGCCGTGGGATCTGAAGGAGGGTCCGTGGTCGGGTCCGGTGGCGGTGCGGCGTGGTCCGGTACCCGATCCGTCGGACCTCCGCCTTGCTCGGTGGTCCCGTCCCCGGGGACTCCGGAGTCCTCGCGTTCGATTGCCGGGTCCGGGTCGTTGCCGCCCTCCGGCATCCGTCCCGGCGGTTCCACGAATCTCCGGGCGTCGGCGTCCCACTCGCCGATCACCCGCTCACCGCCGTCGGTGTGGTGGGTGATCCGACCGTCGGCGTGGCTGACGCGGCTGCCGTCACCGAGGTAGACGTCGATCCGACCGACCTGCCCGAGCCGTTGGTCGCCGTCGGCGAGCATCCGGCCCAGTCGGGAACGGAGAGAGTTCACCGCGTTGTCCCGGCCGAGGCCGGCTGCGCGTCCGTCAACGACGATGTCACCGGCGAGACGGGTGCCGTCGGGCTGCGGTTTGAACTTGTCCAACCCGCGCCGGACCTGGTCGTCGACGGCGGACCTGGTGTCCCGGCCGACGTCCTTGTACTCCACCCCCCGGCCCGGGTCGTCGGGTCCGGTTCGCTCCAACGCCTCCAGCGATCGGTACCCGGCGTGGTTGAGCGAGTGTACGGGCAGCCTGGTGACGAGCCTGCCCTCTTCGGCCCGGAGCGCGGCCGTCTCGCGTTCGCGGGCATCGAAGCCCTGCGCAGTGCCGTCGTGTCGGTCGTGAACCCCCGGGGTGTAAGACTCGCCCATGGGTCCGGGCTGCTGCGGGTCCAGTGGTCCGAACCGTTCGGGTGCGAGATGCAGACGCCGTGAGGTTTCCGGGCCGTTCTCGCCCTCGACCCTGCCGTCGCCACCGACCGGGTTCTCCTGGTCGGGCCGGTTGTCACCGCCGGATCGGTGCTCCCCGCCAGGGCCGTTGTCCCCGGTGGGCGACTGGGTGGGATCTTGGCTGCCGACTCCGGTGGTTCCGTCGGCGAGCGGCGCGAATGCCATCCCCCCCTGGCTGCTCTGGACCCGCTCCAGGTCCCAACCCTGCGAGTCGAAGACGTGGGCGGTGATCGGGCCGTGCAGACCTCCCTGCCGGCGCTGGTCGGGCTGGGGGTGGGTGGATTCGGCGATGGCCGTACGGGCCTGCTCGGTCACCTGTTCCGGAGTGAGTTCCCGCAGCTGCGAGACCAGACTCTCCGGCACCGCGCTCGGGTCGATCCGGTAGCGGACAATGAGGTCGTCCACCAGTTGCCGAGGGGTGAGAGCGGCCGTGTCCCGGTACCCGTCCGTACTCGGGATACGGGGATCGACCTGCGGATCCGAAGACCGGAAACCGGTCAGCCCGTGCATGAACCGTTGCTGCACCGAGAACGCCTGGAACTCCCGCTCCAACCTGAGCTGCTGCACCAGCCGACGTGCCTCGGCGCCCGACATACTGTCCCTGACCAGGTCGGAGACCAGGGCCATGTTGGGCTGCATCGCATGCATACCCTCGTGCACGACAGTCGCAGCGATGGCGCTGATCGGCCGAGGTACGGTGATCGACTCACCGGTCACCGGATGTCTTGCCGCACCCGTCGGGTTGACGAAGGTGATGCCGAGGCGTGAGTCGTAGAAACCGCGACTGTTGCCGTTGATGCTCTCCGCGAGATGCGACGCGTCTGCGGGGGACAGGACCTCCGCGGCGTGACGCATGTCCATCGGTACGGTCCGCTCGAAAGTACGCCTGGCGTGGACCTCGAACTCCGGACCCAGCACATCACCGATCTTCGCGATCGCGATGGCCTGGTCGATAACGTGGAACCGGTGGGTCTCGGGGTCGATGGACGCGGACCGGTTGGCCATCTCCACCGAGTTGAGGGGGTCGACGCCGTCGAGGTCCCGCCAACCCGGATCAGCCGGCAGGTCCGGTCGGGTGGGGTGGTGCCAGTTCCGGTATCGGTCGGAGTACTGGTTGACCGAAGAACTGAGTTCGCGCACCTGACGAACCAGGTCGCGGGTGTCGCCGGTGACCCGGGCCCGGGCGGCGCTGTCCTGCAGGCGATCGGCGACCCTCGCGATGTCGTCGAGGTCGCGGAGACGGCCGGCGACCGCATGCTCCGGATAGTTGTCGAGCAACCGCTGCCGGGCCTGGTCGACCAGGTCGCGGACCTGCCGGGGCAGGTCCGCGCCGGTCCGTCCGTCCGGCGACGGGAAGTTGGGGCCGAGGTTGTCGGTCGGACGCAGCTCGGATTCGGTTGCGTGCGTCGCGTCGGGTCGCGGTCCCGTCTCGGCCTCGGGCCGAGCTGCTTCGTCGGGCCGGGCATCGGCTTCGGGCCGCGATGCCGTCTCGGCTTCGGGCCGGGCCGCTCCGTCCGGCCGGGCATCGGATTCGGGCCGCGGTCCCGTCTCAGCTTCGGGCCGCGCCGCTCCGTCCGGTTGAGGCGCTGGCTCGGACCTGCTTCCACCCTCGGGAACGGGGCCGGCCTCGACCTCGGGTCGGGGCGTACCGTTCGGTTGCTGGCCTGCGGTCTCGCGATCGGGCCGAGCCGCGCCCTCGGAAGGATCCGTCCGGTCGACACCCTCCGCAGGATCGGTCCGGGTGGTGCTGTCGGGCTCAGGTGTGTCGGTGGGGGTAGCCGGAGGGTTGGGACTGTGTCCCTCGCCGCGCATCTGTTCGAGCCGGGCGTCGATCTCGGTCGCGTTGAGCGGGCGACGGGTGCCGGTTTCGTCGACTCGGGTGAAGTTCTGCTCGATGAAGCCACGCAGGCGTTCGCCGTACCGGTTGAGGTTTTCCGGGCGGGTGTTCAGTGCCTGCTGTACCAGGTCGGGTGTCAGCGGTGGCGCCGACCCGGTCGTCGGGTCCGCGCCGTCGGGCGACCGGCCGAAGTGCTCGGCGACGCCGTGCGCGTACTGCGTTTCGATCCGCGTTTCGATCCGCTGTTTCCACTCCTGCCAACGCGATTCAGCGCGTCCCGTACCCCCGTCTCCATTGGCTTGGGACGTCGAGGCCGGCGGCTCGCTGCGGGCCGAGTCGGTTCGGGCGCCGTCGGGGGCCGACGGTGTGGTCGAACCGGGTGGTTGCCCGTCGACGCTGCGCTGGTCAGATCCATCCGTGCGGTGGCCGCCATCCACCGAGTCCGGTGGCGGTGACCCGGCCGACCTCTCCGAAGTGGACATGACGCCGTCGGTGGTGGAATCCGATTGGGATGGCGGGCCATCGGCTGTCGTCACCGGGCCGGTCTGCGCCGGCACGTCCGGGTCGCGGGTGCGGTCGCCGTCCGCGACCGTGTGGTCCACTGTCGGGGACGTGGTCGAGTCAGGGGTCGCGGGTGCGTCGGTGCCGGCGGGCGTCTGGATAGGGTCGCCGGTGCCGGTGGTCGGGCCTGCGACGGTCAGGTCCGGCCGGCTGCCCGCCTCGGGTGAGACCGGGGGGTTGGCGTCCGGCGTCGGCGTGGTAGGCGCGCTGGGGGTCGGCGTGGCCGGGGTCGGCGTCACGACGGATCGTTCGCCAGGCGGTGGACTCGCCTGCCCGGGATCGGTGCCGGTAGCCGACGGGGTGGGTGTGGCTGTGGAGTTGACCGTGGAGTCGCGGCCGGTCGAGGTCGATCCGCTGGTCGTCGAGGTTGTCGAAGTGCTCGAACCGGACGATGTCGTTGTGGTGCTACCCGCGGGGGCGGGTGCTCCAGTCGACACGGGTGCTCCGGCGGGTACGGCGGGCGTCGTCCGTGCCCCGGTCGTGGCAGTCGCCGCGCCCGCGCCGGTGTTGGAGACGCCCGTCGCTGCCGAGGCGGGTGTGTTCGTCGCCGGTCCCGACGGGATGCCCGCCGGAGTGGGCAGGACCGCTTGAGTGGGCAGAACCGCAGGCGGAGCGAGATTGCTCGGCGCCGGCGTGGGCGCGTTCGTGTTGCCGAACAGGTTCCGGGCGCCCTGCCCGACCGTGGGGGTGATATCCGGCCGAGCACCGGGGCGCCGGCCCTCACTGACGATCTCACCGATCAGCGCCGCCGGGGTGACGGCGCTGAGCAGGTTGTCCAGCGTCATCCCACTGTAGAGGTGGTTGCGCTGCGCCCAGTCGGCCAGGCCGGCCGCGTCCAGGATGCGGTCCCGGCCGTACTGCAGGACGTTGTCGACGGTCTGGCCGAGGCCGAACGCGACAGCCTCCATGACCCGGCTGTGGATCCCGAGGGTCAGCGGACCCCCGATCGCGCCGGCGATGAAGCTGTCGACCAGCTCGACGCCGAACCTGGTCGCCCAGCCCTCGGTGAACGGATCGTGGCCCTCGGCGGCCTGTATGAGCAGGATCCCGCCCTTGATCCCGCCCATCACACCGGCGTACATGATCCCGCCACGCAGCGCGGCCCGCCCGGCGTTCCTCGCGAGATTCTGGGTGAACTGCCGTACGCCGGCCTTCACCGTCTCCTGCCAGAGCTTCGTGACCAACTGACGGGCCAGTTGCACGATGGACTGCCTGGCGGTGACGATCGCGACCAACCCGGCCACGCCGCCGATGCCCGTCCAGATCGTGAGGATGGCCTGGATCAGCGCAACCGCCATCATCACCAGCGTGACGACGGCCATCCACTTCATGGTCTCGATCTCGAGCGCCTTGGCGTGCACCGTCTGCTGCACCGCGCCGAGCAACTCGGCCATGCCTGCGGTCTCGGCGAAGTACGCCTGGAACTGCTCGCGGGCGACCTGGGCCGCCCCGTCGCCCTGCCACGCGTCGAAGTCGCCCAGGTAGTCCTGCAACTCCTCAAGGTGGGCGCCGTAGAGCTCAGCGGCCTGCAGGTAGGAGTCGGCGAGGTCGAACAGGCGGCTGTGCCGCGCCTCCGGCCACTGCGTGATCATGTCGAGGAAGTCACCGAGTACGGGGATCCACTCGTTGATCTGGATCATGCACTGGCGTACGGCCTCCAGGGCGGCGTCTGCTCCGTCCTCCGCGACGTTGTCGCCCAAGTGAACCTCCCCTCGATGTCCCGGGTCCCCCAGTGCGTGACCGCCCTGCTGTCACTTACGGACGGCTGACGTCTCTCGCGACGTACTCCCGCAGCCAACCGACTTCATGGCCGGGTCCACCGGCCACGTTCCAGCGCAGGACGTCAACCTCGCCCTTGACGTCCAGGTGGTAATGACAGGAGTGGAAGGTGATTTCGACCCGTCCTGCGACCTGGCGCACGCTCGGCGGGCTCAACAGCTCCGGGTCCAGGAACGGAAACTCCGCCAGGATCTGGTCGACGCTGTGGACCAACCAACCGGCCTTCGTGAACGCGCTCGCGGCCTGGGCGGCGACCACGGGGCGGTCGATGTCGGGGCCGGAGTAGAACTCGGCCAGCAGTTCCGCGTAGGCGAGCGGGTCCAGGTCGTCGCCCAACCGGCTCCCCAACCCGCGCATGGTGGCCTGGTCGTTGACGTGCAGCACCCCGCCGTCGCGCTGCAGGATCAGACCGAAGGTACGCGACGCGGCGTCCTCGACGGCATCGTCCAGGACCAGACGGAATGCCTGGTCGACCCAGGGCTCCCGGGCAATGAGCCAGTCGGCGGGCTGGGCGTCGTACCAGCCCCGGTTGGTCTTGATGGCCACGCTGTCCGGCCAGTCCCGCCGGTTGACGACATTCTCGTGCGGGGTCAGGATGTAGCGCTCCACGGCAGCGGTCAGCCGGTCCCCATCCACCAGACACCTCCCTGTCACTGCAGCCACCTGACAATGGCGCTCATCGTCACACGCGTTCACCGACGATTCGCCGGCGGACCGGGTCCTAGGATCGGCCCGTCGCACCGAGCCGGGCAGCCAGCTGGTCGAGCAGGTCACGCACCAGGCCGCCGAGCGCCTCCGGCGGTGCGTCGGCGGAGTGACCTCCGACCAAGCCGTCGATCACCGGGCCGGGCGCGTCGCCGACAACCGGACTCGGCCCGCACGCGACCGCGACCCATTCCCCGGACTCGACCCGGACTTCGATCGATCCCCGGCCCCGGAGCAGGTCCTCGACGGACAGTCGGCTGGTCAACGCGGCCGACTCGATGACCATCCGCCCCACGTGCCCCGAGACGACCCGCGGATGTAGCGCGGCGTCCAGGACGACACCGAGACCGTCGTCCCCGAGCGTACGGAGGACCGAGGCGACCGGCCCGGACCAACGCCACCGCCCGTCGTCAGCCATCGGGACAATCTGGAGCAGCGTGCCGGTGTCGAAGACGGCGACCCGGCCACCGGTCGTGGGGCCGCCGGACACCAGCGGATCGCCGCTCGGCGCGGCGGCTGGCGTCAGGTCCGACCAGACCCGTTGGCCCGTCCCGTCGGCCGGGGTGTCGGGTGGGAACTCCCTGGTACCCCGCCCCGGCCGGAAGTCGGCGAAGATCCGCAGGTAGTCGCCGTAGGCCATCGACAGATCCAGGCCGGTCAGCCGATCGAAGATCGCCCGGCCGAGCTGCTCCTGCGGCCCCCGGAAGTCGAGCGACAACTCGAAGCCGTAGGGCGCGTACGCCGTCACTTCCTCGTCGGGCCCGGCGCCGTCACCGAACCCGGCATCCGGGTCCCGGTCAACCGCATCGAGGGTCAACTGCCCCCAACCGTCGACCCCGATCAGCGGCCGGGCGTCGACCGGGAACACATAGCCCTCGCCGGAGTGGAAGTAACCGGTCAGGTCCAGGGTCTCGGCCACCCGGTGAGCCAGGCGCTGCCCGGGACCCGAATAGCTCAGGTAGATCTCGACGGTGTCGCCCATCAGCAGCCCACTACACGTTCGTCTCGTTGATCCGGGTGGCGTTGTCGGTGTCGGTGCCCTGGTATTCCGTCATGGCGAGGATCGTGCCGTCCCCGACGCGGGACAGGCCCTCTCCCGCTCGGGACAGGCCGGTCTGCACCATGTCCGGCAACGGCTCCTCGGCGCCCGCCGGGACGGCGTAGTAGGTCGTCTCGAAGGCGTTACCGTATTCGTCCGAACCCCACGGGCGCTCGGCGTGCACGGCGTTGATGTCGCCGAGTATCGCCTGGGTCTCGGTCTTGAAGGACTCGGCGATCGACCTGAGCACCGCGCCGGTGCCGGCCACCTCGTTGGGATCCCCGTCGACGTTAAGAAACGTACCCATGCCCCTCCTCCTCCCGCTTGCGCATCGCCTTTGGCAGGTCGGCGTCGTGGTTGTCCAGCATCACGTCGAAGTCCGTCTTGGGGAGAAACCCGTCGGTTTTCGGCATCACCCGGTCCATGACCTCGCGGGTCTTCCGATTGGCATCCTCGACGGCTGCGCGGACGGTGGAGAGGATCGACGCGGACAGTGCCTTGGAATTGGGGGTGCGGTAGATCCGGGGATCGATCTCGAGCTCGATGAGCTGGCCACGCGGGCCGACCACGGCCTTGATCATGCGATCGTCGGACCATGCGGTTCCCGTGATCTCCATGACCTGCTGGCGGGTCTGCGTCGCGTCTTCGAGTGTGCGCTGAAGACCATCGATGACGCCGCGTATCGCCGACCACTGCGGACGTTCTCGTTCCACGCGCGCACCTCCCCGTATCGGTCGCACCGATTCCCTCCACCGACGACGACCTGTTTCGACAATAGATGACGTCCGCCCGATCCGGTGCTCAGCCGTCCCCGCCTCGCAGCAGGTCGGCGACACCACCGACCCGCTGCTGAGGAATCGGCGGCTCGGGCTCGGGCGCCCCGGTCCCGGTGGCCGGCGGTGCCGGTGGCGGGTTGTTGGTACGACGGTGGGCCAGCTCGGCCGCGTACGTCAGCAGTCCCCGGACCCGGTCGCCGCCCAGTGAGAAGGCGATCGGCGAGCCCGGGTTGACGGCGAGCCGGAAGTCCCCTTCGGGCCACTGCCGCACCACCGCCACCAGGTCGAGGTCGACCGTCGGTAGGTCCAAGCCGTGTCCGGCGAAGAAATCGTGATACCGCTCCGAGCTGGTGAACACCGGAATCGTCGGTACGCCGTCCACGTCCACGGCCTGGGTCGGCACGGTCACCCGCGCGGTGACCAGCAGATCGAGCAGTACCTCACCGTCGAGGGCGGCGAGCGCGTCGCGCAGCAACCCTTCCAGTTCCGTGGCGGGGACGAAGGCGGCCAGCGCCGCCGCGTCCGGCACCAGCGTCGGTACGTCCTCCGGCGCGACCAGGACGCCGATCGGGCTGACCGGGTTGACCGCCAGCCCCCAACCCGACGGCATGGTCCGGGCCAGTTCCGAGAGGCTGGTCGGGCGCCACCCGTCGGCGGTGACCGTACGGTGCAGTGCCTCGGGTGAGGTGAAGACCGGCAGGTAGGGAACCCCGTCGCGGTCCCGGGTCAGCAGGCGCTGCCGCGCCCCGTCCGCCGGCCCAGCGTCGTCGCGAAACCCGGGCAGGTACAGCGGCGCACCGGCGAGGATGCCCATCAGCTCGGGTATGTCGCCCGCGTCGGCGGCATCGCGTAACCGGCGTTCCACCTCGTTCGCCGGCGCCCAGGGGGCCGTCGGCCGGTCCATGCCGGGCTCCACTGTCACCCAGTTCCCATCGTCATCGACTTTCCGTGGTCATCGGGCCTCGAACAGCGCAACCAACGTGTCCCGCCCCGTTTCCACCGGCGGCTGCCACGGCGCCTTCATCCGCGACGGTAACCCCGCTCCGACCGGGTCGGAGCGGACCTCGATCACCTGATCGGCGTCAACCCAGGACTCGGCTATCGCGAGCAGGGCCCGGGCCGGCTGGACGAGCCGCGCCCAGAAGTCGTCGATGCTGTCGGCGCACCGCCGCAGGAGGTTCGCGCAGATGTATTCCGCGTCGTAGCCGTCACGGTCGCGCGGGTCGTCGTCGTCCAGGTACCAGACCGAGTCGAGGTCGCCGCCGGACACCCGGACCGCGAGCAGTCCGCCCTGCACGTACCCGACGGGTAGGAAGTCGACGGTCAACCGGTCACGAATCCACTGCACCAGGTAGGACAGGTCCTGATGCCGGTCCTCGCGGGCGATGCCGAACAGCGGCTGGTCGGCGACGAAACCATGGCCGGGCAGCACCCCGGGGCCCGCCGGTCCGGCGCCGTTGGTCGCGGCCAGGAACCGCCGGTACGCCTCCGGCAGCGGCCAACCCAACGCCGTTTCCAACAGGGCGACCATCTCCTCGGGAACGTTCTCGGACGCACCGGCGGCCACGGGCACCGGCCGCTCGTCGAGTCGTAGCCCGCGCCCGGCGACCGGTAACGTGCTCAGCCCGCCCCCGTGCCGGAACGAGCCGTGCAGTTCGATCGGGACGAGCGCGAGCTGCCGGGTCAGTGCCACATGTGCCCAGCACCAGCCGACCGGGGTCGCCACGGCCCGGCCCGTCGGCTCACGTGACGTCACCCAGAGCGGGTCGCCGTCGGGTCCGGCCGCGGTGCGGGCCATCGCCGCATTGGCCGCGAGCACGTCGACCACCCGTACCTCGTCGCGAGTCAGTCCGGGCACGGGGGGCGGCAGCTCCACCACCGCCCGGGCGCAGAGCGCCCAGTCCGGGTAGCCGTGCGGCGTGACCAGTACACCCTGCCGGTAACGGACTCGTAGGACCGGTGACCCGGGGTGGATGACACTCATCGCGAACCGGGCGCCCGGCGGCTGGTCGCCCGGATCGGGGACAGTCATGGAGCCAGGCGGGCGAAGGTGCCGGCGGCGACGCGGGCGAGCCGGTCGGCGGTGTCCGCCGGTAGCCGGTCCTGGTCGCGCAGGGCGTGCAGGCGGATCTGCAACACCAGATTGCCGTGATAGCTGAACAGCTCGACGGTGCGCTCGTCGCCGGTCCAGAACGCGCCCGCGCCCGCCGCGGGTACGTCCGTGGGTGTGGTCTTCGCCCGCCGACGCGCGGTGTCGAAGTACTCCTTCGCCCACCGCCCGTCCTTGAGCAGTTCCGCGTCGACCGAGAGGGTCACGACCATGGCGTCCGATGACCGGGAGGTGTCGCAGAGCCGCGCGGTGTTGGCGAGCGGGGTGTCTGCCTTGGGGAACAGCTCCGCGATCGGTGCCAGATCGGCCCGTTCGCAAAGTTCGCCGCTCGGTACGTAGACCGGCCCCTGATCGGCCGAGGAGGTACGCGCTGCCGTCGTCTGCGACGGCAGCGGCGGCAGGGTCAGCACCCCGTCGGGCCCGCTGCCCGTCGACGGATCCGCGTCCCCGCAACCGCCGGCCGCGACCAGTACCGCCGCCGCCAGCGCGAGCACGGTCGTCCACGGGCGGACTCTCCGAGCGGTCACGTGCCGAGGGTCGGTTTGGGTTCCACCGACGGGGTGGTCGGCCGGACGCCGTCCAGGACGCCACCGCCCGGGGTTTCGACGGTCCACACGCCCTCCTGGTCAAGGATCTTGCGAATCTTGTCGATTTCGCGTTCCACGGGGCCGACCGGCGGCTGCTCGGTTGCCATCTTGCGCGACGTTATCTCACCGGGCTGGCCGGTGAACGCGGCCCGCCGTTGGCCGCGCACCACACCCGAGGTCGGGTCGGACGGCTGCCGCTGGCCCGGGGTGGGACGGGTGGCTCGACCGACGACCGGGGTCGTGCGCGGCGGTGGCGGGGCCAGGGGATTGGCGGGGGCGTCCGACCCGGCGGAGGGAACCGGGGGAAGGACGGGCTCGGCTCCCTGCGGGCGGTTCGGCCGGGACCGGGCCAACACCGGTGGTGCCGCATCAGACCGACGCGCGGCGGCGCCGGGAACCTGCGGAGTCGGTGGCATCCCCGGTACGGCGGGACCGCCGCGACGGGGACCGCCGGCCCGTACGCCGGGCGGTGGCGGTGTGGCACGCGGGTTGCGCAGCACCGGGGAGGACGGCGCTGCCGGAGGGGCACCGAACTGGTTCGTGGGGTTCGGGCCGCCCGGAACGGCCGGGGTCGGCGCCTCAGGACCTCGCTTGTTCCCTTGCGGGTTGGCCGGCGAGGCCGGGCTGCCCTCGGCTGGCCCACGCCCCCTGACCTGTGGCGGCGGAGGCTGGCCGGCGCGTGACTGCGGCATCGACGGCGGCAGGCCCTCCCCGGAAACGGGTGTCGGGCCGCCGGATCCGCGCAGCACACTCGACACTCCGCCGCCGGGCAGGTTGCTCAGCAGGCCCCGACCGAGGGCCGACGGCAGACCGCCCGGCCGCAACGCCGGTGCACCAGCGGCTGTGGGGCCCGACGGCAGCGTCCTCGGAACGACGGGCGGCACGGGCGCCACCACTGGCGGTGGTACGGGCAGAGCAGCCACCGGCGCCGTGATGTTCGGGGCGGTGAGGTCGGGGCGGGTCACGTTCGGAGCGGTGAGGTCCGGGACGACGTTCGGGGCCGTGATGTTCGGGTCGGTCAGCTTCGGTGGCGTCACCGCCGGCGGCGTCACGTCCGGACGGACGACCCTCGTCTCGGTGATGTTCGGGCCGGTGATGTTCGGATTCACGCGCGGCGGATTGATGTTCGGCAGGCCCAACTCGCCCAGCTTGTGGCGGGCGATGAAGTCCGGGTTGAACCGAACGGCGTCCGTGGGTCCCTCGTAGACGGTGGCCCTGCCGCCGGCCAGGTCCTCGTTCATCACCGACCAGTAGTCCCGGGCCATCCCGTACTGGACCCGTTGCGCCTCCCAGTTCCAGCGGAGCTGGTTGTCGCGCATGAAGGTGACGTACTGGTCCGCGTACGGCGTGCCCGGGATGAGGTCGTCCACCGAGTCGTACCCCTTGGACTGCAGCCACCGTGAGCTCATGTCCTCCATGCCCTGCTCGTACCGCTGCCAGAGCTGGGTCATCTCCGCCTGGCGGCTGACGATCACACCGGCGAGGGAGAGCGTGCCGAGCCAGTTGGTGATGGCGGCGTCCTCCCACGCGTCGAGGGACATCAGGGTCGCACCCGGCCCGCGGGCCAGGAAGGCGTCGGCGCCCTGGCCGGTCCAGCCGTTCCTGCCGTTGGTGCCGTCCTTGAGCTTCGTGGAGGCGTCGAGCACCCGGGTTCGCAGGTCGTCGAGGACCCGGCTGACCTCGTACCACTGGTCCGCCAGCTGACGTACCACCGTGGCGTCCTGCGCCATGATCCGTTTGCGGATCTTCTCGATGCTGTCCGCGTAGAAGGCCTGCTTCTCCTCGTTCGAGGAGAGGACCCTGCCCTCCTCGGTGTCCCAGTTGCGTGTGGGCTCGATGTACTCGCCACTGGGCGGGGGCGGGTAGTGCCGGATGTCCTCGCCCATCCGGCGGGCCATCTGCCGGTTGAGCTGCAGCTGCTCGTTCTGCGCCGACGTGTAGCCGAAGTACTCCTCTTCGCCCGCCACGGTTCCTCCTCAGTACCCGGCGCCGTACTCGCGGACGGTGTGGTCCATGCCGTGGGAATCGAGCTGCTCGGAGACGTTCTCCACCGGTCCCTGCGTGCCGCCCTCGCGGTGCTGGTCCCGTTCGACAGTCGTCGTGGTGGGTTCCGATTCGCGCCGCTGGCCCTCGACCGTGCTGCTGCTCTCGTTGGTCACCGTGATGCTGCCGTCGGGGTTGTTGGTCGTCGTCGTGGTCGACGTGCTGCCGTTCTGGTCGTTCCCGCGGCTGGTGGTGACGCTGTTCACCGGGGTGCCGCGTACGGCGTAGCTCTGCTCGGTGACGGTCGAGATGACCTGCCGGTCGGCCCCGTAGACGGTGGTCGTCAACACCTGCGACTCGCTCGTCCAGGCCGAGGTACCGGGTTCGGTCCGATACTGCACGACCCGGTAGGAGCCGTCCGAGTAGTAGTAATAGGTGAGGCCGGCGGCGACGGTCTGCGTGAAGCTGACGGGAACACCGTCGCCCATCGACGCCATCGGCACCGGGCCGGCTTCGTCGGCCAGCCGCTGCTCGTACTCCGACCAGCTCTCGACCTTGCGGAAGCCGCGCGGCGGGTTCGCTCCCGGTTCGGAGAAGACAAAGCCGATATCGGCGACGTTGGCCGCGTTCTCGCTGTCGGAGTTCTCGTACAGTTCGGCCACGACGGCCGCCGCGGAGCCGATGTTGCGGACTCCCTCGGTCACGTCGGCGCTGAAGTGTTGGAAGTCGCTGAGCCGGTGGTTCATGAAACGGGCGGCCTGCAGTCCCTCGGGGAACGCCTCCCCGTCGTCCGAGGTCGCCAACCCGGTCATGATCAGCATGTTCATCTGGGACATCGCCGTAGCGGCCGCCCCGCTGGCCTGCCCGGAGAGCGAACTCAGCTCCTCGAAGTAGCTGACCAGATCGGTGACCTCGACGTTGACCTTGTCACCGAACGACCTGTAGTCCGAAGGCGTCCCACCGACCTGGTCTTCCCTTGGAACCCCCATCGTGCCTCCCCCGAGAACCGCGATGTGCCCGACCGCCCTGCGTCACGACTGCGGGGGCACGGAACAGCGTATTACCCGTCGGCCAGCCGCCGCAGCCGACGATCCCGGCGAGGAGGCGTACCACCTCGCCGGGACATCTCTCATGAGTCGTCCGGTCAGCGGGCGCCTCAGAAGTTGGCCGAGATCCTGCTGTCCACCTCCTGCATGCGCTCGGCGGACGCGCCGAGCTTCATGCCGAGGCGGGCCAACGCCTCTTTGATTTCGGTGGCGCCCTGGTTCCACTGTGCCTGCGCCTGGTCGCACGCCTGGCCGGCGGAGCCCGACCAGTCGTTGGCGAAGAGTTGCTGGAAGGCGTTGTATAGCTCCCCCAGCTCGACGTCCAGGTTGCCTTGGTAGGTGCCGATCGCGGTCGCCACATCGCCGATCGCGCCGAAGTTGTAGGTAATACTCATTGGTGTGTCACCTTTCGACTGTTCTCGACCACCAGTAGGGACCTCAGTCGCCGAGGTCAGCCGCGCAGCGCGCTGATGACGGCGCTGTTTCCGGTCCCCTCGGCGGCGGCCCGGATCTCCGTCGCCGCATCCTCGTCCTGAACCCCGAACTGCGTCGAGGCGTCGCTGATCTTGCCGGACAGGCCGTCCAGCGCGTTCAGGATCTTCGTCAGGCCTTCGTTGAGGTCACCCGAGACCAGTTGCAGTGCGTTGTTGGCCGAACCGGCCATGCCGGTACCACTCAGCGACGTGATGCGGTCGAGCAACTGCGCCATTCCCGTGGCAAGCCGCTCCCCGGTGTCCTGGCACCGCTGCGCCATCGCGTTGAGTTGGTCCTGCGTAGCGTGCACTTGGCCAACGCCTGGAGTATCCGTCAAGGTGGATTCACCCCGCTCCTCTGTAACGCCCCCCGCCCAGGGGAGCCTCCCCTTGGGTCGCATGAAAGCTCATGCGCCGTGTCTCGCGACCCGAAGGTAGCGCCATTCGTCCACTCAGGCCACCCGGATGTGCGCCGATGCCCATATCCGTCGGGAAATGACACATCCGGGGTCGTGCATTGGACAGGCTGATCAGACGTACGGGTCACGCTCTCACGGGAGTCGGGTCGTCCCCGGCTGCCGGTGGGTGGTGGTCCGCGCTGCGCCAGCACCTGGTGGCCGGCGCCTCTCCGTCGAGGTCCCCGCCCACTGGGCCGCGCCGCTGTCGCATCGGGTCGCCCTCAACAGGCCGGGGCCGGCGTCCTGCGCAGCTCAGGGACGCAGCGCACGCAAAAACGCGATGGCCACCGTGCGTCGGGTGGGCGTGCCGAGCGCTGCCTGGGCGGTCATGTGCGCGTCGAGACGCTCGCGTTCCGCACCGGTCAGTGCCGTGGCAATCGCTTCGCCGTACGTGGGGACCAAGGGGTTGGGTGCCACCTGCTTGAGCGCTTCCCAGTCGACAATCGGCTCGCCAGGCACATCTACCTGGGCGCGATAGTCCAGCTCCACCGCCTCGAAGCCCGCCGCTACCGCCCACTCCACGAGGTCACGCTCGTCGAAGTCGATCATCGGCCGCTCGCCTTCCGCCGTGACGCTCCGGTAGACGTCGCGAACCTTGGCGAGCAGGTCGTCCACCGATGAGGCGCCCAGGCCGAACAGGTCGTCGGGACGGCGCTGACGCGCGAAGCGATTGATGGGCTCGAAGAGGGACACCCGCCCGCCCGGCCTCAGTACCCGGAAGAACTCCACGAACGCGGCCGCCTTGCGAGCGGAGTAGATGAGGACCGACCGGGTGGTGACGACATCCACGGACGCATCCGGGATGCCGGTCAGGTCCTCGGCCGCCGCGAGAACGAAGCTGCACCGTTCATCGCCGCCGGCAGTCCGCCGACACTCGTCGAGAAGATCCCGTGAGACGTCGCTGAAGATGACGTGTCCCTGGGGGCCGAGCCGGTCGAGTGCGCCGAAGGCGATCAGTCCGGTTCCACAGCCAACATCAAGGACGACGTCCTCGGGCAGCAGTCCTGCTCCGTCAAGGACGCCGTCGCGGACCACCGCGAGGTCCCGGTCGCTGCGGGCCCGCAGGGCCGCACTGTTGCCATCTCGTCTGGTCAGCAACCACTGCGCCCACTTGTCGTCCGCCACCAAGCCACCGTATCCGCCTGTATCCACCGCCACGCATGTGAACCCTTGCCGGTCAGGACCATGAGCCTCCGACGGCGCCGGCCCAGCGGTCCAGGCCGACGCACGGGTACGCGCCACCCGCCTCGGCCGCGAAGCGACAACGAGGACCCGAGACGTACGGGCGGACCAGCGCCCACCTCCCGAATTATCGAATTACCTGCTAATGCAATCCAATAATTGACCCAAGAGGAACCCCTCGACAAAACGGGACGAAACGCGCTACACCATAATGACAGTTATGGTGTGCTCCTCGAGCGGACCAGACGGGCGCGTCGACAGTGGTACGTCCTCCGAACGCGCCCAGGCCCCGGGTGCGCTCACGGCGTTGGCGCGTACGTGGGGCGTCGGGTCGGTGACGGCGCCCCGCAGCAGTGCCTCGACCTGTCGGGCGCCGCCAGCGGGTACGCGGTCGCGGAACGGGCCGAGACGGCCGGCCGAGGACGGACACCACGGCCCGACGAACGTACGGGCTGCCTGCGCGCAGACCTTGCCTCATCTGCCAAGCGATCCCGGCATTGGATGAGGTCTCAGGTGTGTTCGGCGCGTCGCCGTCGCGAGAGGAGTCTGTCCGTCCGCGGCGGACGACAAAAATATTGGCAAGGGAAACGATTACTCCCTCGCCACTCTTAACGTATACCGCACCGGGGGGCTTGCGGCAAGACCCGGGTCGTGCCCCACAATCTCCAGCCGGGGCCAGGACCTGCGGAAACCAGGGCTTCGCGAATCACCTGTGCTCGCCTCGGGGCGAGGGGCACGCGGAAGGTTGCTCTACCGGTGGGGTCGAGGTGCGGTTGCGGGGCACTCGGCGGGCAGATGCGGTTCGCGCCGGGCCACTGGCCGAAAGTTCACCTTGTTTCGAACGGGGAGTCTCATGATCGATGTGATTGTTGCCGGGGGCGGGCCGACCGGCCTGATGCTGGCCTGCGAGTTGCGCCTGCACGGCGTACACGTGGTCGTGCTGGAGCGGGATACGGAACCGACCAGGGTTGTCCGCTCCCTCGGCCTGCACGCCCGCAGTATCGAAGTGCTGGACCAGCGCGGCCTGTTGGAACGATTCCTCGAGCTGGGCAAGCAATACAAGATCGGCGGTTACTTCGCCGGCATCACCAAGCCGTGGCCCGACCGGTTGGATACCGCACACGGGTATGTCCTCGGCATCCCGCAGCCCGTCACCGACCGGCTGCTGACCGAGCACGCCATCGAGGTCGGCGTCGAGATCCGGCGTGGTCGTGAACTGGTCGGGCTGAGACAGGACGACCACGGGGTGACCGCCGAACTCGCCGACGGCACGCAGCTGCGCTCGCGCTACCTCGTCGGCTGCGACGGTGGCCGCAGCACGGTGCGCCGGCTACTGGGCGTCGGCTTTCCCGGCGAGCCCGCCAGGGTCGACACGCTGCTGGGCGAGATGGAGCTGACCGCGCCGCCGGAAGAAGTGGCCGCCGTGATGACCGAGGTCCGCAAAATCCAGCTCCGGTTCGGGGTCGGACCGCTCGGCGACGGGCTGTACCGCGTTGTCGTACCTGCCGACGGGGTGTCCGAGAGCCGTACGGTCCCGCCGACCCTGGAGGACTTCAAGCAGCAGTTGCGAGCGACGGCCGGGACCGACTTCGGCGTCCACTCACCGCGCTGGCTGTCCCGCTTCAGCGACGCCACCCGGCTGGCCGAGCGCTACCGGGTCGGCCGGGTGCTGCTGGCCGGTGACGCCGCGCACGTCCATCCGCCGCTGGGCGGGCAGGGGCTCAACCTCGGCATCCAGGACGCGTTCAACCTGGGCTGGAAGCTGGCCGCCGAGGTCGACGGCTGGGCGCCGAACGGGCTGCTGGACAGTTACCAGGCCGAGCGGCACCCGGTGGCCGCCGCGGTGTTGGACAACACCCGGGCGCAGACGGAGCTGATGTCCCTCGATCCGGGTCCCCAGGCGGTGCGTCGGCTGCTGTCGGAGCTGATGGACTTCGAGGACGTGAACCGGTACCTGATCGAAAAGATCATCGCGATCGGGGTCCGCTACGACTTCGGCGATGGGCATGAGCTGCTCGGCCGCCGGCTGCGGGATGTGAAGCTGAAGCGGGGGCACCTGTACGACCTGATGCACGGCGGCCGTGGGCTGCTGCTCGACCAGACCGGCCGGCTCTCGGTGGCGGGCTGGGCAGATCGGGTAGACCACGTCGTGGACGTCAGCGAGGAACTGGACGTACCGGCGGTGCTGCTGCGGCCGGACGGCCACGTGGCCTGGGTCGGTGACGATCAGCAGGATCTGCTCGGCCGGCTGCCGGAGTGGTTCGGGGCGGCCGTGCACTGAGCCGGGAGGGGTGTCAGACGTCGTCGGCCGGGATGTGGTGCACCTGGTCGGCGGGGATGGCCGACGGGGTCAGGTAGGGCTCGCTGGTGAGGTAGTAGGCGTCGTGTTGCAGGGCCGCCCACACCGCGTGGGCGCGGGCGAGGTCGCCCTTGACCAGGCGGACGAAGGCGGCCGTGTCGGCCGCCTCGCCGGATCCGAGGGGGAGGACAGCGACGCTCGGCAGGGCGGCCAGGACGCCGAGGCGGGCTCGGGCGGGTGCGTCATCAACCCGGGTGTACGCGTCCAGCAGCGCCACCGCCGGCAGGCCCGCGTACGCGCCCTCGTCGGCGATGTCGACGAGCAGTTCGCCGACGTGGACGTGTCCACGGGCGTAGGACAGCATCGCGGAGGTGTCCAGTACGGCGCGGATCTCGATCTCGTCGTCGTACGGCATCAGGCGGAAGCGGTGTCGTCTGCCGGCCACGTTCCCGCGCGTACCATGTCGCGTCGTCGTTTGTTCTCGGCCCGCTGCCCGGCGGTCAGCCGGGGCAGAGAACCCCGTACCCGGTTCCGGCCTTCCTCGGTGACCTCGATACCGACCGCCCGGAGCATCTCCACGGTCGCGGCCGCCCGGTCCATCCGTGCACGGAGCGCGTCCGCCACGGCGGCGGAGGCGTTCTCCTCACGGTCGAGGTACGCCGCGACGTCGTCCGGGAGGCTCACGGTCACGCGCTTCGTCATACCCGGATCATACCCACGAGGGCCGGTCCCCCGGGCTGACCCGCGCGACCAGGTCCGAACGTCACAGAACTTCCGATTCCGGGCGAGTGGGTGAACTTGGTCGTGGCCAAGCCGGTCGGTAGCTGACGATCCCGGGTCACCGCGATCGGAGGAGCACCTCGACAGCCTCGGTAACCGAGTCGACCATGAAGTCGGGTGCCGGGCCGACGAACGACCACTGTCCGGGCCGACGTCGAGGCGGCAACCAGATCGTCCGCATCCCGGCCGCATGACCGCCGGCCACGTCATGGACCAGGTTGTCGCCGATCATCCATCCGCCCCGGTCGAGGCTGGTACCGCACGGGTCCGCGGCGAGCCGGAAGATCGCGGGATCGGGCTTGCGTACGCCGATCTCGTCAGAGATGCACCACCCGTCGACCAGGCCGTCGAGCCCGGTGTTGCGGATCTTCCCGAGCTGGTTGTCGGTCATGCCGTTGGTGACGATCCCGATCCGCCACCCGGCCCGACGCAGGCGACGCAGGGCGTCGACGTCCCGCGCGCCGCAGGACGCTAGCTCGGGCATGCGTCGGCGGTACTGCGCCCACAGTCGCTCGGGCGCCTCGCCCAGGTCGAACGTTTCATTGACGGTGACAAAGAAGCTGTCCATCGGCCCGGAGTGGTGCGCGTCGGCCATGAGGAGGAAGGTGAGCGCCTCGTCGTCGAGCCGGTGGGTGACGACAAACTCCTCGGCCCAGGCGTTGAACGCCGAGGCCCGGTCGACGAGGGTGTCGTCCAGGTCGAACAACGCGAGCTGCCGCACCCCGGCACGATAGCCGGACACCGACATTGCCCGGTGCCGCAGCGGGCCGGGCGGTGTGTTCGTGGCCGGCGCGATCACGAGCCTGGCCCGGATGTCCGGGCACGAACGGGACACGCGCTCCGTGACCGGCCGCCGGTTATCCAGGCACTGTCGATCCCTGGATAGGCGCGCCATGGATCTCCCCCGTGGTCGGTGCGACCGTTGACGCAAGTCCGAGAACGCATCACTGACCAGGGAGTTGTCGTGAAAGACGTGTCCGTACCCGACCTGAGCGGAAAGCTTGCCGTGGTGACCGGCGGCAGCGACGGCATCGGTCTCGGCCTGGCCGTACGTCTGGCCGGTGCGGGCGCCGAGGTGGTGCTGCCGGTCCGGAACCCGGCGAAGGGAGCGGCGGCGGTCGAGCGGATCCAGGCGGCTGTGCCGGGGGCAACGGTCTCCACCCGAGAACTCGACCTGGCCTCGCTGGACTCGGTCACGGCGCTCGCGGAGACCCTGAACCGCGAGGGCCGGCCGGTCAACATCCTGGTCAACAACGCCGGGCTGATGATGCCGGCGGTCCGGCACAGCACTGCCGAGGGGCTGGAGCTGCAGTTCGGTACGAACCACATCGGTCACGTCGCGCTCACCGGGCGGCTGCTGCCGCTGCTGCGCGCCGGCCGGGCGCGGGTCACCACGATGTCGAGCAGCGCCGCTCGCTCGGGCAGGATCGAGTGGGCGGACCTGCAGGCCGAGCAGGGGTATTCGGCGCTGCGCGCGTACGGGATGTCGAAGCTCGCGAACCTGATGTTCGGGCTGGAGTTGGACCGGCGCAGCCGGGCGGCGGGGTGGGGCGTCGTCAGCAACGTCGCGCACCCGGGCACCACCCTGACCAACCTGTACGCCTCCGGCCCGAACCTCGGCCGCAAACGTCCCTCACCCTACGAGTGGATCATGAGGCGGTTGGCGGGCCTGGGTGTCATGGTGCAGACCGTGGACGCCGGGCTGCTCCCCGCGCTGTACGCCGCGACCAGCCCGCAGGCGCACGGCGGCCGCTTCTACGGGCCGGACGGATTCGGCCAGTTCACCGGTGGACCGACCGAGTTGGCCGTCTACAAACCCGCCCGCGACGTCGCCGACGCGGCGCGGCTCTGGGACGTCTCCGAGCGGCTGGCCGGGGTGCGGTACGCGACGGTCTGACGGTGCCTGCGCCTACGGCATCCCGACGTACACCTGCAGGCCCGGCTGTCGGCGGACGCCGTGCCCCGGCGGTCACGGTGAGGTGGGCGGCGGTGGCGCCGCCGGTCAGACGCGTCGGTGTACGGCGTCGAGGCGGGCCAGTTCGTCCGGGGTGAGCCGCAGCGCGCCGGCGGCGACGTTGGCGACCAGGTGGTCCGGGTCGCCGGTGCCCGGAATGGCCAGCACGTGCGGCCCCCGGTGCAGTGTCCACGCCAGCCGGACCTGGGCCGCCGACGCACCGTGCGCGTCCGCCACGGCCTGGACCTCGTCGTGGTCGGTGTGGGATGCGCCCGCTTCCCGGCCGGCACCGGCGATCGCGAAGAACGGCACGAACGCGACGCCCCGTTCACCGCAGGTACGCAGGAACTCGTCGGCGTCGGGCGGGGCGCCGATCCCGTACCGGTTCTGCACGCAGACGACCGGTGCGATGGCCTCGGCCTCGGTCAGGTGTTCGGGGCGGACGTTGGAGATGCCGAGGTGGCGGATCAGGCCCTCGTCGCGCAACCGCGCCAGGGCACCGAACCGTTCGGCGATCGAGTCGGTGCCATGAACCCGCAGGTTGACCACGTCGAGATGGTCCCGACCGAGCTGACGCAGGTTCTCCTCCACCTGCCCGCGCAGCTGATCCGGACGCGCCAGCGGCAACCACTCCCCCGACGGGTCCCGTCCCGGTCCGACCTTCGTGGTGATGACCAGATCGTCCGGGTACGGAGCCAGCGCGCGGTTGATCAGTTCGTTGGCGGAACGCAGTGCCGAGAAGTAGAACGCGGCGGTGTCGATGTGGTTCACGCCGAGTTCGACCGCGCGTCGCAGTACGCGTACCGCCCGGTCACGGTCGCTCGCGACGGCGTCGGTGGTGAGCGCCGCGCCGTTCTGGGTCAGGCGCATCGCACCGAAACCGATCCGGTTGACGGTGAGGTCACCGAGTTGCCAGGTACCCGCCGACGCCGCGGTGATCTCCTCCGAAGTCATGATCGAAGTTTGCCACCAGGATGGGGAGAGCGGCTACCACGGCAAGTGGGTGTGCGCCGTTTCCCCGTACCGAACCCGAAGGTCTCCGCGGGCATGGCGTGACCGGTATCCGTGACCGGCGCCCGGCACGGGTTCGCCGGTCACGGATACCGGTGCGTCAGCGGAGCAGGCTCTCGATGATGTCGGCGGCCCGGCTGGTGCCGCCCTCGGCTCGGGCGTCGGCGCGCAGCGCGGCGCTGCGCCGGGCGACGTCCGGATCGGTGGTCAGGTCGAGCAGGGCGGTTCGCAGGGACTCGGCGGTGGCGTCGGCGGTGTCGATGCGCCGGGCCACACCGAGTTCGACCAGCCGGTCGGCGTTGGTGAACTGGTCGACCGCCTGCGGTACGGCGACCATCGGAGTGCCGGTGAACAGCCCCTCGCTGCTGCCGCCCATGCCGGCGTGGGTGACGAACGCGTCGGCCCGTTCGAGGATCGCCAGTTGTGGCACCCACGGGTGGATCTCGACGTTGTCGGGGATGTCGCCGAGTTCGGCCGGGTCGGTGTGTTTCCCGACCTGGAGCACCACGTGCCACCCGGGCAGGTTGCCGTACGCGGCCAGGCATCGGCGGTAGAACTCCGGCTGCCGGGTGAAGGCCGTACCGAGCGAGATCAGCAGGATTCTCGCGGCGCCGGCCGGTCGGGTCCAGGTGCCCTGGTCGGTGCGCTGACCGAGGCAGGGGCCGACGAACGTGACGACGTCGCTGTCGACCCGGTCGGCGTACGGCTGCATCGCCCGGGGGATCAGTGCCAGGGCACGCGTCGGCCGGCCGCTGAACGTGTCGACGTCGGTGGTGGTGGCACCGTTGCCGGCGAGCCAGGCGGCGAACTTCGCCCGGTACGCGTCCGCGCCGGGCAGCGCCCACAGGTGCGTGCCGACCTCCTGCTCGTACCCGGCCCAGGCGACGTACGTCGGTGAGAGCTGCACGATGGGCCGCTGGTGTGCCTCGGCGATGGCGCGGGCGGCGAAGGTGCCGATGTCGTACAGGTACAGGTCGGCCGGGTCGTGGTCGTAGTGGGCGCGCAGTTGCGGGAGCGCCTGGATGGAGTCGTCGAGGAAGACTTCCATCGCGGCGATCGGGTCGTCGGGCCAGTCGTGGTCGCCGACCGGGAGGGTGGAGGTGTAGCGGACGAGTTCGGCGCCGGTGCCGGTGACCAGGTCCGCGACCGCGGGATCGTTGGCGTACGTGACCCGGTGGCCTCGGTCGACCAGCTCACGGATGATCTCGACGCTGGGCAGGGTGTGGCTGACGGCGGGGATGCCGACCATCGCGATGTGGGCACGGCGACGGGACATGGAGGTTTCCTCGTTTCAGGTCTACGACGGAGACGGACACGACTAGGCCGGTGCGCCGGGTCGCCGCGACGGCGGGGCCGTTGGCGGGACGCGCACTCGGGCGAGGACATCGTCCTCGCGTCGGGTCAGCCGTAGAGCTGGGTTTGCATCCGCCGACCCTATCCCCACAGCGGGTTGCTGTCGGCTGCCGGGGTAGGGTCCGCCATGATCACCGATTCCTGGTTGGCCGGGCCGGCACCGACCGCCGAGCTGCCCCGCGAACGGCTGCGGGAACGAATCCTGAACCTGCTCTCGTCGCAGAACATGTGTGTGCTGGCCACCACTGGCCCGGACGGCCCGTTGGCGACCCCGGTCCGCTACTACCACCACGAGCTGACGTTGTACGTGACCGCCCAGGCCGGTACGCCGAAGCTGCGCAACATCGCCGGTGATCCGCGGGTGTCGGTGGGGGTGTTCGCCCCGCTGGTGGGTCAGGCGAGTTCGCGGGGTGCGCAGCTGTTCGGGACCGCCCGGGTGCTGCTGCCCGGCGACGACGGTTTCGACGACGGGATGGCGGTGTACCGGTGGCAGTCCGACGCCGTCGAGCGCGGTCGTTCGGTGTCGGAGGCGCCCCGAGGTCCGCTGCTGCGGATCGAGGCGCGGCGAGTCGTCTACACCGAGCACTGGCTGCGTCGCGACGGATTCGCCCCGCGTCAGTTCTGGTCCGCTTTCGCTGCGCCGACCACGACCGACGTCCGGGAGCGGTGATCCGCCTAGACTTGCCCGGCGATGAACGAGCATGAGACCGCCGGGGATGCCCTGGCCGACACCCGCCCCTGTGCCCACTGTGGCCGGCCGGTCCCCCAGCGCACCGCCGCGGGTCGACCGTTCCGCTACTGCCGGGACAACGACGGCGCCTGCCAGCGGGCCTCCCGTAACAGCAGGATGCGCCACCGTAACGCGCCCGGGCTGGCCGGTCAGGTGGCCAGGACCTGGGAGGCGGTCGACCGGTTGGACCAGGTGGTGGAGACCCTGACCGAGGCGCTGCACGCCGAGTTGTCGCCGGTCGGGGTGGAACGCCAGTTGGCCCAGGCACGCGCGGACGCCGCGACCGAGGTCGCGGCGGCGCAGACCGAACGCGACGACGCCCGTCGGGAAGCCGAGGCGGCCACGGCGGCGTTGACGGTCGCGCAACAGGCGACGGCGACGGCGGTCGCGGACCGGGCCACCGCGGTCGACCGGGCCCGGCAGGCCGAGGAGTTGGCCGAGGCGGCCGGGCGGCGGGCGACCGGTGCGGCCACCGAACGCGACGAGGCGCAACGGGTGGCGAGCGCCGCGCAGGCGCTGCGGGAGCAGGCGGAGTCCGACCGGGACGCGGCCCGCGCCGACCTGCGGTCGCTGCGGACGCAGGCGGAGTCGGACCGGCGCTCGATCACCGATCTGACCCGTGAGCGGGACACCGCCCGCGCCGACGCGGCCCGCGCCGAGGCTTCCGCTGCCGACGCGACGCGGGCGGCCGACGAGTTCCGGGTGGCGGCGCAGCAGGCGCAGTCCCTGGCCGACCGGGCCCGGGCGCAGGCGACGCAGGCGACGCGTGACGCCACGCTCGCCGGGGAGCAGGCCCAGCGCGACGCCGCCGCGGCGGGGCAGGCCCGGGCGACCGCGGAGCGCGCCGAGCAGGACCGGGAACGCATGGGTGAGCAGGTCCGCACGGCCCGGGAGGCGACCGCGCAGGCACAGGCGCGAATCGGGGAACTGGTCGCCCGGCTCGACGCCGCGCAGGCCGAACGGGACGCCGCGGCCGACCGGGTGGCCCGGTTGTCGGTACAGGTCAGCGACCTGGCCGCGGCGCTGGCGAGCCTGAGCAGCCGGGCGCTCGCGCCGGCACCCGCACCGCCGGCCCCGCTTCCCCCCACCTGACCCAGACCGGAACCAAACGGCGAAACCGCACAAACAACCCAGAACCCATCGGGTACGGTGGTGGGCCGGATCACGGCTTGCGGTGTCCGGCTACGCTCGGAATGTTTGATCAGAAGTACGTTTGCCGAAGGTGTCGGGAATCGCCGACCCGGTACCCATCGTTACACCGATAAGACCAGCACCACGACCGAGGGGAATGCCGATCATGGGCGAGCGCATGCTGCGCGGAAGCCGTCTGGGAGCAGTCAGCTACGAGTCCGACCGGAACACGGAGCTCGCGCCGCGCCAGACCCGCGAGTACCTCTGCGCCAAGGGCCACCAGTTCGAGGTGCCCTTCGCCGTTGACGCCGAGGTTCCGATCACCTGGGAGTGCAAGTTCGACGGCAGCGTCGCGCGGCTGGTGGATGGCACCGAGCCCGAGCAGAAGAAGGCGAAGCCGCCGCGTACCCACTGGGACATGCTGCTGGAGCGCCGTTCGATCGCCGAGCTCGAGGAAATCCTCACCGAGCGACTCGAAGAGGTTCGGACCCGACGCGGTCGCGTCTGACCACCACCAGCACAACAACCACCACCGCCCCACGGCTGTCGGCCGTGGGGCGGTTTTGCGTACGCGGTGCGGGTTGCCGGGGTCAGTTCGGGCGGTGGTCGACGATCTCGCCCTCGATCGCCGGCCCGGCGGTCGGTGGCCGTGGCTCGGCGGGCTGCGGTGTCGGCTGCGGCGCCCCACGGCGGACCCGTACCCGACGGGGCCCGAACAGGTCACCGGCGACCATCGCCGACACCCGGCGCTCCGTTGCCACCTGGACACCACGGCGGGCAAGCACGCGCACCGGCGGTATCACCAGCAGCAGGCCGATAACCCCGCTGACCAGGCCCGGTACTGCCAGCAGCAGACCCGCACCGAGCCCGACCAGCCCGTCGACGACCTGTTTGCCCGGTGGGCTGCCGGCCTCGGCGGCGCTGCGGAAGCCACGCCAGGCCCGCATCCCCTCCCGGCGCAGCAGGACCAGGCCCAGCATCGAGGCGGCGAGCACGAGCAGGATCGCCCAACCAAACCCGATCGCGTGGCCGACCAGGACAAAAACCACGATCTCGATGACCACGGCGAGCAGTAGTGCCAACGGCACCAGTCTCAGCCCTCGGCGCATGTCACCCCATCCGGATGATGAACGGCAGCGGAATCCCGCCCCTCAAGCATGACACGGGCCGGTTCTACGGCCACCGCGACGTACTGTCACCGAAAAGGGCACGTCGGCGCCCCAACCCGACCCGGCGTTCCTGCAGGCACCACAGCGTCACCCGCCACAGCGCCTCGGCGATGATCAGCGGGCTCATCTTGCTCGCCCCGTGCTCCCGCTCGGCGAAGGTAATCGGGACCTCCACGGTCCGCAATCCGGCCCGGTGCGCCCGCCAGGACAGTTCCACCTGGAACGAGTACCCCTGGGAGGCGACCGACTCGAAGTCCATCTTGTCCAACGCCGGCAGCCGGTAGATCCGGTACCCGCCGGTGGCGTCCGACATCGGCATACCCAACGCCAGCCGGGTGTACAGGTTCCCGCCCCGGGAGAGCAGTTGCCGGTGCCACGGCCAGTTGACCACCTCACCGCCGGAGGTCCACCGGGAACCGATGACGACGTCGGCGTCACGGGCCGCGTCGAGCAGCCGGGGCAGTTCCTCCGGGGCGTGGGAGCCGTCGGCGTCCATCTCCGCGACCACGTCGTACCCGTGGTCGCGTGCCCAGCCGAACCCGGCCACGTACGCCGCCCCCAGGCCCTGTTTACCGGGCCGGTGCAGCACGTGGACGAACTCGTCCGCAGCCGCCAGTCGGTCGGCGACCGCCCCGGTCCCGTCCGGGCTGTTGTCGTCGGCGATCAGGACCTCCACCGACGGAACCGCCTGACGCAGCCGCTCGGTGATGACAACAACGTTGTCCGCCTCGTTGTACGTGGGAATGACGACCAGGACGCGTCCCACGCCCGGATATCCCGTCATGCGCTCGACCGCACCGGTTGTCTCACTCACCGCTCCTCCGCATCTGCCGCGGTCGCGGGGTCGACATCACCCCCCGCCACCGACGGACCGTCTGCGGGGACCACCCGGCGTCGGCGGGTCACCACGGCCGTCACGAGCGCCGCGACGGCCAGACCCACCAGCACCACCTCGGGCCAGAAACCGACCCGGGTGGCGACCGTACGGGCGTCCCCGAGGTGCACTTCCCGGACCACCACCGCTGGGGTGTTGAACCCGGTCGCACCGGTTACCCGCCCATCGGCCCCGACGAACCCGGACACCCCGACCGTGGAGGCCATCAGCGCCTCACGGCCGTGCTCGACCGCCCGTAACTGCACCATCGCCATCTGCTGGCGGGCCTCGGCCACGTCGAACGTGGCGTTGTTCGTCTGTACCACCAGCAGCTGGGCCCCACCGGTGACGGTGTCCCGGACCACCTCGTCGTACGCGACCTCGAAGCAGATGACGTCGCCGAGGGTCACCCCACCGGTGGTGATGACACCGGGCCGGGTGCCGGCGACGAAATCCGACCGGACCCGGTCGACCTCGGAGCTGACCCTGCGGGCGATGCTGCGCAACGGGATGTACTCCGCGAACGGCACCGGATGCCGTTTGAAGTACATCTGGTCCAGATCCGGGCCGGTTCCCGGCAGCCACAGCAGTCCCGTGTTGCGGATCTGCCCCTGACCGGGGCCGAGCAGTACCGCGCCAACCAGGATCGGCGCCTTGATCGCGTCCGCCGCGGCGGTGATCTCGTTCGCCGCCGTCCGGTCGCGCAGCGGGTCGACGTCGCTGGCGTTCTCCGGCCAGACGACCAGGTCCGGTTGGGTCGCCGTACCGGCGGCAACCCGGGCGGCGAGGTCGATGGTGGCGTTCGCGTGGTTCTCCAGCACCGCCCGCCGCTGGGCGTTGAAGTCCAACCCGAGCCGGGGCACGTTGCCCTGGACGATCGCCACGGTGGCGGCACCGGAGCCGGCGCCGGAACCCAACGGCACCAGGAGCCCGACCAGGACCACCGCCACCGCCGCCACGGCGGCACCGAACGCCGGCAGACCGACCCGTACCCGACCGGAGCCGGAGGAGGGGTCCACGGCGGCGGGGCGACGCCATCCGGTGGCCGCCCACCAGACGGCGGCGACCAGGAAGCCGCCGGCGAGCGCGGTCACGAACGTCACCAGCGGTGCCCCGCCGAGGACCGCCCACCGCACCAGCGGCGAATCCGCCTGGCTGAACGCCAGCCGCCCCCACGGGAACCCACCGAACGGGGTCCGGTCCCGCAGCGCCTCCTGCGCCACCCACAGGACCCCGGTCACCGCCGGCCACGACCAGCGCCACCGGTCCACCACCGGGCTCACCAGGGCGGTTGCCAACCCCAGCAGGGCCAGGTAGCCGGCCTGCAACCCGGACAGCAGCAGCCACGGCAGGTAACCGGTGTGCAGGTTCGTCCAGGCCAACATCGGCACAAACAGGGCCAACCCGGTCAACGCGCCCAGTCCGGCGCCGGCCCGTAACCGGCGCCGGTGCGTCGCGGCGGCGAGCAACGCCACCCCGACCGGCGCCAGCCACCACAGCCCGTACGGCGGGAAGGCGAGCAGCAGCGCCCCACCGCCCGCCAGGGCCGCCAGGACCGCGACCCACAACGGCAGCGGCCGGGGCCGTTCACCGGCCGACACCACCGGTTCGTGACCCGTCCCGAGCCGCGTGTCCGCCGAGTCCACCATCGCCACCTGCGCCTCACCACCAGTCCGGCCACCACCGCACCGATCGGCGGCGGATGTTCCCCGGCGAAGGCTACCGGCCCGCCCCGTACCCACCACCACGTCCGGCCCCGACAGCACCGGCCCGCCGGAAAACGGGTGCCGTCCGGGCAGACAAAATCGGGGCGCGGCCAATGGCCGCGCCCCGATGCTCCCAGGCCCTTCCCGGCCGGTGTGGCAGAGATGACCCGTCACGACCTTCGGACCGACCGGAGGAGGACTGGCTGTCCCCGTCAGGCCGTTGTCTACTGGCCGTGCACGTCATCCTGCCCTTACACCGGTAACCGCGGCCGGTTCGCGCCGCCCCGCCGACCCCCGCCCGCTGGACCTGGCCGCTGCGACATCGAAAACAGTCACTCGGCCAGCGGACGAAGGGACGAAGCGAACAACAGCCGCTTCCCGTGGTAGGACTCAAAGACGGTACGTGGTGGACCCCCGGCCCTGTCAACCGCCAGCGGCCAAGTCGGCCCGATCAATTCGGCGTGTCGGACCCCGCGAGTCGCCGATCAATCCCCGGCGAGCAGATACCGGCGCAACAGGGCGACCGCCGTAACCGGATGTTCCGCCGCCAACAACCCCGCGGCGGCCAGCACATACTGATCATCAACGACCGGTGTCGCCGCCCTCGGCAACGCCCACCCACCGCCGTGGTCGGCCAACACCACATCGAGAACCGCCACCGCATCCTGCGCCCCGGCGTGGCGAAGGACACCCCCCGAACCGATGATCAACCGGACGTCCCGCAGATCACGGCCCCCGCCGTCGCCGACCGAAGCGCCCCGCGCATGCCGCCGCAACGCCACCGTCGCCGCCAACCCGGCGATCCGCCGGTCGACCGCCCGCGCACCCGCATCAACCGCCAGGAACCCCGGATCCGCCGCCCGGTCGGCGGCCGCGGCCGTCAACAACTCCACCTCACCCGCGACCAGCATCCGCTCCGCCTGCGCCGCCGCCACCACCCCCGGCGCGCTCCACCGCATCCCCAGGTCACCCTCGACCGTCCGGGCCCGCCACAACGTGCCCGCGGCCGCCCGCGCCGGCCCCTTCGCCCGCTCGTCCGGCGTCAGCACCGAATACACGTCCGTGGTCGCACCACCGACGTCGACGACCACCAGGTCACCGGAGAGCTGGTCGGCGAGCACCTCCACCCCGGTCAGGACCGCCTCCGGGGTCGCCGCCCGAACCAACCCGGCGAACCGGCCACCGCGCGACAGCCGCTTCCCACCGATCACATGCCGCAGGAACACATCCCGGATCGCCGCCCGCGCCGACAACGGCGCCAACACCCCGATCCGCGGCAACACGTTCCCGGCCACCGTCACCGGCACCCCCCGGTCGGCCAACACCCCGGCGACCTCCGAACGGACCTCCACGTTCCCGGCCACCACCACCGGCACCCGCCACCGGGCCGCCGCCAACCGGGCCGCGTTGTGCAACAGCACCTCACCATCACCGCCGTCGGTCCCCCCGACCAGCAGCACCACGTCCGGGCGCGCCGCCCGCAGACCGGTCACACCCGCCCGGTCCAACCGGCCCGCGGCGACGTGCACCACCCGCGCCCCGGCCGACAGCCCGACCTGCTGCCCCGCCCGCGCCGTCACCAACTCCTCGTAACCGACCACCGCCAGGCGCAACCCGCCACCGGCCGACGAGCACACGTACCACGGCATCGACGCGGCATCCGGGCCCGCCGCCTGCGTGACCGCGGCATCCAGGCCGTGCAGCACATCGGAACCGACCGTCGTCGGTCGCGCCGCCGAAGCCACCAACGCCCCGGTGGCCAACTCCACCACCGCGACCTTCGTGAACGTCGAACCGACGTCGGCGCAGACCGCGTACCCGCTCACAGCAGCCGCGGCACCGCGCCCGGCGCCCCACCCGGTGGTGGTGCCGGCACCACCACCGTCCCGGTCGCCGTCACCGCCACCAACGGCGGATCCAACACCTCCGCCGCCGAAGCCCCCCACTCCGGCCGCCCCCGACACACCACCCGGCACTCGAAGTCGATCGTCCGGCTCCGGGTACCGACCCGGGTCACCGTCGCCACCACCTCCAGCACGTCACCGGCCCGCACCGGCGCCCGGAACTGCACCTCGCCGTACGAGGCGAACAACCCCTCGTCCCCGTCGGTACGGATACACACCTCCGTCGCCACGTCCCCGAACAACCCCAACGCGTACGCCCCGTCGACCAGATCCCCCGCATAGTGCGCGTGCCCGTACGGCACATACCGCCGGTGGACCACCGTCAACCCGACCCGCTCGTCACCCATCACCGCGTCCCCTTCGCCGCACCGACCCGGGCCTCCCGGTTGACCACCAACTCGTGCACCAGATAACTGGCCACCTCCCGAGGCGTCGTCCCCCGACCGAAGATCCGATCCACACCCAGCTCACCGGTCATCAACTCGTCGAACCGGGGCCCACCGACGATCAGCAACGGCCGCCGACCCGCCGGCATCGCCTCCCGGAACGCCGCCGACATCTCCCGGGTGTTGTGCAGATGCGCATCCCGCTGCGTCACCACCTGCGACACCAGCACCGCGTCCGCCTTCTCCACCCGGGCCGCCTCCACCAACTCGGGCACGCTCACCTGCGCGCCCAGGTTCGTCACCTTCAACTCCCGGTAGTACTCCAGACCCTTCTCACCCGCCACACCCTTCACGTTCAGGATCGCGTCGATCCCGACCGTATGCGCATCCGACCCGATACACGCCCCCACCACCGACAACTTGCGCCGCAGCCGGGACTTCACCAACGCGTTGACGTCCTTCGCCGACAACAACGGGAAATCCCGCTCCACCACCCGTACGGCATCGGTGTCGACCAGATGACCCACCCGCCCGTAGACGACGAAGAAGGTGAACCCGTCACCCATCTGCTTCGCGTGCACCAGCATCGCCGGCTCCAGGCCCATCTTCCCGGCCAACTGCAACGCCGCACCCTCGGCCCGCTTGTCGTGCGCGAGCGGCAACGTGAACGACACCTGCACCATGCCGTCACCGGTCGTGTCCCCGTACGGCCGCACCACCGACCCGGTCACGCCGCCACCCCCCGCCCGGCCGCCGCCATCTGATCGCGCTCCAGCAACTCCGTCGCCGGGTTGTAGTAACCCTCTGCGTGCGCCGCCACCCCGGACAGACCCTTGCCCCGATCCGCCGGACGCTTCATGATCCCGAACGTGCCCTCCGCGATCGCGTTCAACAACGTGTCGTCGGCGATCCGGGACAACAACCCCACCGCCTCGTCCAACACCCGCGACGCCCGCTGCTGGATGAACCCACCCGGCGCCGGCACGAAATCCTCGTGCAACCCACCGGCCGCACCCAACACGTACCGCACGTTCTGCAGGGCGATGTCCCGATCGGACAACCACGGCGTCACCACCGCCTCGGTCATCATCCCGACCAGCAGAATCCCCTGCCCGGTCATCGCCCCCGCCAGGTTGAAGAACCCGTCCAACAGGTTCCCCCGGAACACGTCCCCGGTCATGTGCTTCGTCGGCGGCATCCACTTCAACGGCGCCTCCGGGAACAACTCCCGGGCCAGCAACGCATGCGCCAACTCCAACCGGAACGACTCCGGCACATCCGGATTGATCTCGAACGCGTGCCCCAGCCCCAACTGCCAGTCCGCCAACCCCGCCTCGTGCGCGAAGAACTCGTTCAGCAACTGCGACACCGTCACCGTGTGCGCCTCGTCCACCGCATCCGCAGTGGTCAGGTAGTTGTCCTCACCGGTGTTGATGATGATCCCCGCCCGGGCGTGGACCTGCCGCGAAAACCGCTGGTCCACGAACGTACGGATCGGGTTGATGTCACGGAACAGGATCCCGTACATCGAGTCGTTCAACATCATGTCCAGCCGCTCCAGGCCGGCCAACGCCGCCATCTCCGGCATGCACAACCCCGACGCGTAATTCGTCAACCGCACATACCGGCCCAGCTCCCGCGACGACTCATCCAACGCCGCCCGCATCAACCGGAAATTCTCCTGCGTCGCGTACGTTCCCGCGAAACCCTCCCGGGTCGCCCCCTCCGGCACATAATCCAACAGGGACTGACCCGTCGACCGGATCACCGCGATCACATCCGCACCCGCCCGCGCCGCCGCCTGCGCCTGCGGAATGTCCTCGTAGATATCCCCCGTCGCCACGATCAGGTAGATCCACGGCCGCCGCACCGGATCCCCGTACCGCCGCACCAGCCGCTCCCGCTCGGCCCGCCGCCGGTCAACCAACCGCAACCCCGCACCCGTCGCCCGCCGCGCCGCCGACCGCGCCGCCGTCGCCGCCCTACCCGACGGCACCGCGAAACCCACCGACCCAGCCGCCGCCTTCTGCGCCAACAACGTCAACGCAGGCCCCACCTCACCACCGGCCAGACCCTCACGCGCCAACGCGTCGAACACCGGCAACGACACCCCGTGCGCCAACCCGACCTCGTCGACCACCGCATCGACCAACCGGTTCACCCACGGAATCCCGTCCGGATCCGCCCCCGTCACCCCGGCCAGCCGCAACACGGCCCGCTCCACCGACACCGTCGTATGACCACGGGCCAGATCCACCACCGGCTGCCCGGCCCGGCGCGCCAACTCCCGCGCCCGGGCCACCACCGCCGCGTCCAACGCGAGCTTGCTCGTCACGACGTTCCCTTCTCGAAACCCGCCGGGGCCGCTCAGTCGAGCGCCTCGTAGATCACCTGACCGCGCCGCACCGTACGCCGACACACCGGCAACAGCGTCGGATCCTCCGGCCCCCGCAACTCCACATCCGGGGCCACCAGCACCGGCAACCCCCGCTCCACCCCCGCCGGCGCCGACCACACCGCGAACGTCGCCGGCGCACCCGGCGCCAACACACCCTCGTCGTCCCGGAACACCGCCCGCCACCCACCACGGGTGTGCGCCGCGAACGCCGCCCTCGCACTCATCCGCTGCGCCGGATTGAAATGCGCCACCGCCGCCCGCACCGAACCCCACGGATCCAACGGCGTCACCGGCGAATCCGACCCGAACGCCAACGTCACACCCACCCCGTGCATCGCACCCATCGGATTCGACTCCAACGACCGCGCCACCCCCAGGCGCTGCGCGTACATCCGGTCCTCGCCACCCCACAACCGGTCGAACGCCGGCTGCATGCTCGCCACGATCCCGTACTCGACGAAACCGGCGATCAACCGCTTGCTCATGATCTCCGCGTGCTCCACCCGATGCCGGGCCGCCCGCAGCCGATCCACCCCCAACGTCCCCGCCGCCAGCGCGAACCCGTCCAGGACCGTCCCGATCGCCGCGTCCCCGATCGCGTGGAACCCGCCCTGCATCCCGTGCCGCGCACAATCCAACAGATGGTCACGGACCTGCTCCGCCGACACGTACCCGTGCCCGCACGCACCCTCGTCACCATCGAGGTACGCCGACGACAGATGCGCCGTACGCGAACCCAACGCCCCGTCGGCGAACAGGTCCCCACCGGCACCCACCGCACCCAACTCCCGCGCCCGCGCCGCCCCCATCAACTCACCCCAGTAGCCGAACACCTCCGGCCCACCGTCACCGGACAACGCCAACACACCCGCGAAATCCACCTCATCGGAAATGTCCGGACCACCGCACTCGTGCACCGCCGCGATCCCCAACGACGCCGCCCGTGCCAACGCCACCCGCTGCGCCGCCACCCGCTGCTCCCGGGTCACCGACCCGAACGCCAACGCCCGCACCACGTGGTGCGCGTCGCGCCGCAACCAACCCGACGCGTCGTACCCGGTCGCCGACACCACCTCCGGCGCCGCCGCCAGCAACGCCGACGAACACAACGCCGAATGGATCGACGCCTGCGACAGGTACACCCGCCGCCCACCCGCCGCCCGGTCCAACTCCGCCGCCGACGGTGGCCGCTGATCCGACCAGTACGACTCGTCCCAACCGTGCCCCAACACCACGGCGTCCGCCGGGAGAGCCGCCGCGAACGCCGCCACCGCCGCGCTCACCTCCGCCCCCGACCGGGCCGACGACAGATCCAGCCCGGACAACGCCAGCCCGGTGTCGGTCGCGTGCACGTGCGAATCCACGAACGCCGGCGTCACCAGCGCACCTGCGAGATCCACCACCACGTCGGCGGGCGGCGCGTCCGCGTCCGCGCCAATCCAGGCAATCCGGTCGTCCCGGACCAACAACGCGGTCGCCGTCGGATCACCGGGGCAGTAGAGGTGGCCACCGCGGTACAGAGTCGAGGGGGAAGTCATGTGATCAGTCTGCCGCGATCCGGGCCTCGAACAACGCACGCACCCCGGGCTCGGACCGCACCAGCTCCAACGCCAACTCGGCGTGCCCGGGCACGTACCCGTTCCCGACCAGCATCGTCACGTCCGCGGCCAACCCCTCCGCACCCAACGCCGCCGCCGCGAAACTCGTCGCCATCGAGAAGAAGATCACCGTACCGCCGTCCGCGGTCGCCAGGATCGCCCCGTGCTCGCACCCCGGCACGTCCACGCAGACCACCGTCACGTCCGCCGGACCACCCAACGCCCCGGACACCGCCGCCGCCAACCCCACCGGATCACGGGCGTCGGCCAACGCGACCTCCGTGGCCAGCCCGGCCGCGAGGAGCCGGTCCCGTTCCGCCGACACCGGCACCACCCCCACCGTACGACCGGCACCCGCCCGCCGCGCGGCAGCCAACGCCAACGCCCCGCTCTTACCGCCCCCGCCCAGCACCGCCACCGACGGGGACACGTACCCCGACACCACCCGGGCGGTCAGCGCCGGGGCTCCGCACACGTCCAGGACCGCCAGACTCAACCGCGGATCGAGGTCGTCCGGCAGCACCGCGACCACCGACCGGGCGAACAACACCGCGTACCCGGCGCACGGCACCTGCTCGCCGAGCCCGTCCCAGCCCGCCAGGGCGTCGGTGACCACCAGCGGGGTCAGCGTCAGCGACACCAGGGTCGCCACCCGATCGCCCGGCACCACCCTCAGCGGCGAGGACGGCCCGACCTCGTCCACCACCCCGATCAGCATGCCGCCCGAGCCCGTGACCGGATTATGCATCTTGCCCCGAGATGTGATGATCTCCAGAACCTCGGCCCGCACCGCCGCCCCGTCGCCACCGTGCTTCTCCGACAACTGCCGGAAACTCGCCGCGTCCAGGTTCAACCGCTCCACCCGGATCCGTACCTCGTCCGCGCCCACCGGACCACCCGGATCGAGCCGCCACGCCGCCTGAGGCAACACGCCGACCGGTTCGAGCACACGGTGCAGCCCCACGGGTGAGCTCATCGAAGCGCCCCTTCCAAAGTCAGTCACGTTGCCAACAGATCGCGTAGCGGGAAAACTTACGGCAGAATAATTCCTGCACAGGATATTTTCCAGTAGCCTTCGGACCGTCACCGGTACCGCGCAGCCCGAGGAGGGTCCGTGACGCAGACACACCCAGTTGAGGCCATCCCGCAGCCGCGGCCGACCGACACCACCACACCACTCGCCGGCCAACCGTACGAATACCGCCGCCGACCACTGGTCGAACCCGACTGGACCCGCTTCCCCGGCTGGCGCCACGTCACCCGCGAACAGTGGGAATCGGCCCAGTGGCAACGCACCAACTGCGTCAAGAACGCCAAACAGCTCCGCGCCGTACTCGGCGACCTCGTCGACGACAGCTTCTACACCGACCTCGCCGCCGACCAGGCCGCGCTGGCCACCATGTCGATGCTGGTCCCACCACAGATGATCAACACGATGGTGCCGGACGCGCCGATGACCACGGAGGCATTCCTCGCCGACCCGGTCCGCCGCTACATGATCCCGGTCGCCTCGGACCGGCGCACCGACTGGCCGTCACACCCGTACGCCACCCGCGACTCGCTCCACGAACACGACATGTGGGTCGCCGAGGGCCTCACCCACCGCTACCCCACCAAGGTCCTCGCCGAACTGCTCTCCACCTGCCCCCAGTACTGCGGGCACTGCACCCGGATGGACCTCGTCGGCAACTCCACCCCCACCGTCGACAAGCTCAAACTCAGCCTCAAGCCGGTTGACCGCTACGACGGCCACATCAACTACCTCCGCGCCCACCCCGGCGTACGCGACGTGGTCGTCTCCGGCGGCGACGTCGCCAACGTCCCCTGGCGCAACCTCGAGTCGTACCTGATGCGCCTGCTCGAAATCGAGACCATCCGCGACATCCGGCTCGCCACCAAGGCCCTGATGGGACTCCCCCAGCACTGGCTGCAGCCCGACGTCGTCGAAGGCCTCGAACGCGTCGCCCGCACCGCCGCCCGCAGGGGCGTCAACCTGGCCATCCACACCCACGTCAACCACGCCCAGTCACTCACCCCACTGGTCGCCCGAGCCGCGCAGACCGCACTTGAGGTCGGCGTACGCGACGTACGCAACCAGGGCGTACTGATGCGCGGTGTGAACGCCACCGCACCGGACCTGCTCGACCTCTGCTTCGCGCTCCAGGGCGAGGCCGGCATCCTGCCGTACTACTTCTACATGTGCGACATGATCCCCAACGCCGAGCACTGGCGGGTGCCGGTCTGGCACGCCCAGCAACTCCAGCACGACATGATGGGCTACCTGCCGGGTTACGCCACCCCACGGATCGTCTGCGACGTGCCGTTCGTCGGCAAGCGCTGGGTGCACATGCTCACCGAGTACGACCGCGAGCGCGGCATCTCCTACTGGACCAAGAACTACCGCACCTCCATCGAATCGGCCGACCTGGCCGCGGTCGGCCGGCGATACGCCTACTACGACCCGATCGACACCTTGCCCGAGTCCGGGCAGGCCTGGTGGGCGACCCACGAGCCGAGCACCCTGACCTGATCTGTCCCGTACGACCAGTGGGGCCACCGGTGAACACCGGTGGCCCCACTGCCGTCCACACGCTTACTTGTTGAAGGCGTCCTTCATGTTCTTGCCGGCGTCCTTGGCGTTCTCGCCGGCCTGCTTGGCCTTGGAACCGGCCTGCTGCCGGGACCCCTCGGCGCGCATCTGCTCGTTGTCGGTCGCGTCGCCGTACTTCTCCTTGGCGGCGCCCGTCATCTGTTCGGCCTTCTGCTTGGCCTTATCGGTGAGGCTCATTTCGACTCCTCGTGACTAGTCCGGTTTCCGGCCTTCTTGTGAGTCCCCGGTTCCGGGTCGGTGAAAACCTTGGTGGCTTCGGTGGGTGGGCGCACACCCGGTAGGGCATCCTAGGAAGCTAGTCCTGGTGGGCGTGCTTAACTAACCGGGTGGCAGAGATCGTTCTCATCCGGCACGGCGAAACCGAGTGGAGTGCCGCACACCGGCACACCTCGTACACCGATCTGGCCCTCAACCCCGCCGGGGAGGGCCAGGCCCGCGCGGTTCGCGACCAGCTCGCCGGCCGGCGCTTCGCCGCCGTCATCTCCAGCCCCCGCACCCGCGCGCTGCGCACGGCCGAGTTGGCGGGCCTGACCGTCACCACGGTCGACGACAACCTCGCCGAATGGAACTACGGCGACTACGAGGGACGCACCACCAAGGAGATCCAACAGGAACGGCCGGGGTGGAACCTCTGGACCGACGGTTGTCCGGACGGTGAGTCCCCCGAGCAGGTCGGGGGACGGCTCGACCGGATCCTGAACCGGGCCACCGAACTGCTCGCCGACGGTGATGTCGCCCTGGTCGCGCACGGGCACAGCCTCCGGGTCGCCGGCGCCCGCTGGATCGGGCTACCCGCCAGCGGCGGCGGCCTGCTCCGGCTGGACACGGCCACCGTCTCCGCGCTCGGCTACGAGCACGAACGCCGGGTGATCCTGCGCTGGAACACCGGAGGCGCGGCCGGACCGCCGGTCACCGCGGGGCGCGACTGACCCTCGGCGGCCGGCTCTCGTACGGGGTGGAGAGCACCACCGTGGTCCGGGTGGTCACGTTCGCCGAGGTACGGATCTCCTGCAGCACCCGCTCCAGGTCGACCGGACTGGCGACCCGCACCAGCAGGAGGTAGGAGTCCTCCCCCGCCACCGAGTAGCACGACTCGATCTCCGGCAGGTGGGCAAGCCGCTCCGGCGCGTCGTCCGGCTGCGACGGGTCGAACGGCCGGACCGCCACGAAGGCCGTCAGCGGCAACTCCAACGCGTCGAACGACACCTTCGCGGTGTAACCGGTGATGACACCCCGCTGCTCCAGCCGGCGTACCCGCTGGTGCACCGCGGACACCGACAGCCCCACCTTCTCGGCCAGGTCGGTGTACGACAAACGGCCGTCGGCGGTCAGCGCGGCGATGATGGCACGGTCGACTTCCTCCACGGCGAAGAACCTACCGGCAAAGCCCCTCATCCGGCGAAGTCGATCCCGGGGACGCGCCGCCGCACCACCCGACGCGGTCGCCGCACCATGCCGGTCACCGGCCGGCGTCGGGACCGCCCGCCCGCCGGGCCGTGGCGCGGGGACGGGCCACCCGCCCTCGCTCCCACTCACCGGTCCGGCTCCGGCTCCGGCTCCGGCTCCGGCTCCGGCTCCGCGACGATCAGTCCGGACGGTGGTGGCAGCGGCAGGTGGGTGACGAACCGCCAACCGCTCACCTCGAGCCACCGGGCCACGTCCGCCGCCTCGTACGTGTCGCCACCGCTGATCATGAGGAACTCCCCCGCCCCGAGCCGGGTCGCCGGATGCGGCGCCACCGGGTCGCGCCACCAGTCGACCAGCAGCAGCCGCCCCTGCGGCGCCACCGCCGCGCGCAGCCGGGTCAGCAACTCGACGTTGCGCTCCGGGGAGAACAGGTGCAGGAAGTTCGCCACGATCACCGCGTCGTGCCCCTCCGGCAGCGGGTCGACGAACACGTCGGCACCGCGTAGCTCTATCCGGTCCGCCAGGGGGTCACCGGAGACCTCCGCGCGGGCCACCTCCACCACCTCGGGCAGGTCGAGCAGGGTCGCGGTCAACCGCGGGAAGGCACGCAGGATCGGTCTGGCGAAGGTCCCGATCCCACCACCGACGTCGAGCACCCGCCGGTGCGGGCCGAAGTCGTACGCCGCGGCGACGTCCGCGGCCGTCTCCGCCGTCACCAGGGCCACCGCCGACTCGTACGCCTGGGTCTGCGCCCCGTCGAGTTCGGCGCGTACGCCCTGGCGGGTCCGGAAGGCGGTGGATGCCCTGGTCCAGGTGGGATAGCTGACCGTGTCCCAGTAACGAAGCATCGCGCGCAGGTCCAGCGGCCCACGGCCGGCGAGGAACGCCTCGGCGTCGGGCGCGTTGCGGTAGTGCCGCCCGTCGTGTTCGAGCAGGCCCGCCGCCACCATCAGGTCGGCCAGGGCACGGGCGCTGCGCTCCGGCAGTTCGCACCGCTCGGCAATCGTGCGGGCGGACGCGCCCTCAGCGGGGACTGCGGCGAAGAGGCCGACCTCGGCGGCGACGAAGAGCGCCTTCGCCGTCATGAAGCCGGACGCGACCCCGGTGATGCGTACCGGGTCCGGTGGTGGTGTCGCGGCCGAACCGTCCGATCCGGACGGGCCGGGCTGCGGCGGTGGGGTGAAGACACGACGTACCGGCTGATCGACCACTGAATCCCCCGAAGATCGCCAATCATCTATTCGATTCGGCAATCGTACGACCCTGGGCGGCGGGGTGCGCCACAGTGCTCGCTCTACCGTCTCTGTCAGCACCCGGCGGACCGGTGCCGGCTCGCCCAGCGCCCCTACCCTTGTCCTGCCCGGAATCGGACCCGACGAAAACGCGAAGGAGGACGCCGACGTGGCGGACAACGATGACAACCGGTACCGCCGTACGGAACTGTGGGCGCTCTGGATCCAGGCGACGGCGAGCGTGCTGGCCTGTGTGGTGGCGATTGCGGGAGGGATCGTGGCGTACCTCGCGTTCAACAGCCAGCGGCAGGTCATCGCGGAGCAACAGGATCTCGCCAGGGAGCAGCAGGAGCAGGACAGTCGCCGCAACGCCGATCTGGTGGCGTACTGGGACGAGTGGGACGACGGCAATGGCACCGTCATCACCCGGCTACAGAACCGTTCGGCGGCTCCCCTGCGCCACGTACATCTGCTGAACTTCTCCCTGGGCGGTCCGCCGCTCGCCGAACGACGCCGCTTCGGTGGGTACTTCCTCCTCTCCGTGGTGCCGCCCTGCTCGACCATCGCGATCACGCTCGACGCCGCCGCTCTGGAACACGTGGCGTGGAACGTCGGGGGTGTGCTGTTCAGCGACCCGATCGGCGCCTGGGTCAAGTCCGACGCCGGTACCCGCGCGATCGACGACGCCCTCGTCGAGCAGGACGGGCCGATCGACCTCGCACCGGCCACCGACCGGGACGCCACCTACTACGACCACGCCCGCGGTACCCGCATGCTCCCGGCCAGACTCGAACGGGAGACCTCCTGCGGTTGAGTTCGGCGCCTCCGGTGGCCCGGCCGCGTGGCGGCCGTCCGCACGCGCCCGGGCCGTGACGCGGCAGACTCGGGGCCTTCGCAGCTGCCGTGTCAGGCGACGCCGACGAGTGCCCGGGCGTGGCGGGCGTCGTCGGCGTCGAGGGCCAGCTTCGCCAACCGCTCGCAGTCGGCGAAGGTGTGTTCGGCCAGTGCCGCCCGTACCCACGGCAGGGCGGGTCCGGACATGGAGAGGCTGGTGACGCCGAGGCCCGCCAGGACGGGGGCGAGCAGGGGGTCGGCGGCCGCCTCCCCGCAGACCGCGACCGGTTTGCCCGCTGCCCGCCCGGCGGTCGCGACAACCGCGATGAGCTGCAGCAGCGCGGGCTGCCACGGGTCGAGCAGTTCGGCCAGGTCGCCGCACTGCCGGTCGGCGGCGAACGTGTACTGGCTCAGGTCGTTGGTGCCGATGCTGAGGAAGTCGACAACGTCGAGGAGCTGACCCGCGCGCAGCGCCGCGGCCGGCACCTCGATCATCACCCCGGCCTTCGGCAGGCCGGCGGCGTGTACCGCCTCGGCGAAACCGGCCGCCTCGGCGCGGGTGGCGACCATCGGGGCCATCACCCACACGTCCGCGCCCGTGTCGGCCGCCGCGCGGGCGATCGCCTCGAGCTGCGTACGCAGGACCGCCGGTTGTCGCCGGGCCACCCGCAACCCGCGGACCCCGAGCGCCGGGTTCGGCTCCTCCGCCTGACGCAGGAACGGCAACGGCTTGTCCGCGCCCGCGTCGAGGGTACGGATGACCACCCGGCGTCCGGCCATCCGGTCGAACACCTCCCGGTACGCCGCCGCCTGCTCGTCCAAACCGGGTTCGCGGGTCCGGTCGAGGAAGAGCAGTTCGGTTCGGAACAGGCCGACGCCCTCCGCGTCGTCGACGGGCGGCACCTCCCGCGCGGCCCCGACGTTGGCCAGCAGGGCAACCGGGTGCCCGTCGGAGGTACGCCCCGGCCCGGTCACGGTTGCCGTGCCGGCGGCGGCTGCCTTCGCGACCGACTGGCGGGCGGCCAGGGCTGCGTCGTCGAGACCGGCCTCGACCAGACCGGTGGTGCCGTCCACCAGCACCACGGTTCCGTCGTCCAGGTCCCCGAGCCCGATGACGCCGACGACCGCGGGCAGCCCCAGTGCGCGGGCGAGAATCGCGGTGTGGCTGGTCGGGCCGCCGACCTCGGTGACGAGCGCGACGACCTGCTCCGGGTCCAGGTCGACCGTGTCGGCCGGGGCGAGGTCGCGGGCGGCGAGCACGTACCGGTGACCGGGTGCGGGCACCCCTGGCATCGGCAGTCCCAGGCACACCGCGACCGCCCGGTCACGCAGGTCGTCGAGGTCGGCGACCCGTTCGGCGAGGTAACCCCCGGCCGCCTCGAACGCCGCCCGGTGAGTGGCGAAGGCGGCGTCGATGGCGTGCGGCGCGTCCCGACCGGCGGCCACCTCCTCGCGTACGCCGTCGGCCAGGACCGGGTCGTCGGCCATCATCGCCTGGGCCCGGAGCACGTCGGCGACGGTCTGCTCGCGGGCCCGGTCGGCGCGCCGGCCGAGTTCGGCGACCACCTCGGCGAGCGCGGCGATCGCCCGATCGGCCTCTCCCGACGGATCGTCCACCGGGGCCGGTGCGGGCAGGGTGGGCACCGCACCGACCCGGAGCAACGGGCCACCGGCCACGCCCCGGCTGACCCCGATGCCGCGCAGCGGCTGCGGAGCCGACGACTCAGGCATCGGCGGCCTCTTCGGCGTCGAGGTCCCGGACCAGCAGGTCGGCGAGGGCGTCCAGGGCGGCCTCGGCCCCCTCCCCCTCGGCCTCGATGACCACCTCGGTGCCGCGTTTGGCGCCGAGGGAGAGCACCGAGAGCATGCTGTTGGCCGGTACCGGCCGCTTGTCACCGACCCGGATCGTGACCCGGACCGGCTGTGCCGCGGCGGCGGCGACGAACAGCGCCGCCGGGCGGGCGTGCAGACCGCTGGCGGATCCAACGGCGACGGTACGCGTGGGCATGAGTGGCCCTCCCTCTTCAGCTCGGCCCGCTACAGCTCAGGGCTCGATGGTGACCTTGATGGCCTCGCCACGGGCGACGATGCCGAACGCGTCGATCGCCCGGTCCAGCGGGAGCCGGTGGGTGATCAGGTCGGCGACCGGCACCGCCCCGGTAGCGATCAGCCGTAGTGCCTCGGCGTTGTGGGCCGGGCTGGAACCGTTGGCGCCGACGATGGTCAGCTCCCGGTAGTGCACCAGGTTGGAGTCGCAGGCGATGATCGGGTTGTCCTTCGGCAGGCCGCCGAAGAAGCTGATCCGGCCCTGCCGGGCGGCCATCTGGATCGCCTGCTCCTGGGCGGCGCCCGAAGCGGCGGCGGTGATGATGACGTCGGCGCCCCGGCCGTCGGTAAGTTTCAGGATCTCGTCCACCGGGTCGACCTCCGCGCCGCAGATCGCCGCGTCCGGGGCGACCAGGTCGGCGGCCAGGTCCAGCCGGGCCCGGTTGAGGTCGACCAGGAACACCCGGGCGGCACCGCGGGCGCGGGCCAACCGTACGTGCAGGCAGCCGATCGGGCCGGAGCCGATGACCACCACGTCGTCGCCGGTGCCGACGCGGGCGAGTTCCTGTCCGTTGAGGACGCAGGCGAGCGGTTCGGCGACCGATGCCTCGGCGAAGTCCACCCCGTCCGGGATCCGGTTGAGCCCGTCGACCGCGAGTACCTTGGCCGGTACGACCAGGTACTGGGCGAACCCGCCCTCGTAGTGGTAGCCCATCGACTCCTGGTTCGGGCAGACGGTCATCCGGCCCCGCCGGCACTCGGCGCACTGCCCACAGGGGACCGCCGCGATGACCTGGACCCGGTCGCCGGGGGCCCAGCCGGTGACGTCCGCCCCGGTCTCGACCACCTCACCGGCGATCTCGTGCCCCATCACTCGTGGCGGGTGGATGTGGTGGTGCCCGAACTTGGAGATCTTGACGTCGGTGCCGCAGGTGGAGCAGTTGCGTACCCGGATCTTGACGTCGCCGGTGCCCGGGGTGGGCTCCGGTACGTCCTCGATCCGTACGTCACCGGGGGCGTGGAAACGAACGACCTTCATGAGTTGCTGTCCTCCCGTGCCGCCGCGAACAGGCGCAGCACGTCGTCGGGTTGGGAGGCCTCGCGCAGTTCGCGGGCCTGGTCGGGGTCGAGCAGGATGTCGGCGAGGCGGGCCAGGATCTCGACGTGCCCGTCGCCTCGGGCGGCGATCGCGACGCAGACGGTGACCGGCTGGCCGTCCCAGTCCACCGGGTCGGGGAACCGGAGCACGGCCAGCGCGTCGCGGTGGACGAGGTCCTTGCCGGCGAGGGTGCCGTGCGGGATGGCCACCCCCTCGCCGATGTAGGTGGGGACGGAGCGTTCGCGGGCGAGCATGGTCTCCACGTACGCGGGGTCGGCCGCGCCGATGTCGACCAGCACCTGCCCGCAGCGGCGGATCGCGTCGTCACGGTCGACCGCGCTCTCGTGCAGGCGCAGGGCCGCGGGGTCGAGGAGCTCGGCCAGGTTGTCAGCCACTGATCTCGTCGCCCTTCTCGATCGCCTTGACCACTTTGGTCACGGCCGGGTCGCCGATGAACACCTGGAACGGCACGACGATCTTGTCCGGGGCGCTGGCCCGGGCCCGGGCGGCCAGCCCGCTGTGGGTGACCACCACGTCGGCGTCGGCCGGGATGGAGTTGACCGGCGTGTGTTCGACCGTGACCGAGAACTTCTTGAGCTGCTTCCGGAGCTGGCTGGCGAGCATCACGCTGCTGCCCATGCCGGCGTCGCAGGCCACCACGATCTTGCGGACGTCCTTGCCGTTGATGCTGCCCATGGCGGGCACCCCTCTCGTTCGTACGGTGGTGGTGGGTCAGCCTTCGGCGTTCGCCGTACGGGTCCCGGCCGGGCTGCCGTCGGTGGCCGGCTGTCGTGGTTCGGGCAGTTGGCCCTCTGCGGCGGCCTCGTCGACTTCCTCCGCCGCTTCCTGGTCACTCTTGAGCCGGCCGAAGCCGAGCAGCGCGGAGGCGACCACGAAGGAGACGGCGGCGGCGAGCAGGACGCCGAGGAAGACGCCGAACCAGCCGCCCTTGGGGGTGACCGCCGCGTAGGCGAAGATGCTGCCCGGTGACGGGGTGGCGACCAGACCGGCTCCGGTGATCATGAAGGTCCCGACACCGGTCGCTCCGCCGGCGATGGCGGCGAGGATCAGCCGCGGCTTCATCAGCACGTACGGGAAGTAGATCTCGTGGATCCCGCCGAGGAACTGGATGATCATGGCGGCCGGCACGCTCGGCCGCAGGCTGCGGGGTCCGAAGAGCAGGAACGCCGTGAGCAGGCCGATACCGGGGCCGGGGTTCGACTCGATCATGAACAGGATGGACTTGCCGGTCTCCTGGGCCTCGGCCACCGCCAGAGGGCTGAGCACGCCGTGGTTGATGGCGTTGTTGAGGAAGAGCACCTTGGCCGGCTCGACCAGGACCGAGGCGAGCGGCAGGAGGTTGTTGCTGATCAGCCAGTCGACGGCGTCTCCGGCCCAGGTGGTGAGCTGCTCGACCACCGGGCCGATCACCCAGACCCCGATCAGCGCGAGGCCGCCGCCGATGATGCCGGCGGAGAAGTTGTCGACCAGCATCTCGAAACCGGGACGGATCCGGTCCTGCACCAGCCCGTCGAAGAGTTTGAGCACGTACGCGGCGAGCGGACCGATGATCATCGCGCCGAGGAACATCGGTACGTCAGCGCCGACGACAACACCCATCGTGGCGACCGCGCCGACCACCGCGCCCCGCTGACCGTGCACGAGCCGGCCACCGGTGTATCCGATCAGGACCGGCAGCAGCACCCCGATCATCGGGTCGACGAGCTGGGCCAGGTGCTCGTTGGGCAGCCACCCGGTGGGGATGAACAGTGCCGTGATCAGACCCCACGCGATGAACGCGCCGATGTTGGGCATGACCATGCCGGCCAGATGGCCACCGATCCGTTGGACCTGGGCCTTGAACCCCGCTCCCTGGACCTCGGGGGTGTATGAGACGGCCATGAGGGGACTCCTTCGCAGAGGATGGCTCGCGCCTGCGCGCAGGTGGATTCGTCTGTCATCCCGGAGGTTCCGGGTCTGTCGCCGTACCCCGTGGTCTTTGCCTCGGGTGGTGAGTGCGCCGCCATGGCCGTCATCCCCCCGCGATCAGCGGCCGGACCGGGTCCGGCCGGGCATGCAGCCGTACGGTGTGCCGGTTCAGGTCGTCCGGGCCGGGCATCCGGCTACCGGGCAGGCTGACCGCCGCCGCCCCCCAGGCCAGCCCCTCGGCCAGCGCCTCCGGTCCGTGCGCCCCGGCGGCGAGGAAGCCGGCCAGCAGCGCGTCGCCGGCGCCGACGGTGCTGCGCGGGAACTCGACCGGCGACTCGCCGGTGAACACCCCGTTGTCGTCGACCAGGACCGCGCCGTCGGCACCGAGGCTCGCCAGGACCGCACCGGCCCCCCAGCCGCGCAACCGCTCGGCGGCGTCGACCACGTCACCGAGCGAACGCAGCGGCGTGCCGACCGCCTCGGCCAACTCCTCCCGGTTCGGCTTGACCAGCGCGGCGCCCGCCTGCGCCGCGGCCCGCAGCGCCGGCCCGCTGGTGTCGACGGCGAGCCGTACCCCGGCGGCGACCAGCCGGGCGCAGAGCTCACCGAAAGCCCGTGCCGGCAGGCCGGGTGGAACGCTGCCGCAGGCCACCACCCAGCGCGCGGTGTCGGCCGCGGCCAGCACCGCCTCGGTCACCGCGGCGAACTCGTCCGCGGCGAGCACCGGCCCGGACTCGTTGATCTTCGTCACGGTGCCGTCCGGCTCCGCGAGCGTGATGTTGGACCGGGTACGCCCCGCGATCGGCACCGCGACCAGGTCGACCCCCTCGGCCCGCAGCAGCGAGACGAGCTGGGCGCCCTCCTCCCCGCCACAGGGCACCACGGCCCGTGACGCCACCCCGTTCGCCAGCAGGGCCCGGGAGACGTTGACCCCCTTGCCACCGGGATCGAGGTGTGCGGACGCGGCCCGGATCACCTCGCCGCGGACCAGGGCGCCGATCTCCATCGCCCGGTCGAGGCTGGGGTTGAGGGTGACCGTGACGATCATGCCCGGACCACCCGTACGCCCACGGCCTCGACGTCGTCGGCCAGTTCCTCGTCGAGTCTGCTGTCGGTGATCAGCAGGTCCAGGTCGGCGAGGGTGCCGAACCGGGCCAGGTAGTCGTTGCCGATCTTCGTGTGGTCGGCGAGCAGCACCACCCGGCGGGCCGCGGCGATCATGGCCCGCTTCACCGCCGCCTCCGCCGGGTCCGGAGTGGTCATCCCCCGCTCGACCGAACAGCCGTTGGTGCCCATGAAGGCCACGTCGACGTACATCTCGGCGAGCGGGCGCAGCGCCCAGTCGTCCACCGTGGCCAGCGTCTTGCCCCGAACCCGCCCGCCGAGCAGCAACACACTGAGATTGCTCCGGGTGCCGAGGGTCGCGGCGAGCACCGGCGAGTTGACCACCACCGTCAGCTCGCGGTCGGTGGGGAGCAACTGGGCCAGCCGGGCGGTGGTGGTGCCGGCGTCGAGGATGATCGCCCCCTCCTCCGGCACCTCGGCCAGGGCGGCCTTGGCGATCCGTTCCTTCTCCGCGATCAGGACGGCGTCCCGGGTGGCGAGCGCGGGCTCGAACCCGATCCGTTCCACCGGGATCGCCCCGCCGTGCACCCGGCGGAGCATGCCGGCCCGCTCCAGCACGGTCAGGTCCCGGCGGATCGTCTCGGCCGTCACGTTCATGCCCTCGGCCAGCGCCATCACGTCCACACGCCCGTCCGCCCTGGCGGTACGCAGGATCTCCTGCTGGCGTTCCTCGGCGTACATGTCTGTTCACCCGCTTGCTCGTTTTGGCTTTGCTTTTGTTTACGCCCGTTTCTGTGGGCAGTCAACATATGGTCGTAACTTTCTTGTCATCTCCGTGACTCGATCCAGGGTGATCCAGGACATATCGACCAACGAGTAGGTGTATCCGACCTGCGGAGGACCGGCTCCGGCGGCCGACCGGGCAGCGTCGGGCGGGGGTGCCGTACAGATCTTTGGTTGTGTGGTTTTTGCCGCCGAGGTGGCATACGGAAGGGCCCGCCGTCGTGGACGGCGGGCCCCGGGCGTACCTGCGACAGTGGCTTACCGGTGTCGGGCCACCGCGAGGAAGTGGCTGCTGGCGCCGAGCAGGGTCGGCTCCTCCTCGACCCGCCGCAGCATGTCCAGCATCAACTCCGTCCGGTCGGGATCGGCCAGGATCCCGGCCAATCGGGGGCCGGCCTGCCAGAGCGGGCCTTCGACCGCGACCGCCCGCTCGACCACCAGGCCCGAGTCCGTCACCTCCCCGGCGACCTCCGCCGGATCGTGGAAGTACGCGCTGGTGAAAAAACTCTTCTCCGGGTCGACGTTGCGGTGCACCCCGTCGACGAGGACACCCTCGACCAGCTCCCGGAACGACGGATCGTCGTAGTAGCCGTGCACGAAACCGTCGAACATCGACGCCCACCGGCAGATCATCGCCGCCACCACCACACCACCCGGCCGGACCGCCCGCTTGGCCTCCCGCCACGCCGAGACCCGCTGCTCCCGTTCGAGCAGGTGATAGAGCGGCCCGAGCAGCAACACCGCGTCGACGCTGGCATCGGGCACGGGCAACTCCCGCGCGTCCCCGACCTCGGCGGTCACACCGGGACGGGACGCCGCCGCGACGACGTGCTCCGGCACGGGATCCACGACATGCACCCGGTAACCCGCCTCGGCCAACGGCCCGGCGTACACCCCGGTCGCGCCACCGACGTCCAACACCTCCGCCGGCGCCCCCGGCAGCACCCGGGTCAGCACGTCCCAGGTACGCAGATACTCCAGCCGGCCCTGCCCGTCGGCGAGCCGGTCCCGTTCGCCGCCACGCCGGTAGTAATCCATTACCTCTGATCGGAGCATGGCACCGATCGTGGAATCCGTGACGACGATCGGCAAGCCATTAACCCCGTGGCCGAAGCCTCCCCGGTCCGACCTCGGATCAGGTCGGCTCCGCCGCGGGCACCGACTCGTCGGGGTCCGGTTCACCGGTCTCCGGCTCCGGGTCGCTGAGCTGCTCCCGTACGTAGTTCCACACCACCGAGATCAGGGCGGCGACCGGCACCGCGAGCAGGCTTCCCACGATCCCCGCGAGGCTGCCGCCCAGCGTCACCGCCAGCAGGACCACCGCCGCATGCAGGCCCAGGCCACGGCTCTGGATGATGGGTTGGAACACGTTCCCCTCGAGCTGCTGGACCGCGATGATGATGGCCAGCACGATCAGCGCGTCCGTCGGGCCGTTCGACACCAGCGCGATGAGGACCGCAACAAAGCCCGCGAACAGGGCGCCGACGATCGGCACGAACGCCGACACGAAGGTCAGCACCGCCAACGGCAGCACCAGCGGCACGCCCACGATCCACAGGCCGAGGCCGATGAAGACCGCGTCCAGCAGCCCGACGAACGCCTGGGACCGTACGAACGCGCCCAGTGCGTCCCACGACCGCTCGGCCACCACCGGGACGTCGGTGGCGAGCCGGCCGGGCAACTGCCGGGTCAGCCAGGGCAGGAACCTCGGACCGTCCTTGAGGAAGAAGAACATCAGGAAGATCGCCAGGACGGTGGTGACCACTCCGTTGACCAGAGTGCCCACCCCGGAGAGGGTGACGGTGATGATGCTGCCGACGCTGTCCTGAACGCGGGCGATCGCGGCGTCGAACGCCTGGGTGACCTGGTCGTCGCCGATGTTCAGCGGCGGGCCGGCCGCCCACTCCCGCACCTGCTGGATGCCGTCCTCCACGCCGCTGACCAGGTCACCGGACTGCGACGCCACCGGCACCGCGATCAGCACCACGGTCCCCGCGGCGACCAGCAGGAACAGCACGGTCACCGCCGACGCGGCCAGGGCGGGACGCCACCCGTGCCGCCGCAGGAAACGGGCCATCGGCCAGGTCAGGGTCGTGAGGAGCAGGGCGACGACCAGCGGCCAGACCACCGACCAGGTGCGACCCAGCACCCACAGCGCCACCCACGTCATCACCAGGACCAGCAGAATCTCCACCGAGATGCGCGCCGACGTACGCAGCGCCGCTCGGGTCTTCGTGGAACTGACTGTGGCAGGCATGGGATCACCTTAGGGATGTACCCACCGGTCCCGCATCACCGGACGACGCGTACGGCTCACCGGAACAATCCCCCACCCGGCCGGTGCGGTCAGCGGGGCAGGGCGGCGCGGCGGGCGTCGAGGAAGCGGCGTTCGGCGTTGTTGTCGGTCAGCGCGGCGGCACGCCGGTAGGCCGCCTCGGCCTGCCCGGTACCTCCGAGACGGCGGAGCAGGTCGGCGCGTACGGCGTGGAAGACATGGTGGCGGTCGAGGCCGGTCAGGGCGTCGACCAGCGGCAGGGCGACGGCCGGCCCCCGCACCTCGGCCAACGCCACCGCGCGGTGCCGCGCGGTGCAGCGCGACAACCGGGCCGGGCGTCAGCGCCGTCAGGTGGTCGTACAGCGCGAGGATCTGCACCCAGTCGGTGTCCATGGCCGTCGTGGCGTCGCTGTGCACCGCGTTGATCGCGGCCTGCACCTGGTAGGGGCCGGGCCGGGCGCGACGCAGGCACCACCTGACCAGGTCCTGACCCTCCGCGATCAGGGCCCGGTCCCAGAGCGTCCGGTCCTGGTCGGCGAGCCGGACGAGGTCGCCGCCGGGCCCGGTGCCCTCCTCGGCGCCGCCCGGCGCCTGCATGACCCCGTCGAGCGTCACGTTCTCCACCACGACAACCCTGCCCACGGTGGCCTCCTCGCCGAAGCGGCCGGCCCATCACCGACCTCTCGACAGCTACACGAAGGCACAGCCCTCAAATCGACAACGCACGGAGGAGAATGTCGACTCTTTCCTCGGCGCCCTTCGCGTCTCTCGTCCACGGGCGGGGCGCGGAGACGTGTCGACTTCGCGCAGAGGCGCTGTCGCGGCCGATGATCGCTCGACCGGACGGCAGGCTAGCGTGTGCGGTGTCCACAGCCCTCCGACGATCGGCAGCCCCCGAATGAGCCAGCTCGAAGACATTGCAGACCGGGACGGCTGGCGCTGCTGGGTCTGTGACGAACCGGTCGACCGGGCCACGTCGGTGAACGACCCGCGCGGCCCGAGTGTCGACAGCAGGACGACCAACCAACGGGCGGCGGGCAAGAAGGCCGGTACGGACTTCGCCGGTGGGGAGCGCCTGGCCCACCGGGGCTGCAACACGAAAAAGGGCGCGGTCACTCCGGTGATCCCCTGGCCGGCGGAGATCGTCCTGATGGAGCCGGCGGTGCTGCTCACGGTTGCCGACCGGCTGGACCGCAAGGGCGGCCGGGAGATCGTGGTCCGGTGCGCGGACCGAGCCGATGCCGAGCAGACGGCGGACTGGTTGGTGGACCGCTTCTCCCGACTCGCCCCCGCGCTTCCCGTCACGGCCAGCATCGAGCCCGGCGGTGGCCAGTTCGTGGTGGCGCTGACCGCGGCCCGACGCCGCTGACCCGCGCTGACCCGCCCGGTTCCGGAGATCCCGCGCCGGGTCTCAGACCAGCAGGGAAGGTCTCAACTCCCCGCCCAGATTGATCGCGCCGACGACCCTGGTGCCGGTGGGGTCGTACACGTCGATGGTGTTGTTGCGTCGCATCAGTTCGCGGACCGGCGGCGGCAGCGGAGGTGGGTCGTCCATCGCGCCCCGGATCTCCCGGGCGGTGTAGATCAGCCCGTTGGCCAGGGCGGCACCGTCGACGTCCACCTGGACCCGGCCGTACTCCCAGCCGGCGGCGGTGAGGTCGAACACCTCGAACACGTGGGCCAGCAACGGGTACGGGTCGGTCACCCGTACGATCCGGGACGCCTGCGCGCCGACGACGGTGACGGCCGCGGCCACCTGCACGTACGGGTGCAGGCCGCCGGGTAGGGCGAACAGTGGCCAGCGCAACTCCGGCCCGGCGGCCTGCCACAGCGGTCGGTAGTTCCGTCGGTCGACCACGAGGCGGTAACCACGCCGCCGGTTGAGGTCGGCTGCCTGGGCGTGGAGTTCCGCGTGGGCCTCGTCGGCGAACTCGCGCATGATCCGGGCCGCCACCGACAACCCGTCGTCACCGTCGAGCAACCGCGCCACCGCGTCGGCCTGGTCGGGAAACCGGACCTCCGCCCGGGCGCCGGACCGCCGGACATCGTGGAGCAGTGCCTCCTGCCGGGTCGGATCCTGCTGGACCTTCTTCCTGCCCAGCAAAGACCGGAACCACCCCATGTCGCCTCGTTTCAGCCGCCGCCAAGGAACCGGGCCATGCTAGCCCGCATCCCCCGCCCGGTTCTCCGGCGGATGTCCCTTTTCCGGTGCTCGACACATCGGCCCGCACCGACATCTCCGTTGCCCGGAGCACAACGCCTAAGCATCCTAGGAACCTGACCAACCGGTCGGATTCGTCGACGGGTAGCCGCGATCCACGACCTCGTCGACAATCCGACCGACGCTCGTGGATACGGCGCGGGAAACCGGTGGTAGGGAGTCGATTTCGGCTACTCATGGTCGCCAAACAAGCACCCAAAGTCGACGCGAGCCGCGCGTGACGCCGGTACGCGGGGTGATGTTCACCGCCAAGACAATTGATCATTGGTGAACGGAGGCCGGAGTGGATAACTTCGAGCCCCGAGGTACGGGCTACGGACGGAGGCTGGATGACCGACGGCAATGCTGAGTATCGCTACACGAACACGGCGGTACTGTCAGTGGCGGCCTTGGAGGCGCCGGTCATCGTGACCTCTGACCAAATCGACGACGAACTGGGCGACACCCTTCAACGGTTACGCATGCGCCGGGGAATGCTCCAGCGGATCGCCGGCATCCGGGAACGACGGTGGTGGCCGGAGGGCTTCTCCTTTGCCGACGGAGCGGCGATGGCCGGAGCGAAGGCGCTCTCGGAAGCCGGCGTCGATGCCCGCGACGTCGGCCTGATGATCAACACGTCGGTGTCCCGGGCACATCTCGAGCCATCGACGGCAGTCGCCATCCATCACGCGCTGGAACTGCCCCACTCGGCGTTGAACTTCGACATCGCGAACGCGTGCCTCGGGTTCGTCAACGGGATCCAGGTCGCCGCCAACATGATCGACGCCGGGCAGATCCGGTACGCGCTGATCGTCGCGGGAGAGAGCTCCCGGCAGGCCCAACAGGCGACCATCGACCGGCTGCGCCGCCCCGACGCCACCCGCGAGGAGGTCCGGGAGCAGTTCGCCACGTTGACCCTCGGTTCGGGCGCGGCGGCGATGGTCCTGGGACCGGCGGACACGCACGCGGCCGGGCACCGGCTGGTCGGTGGTGTGGGCCGGGCCGCGACCCAGCACCACGAGCTGTGCGTCGGGGACAACACCATGATGAGTACGGACGCGAAGGGTCTGCTCGACGCCGGCCTGGGACTGGCCGAGGCGACCTGGGCGCACGTCGGACCGTGGGACTGGCAGAACATGGACCTGTACGTGATGCACCAGGTCTCGGCCGCCCACACGCGCGGAGTCGTCAACCGGCTCGGCCTCGACCCGCGCCGGGTCCCGACGACGTTCCCCCTGTTGGGCAACGTCGGACCGGCGTCGCTGCCGTTGACCCTCGCGCACCACGCCGACTCACTCAGCTCCGGCGACCGGGTGCTGTGCATGGGAGTCGGCTCCGGCCTGAACACCTGCGCCCTGGAAATCGTGTGGTGAACGGCCGTCAAGGGCTGCCGCCGGTTGTCCTGCCCGGTCTGGACCCCGCCTGGTCCCGGTCGGTCACCGCAGTGGACAGCCAGGGCGTGGAGCGGACCTGGCATGTGCTGGACACCGGCGCAGCGGACCCCGGCGACACCCGGTACGTCGGCACCCTGCTGTGCGTACACGGCAACCCGACCTGGTCGTACCTGTGGCGGCACCTGCTGGCCCGGTTCAGCCGGCCCGACGCCCCGCCGTGGCGGGTGGTCGCGGTCGACCACCTGGACATGGGGTTCTCGGAACGCACCGGCACGGTACGCCGGCTCGCCCAACGGATCGACGACCTCGGTACGGTCACCGACGCGTTGGACCTCACCGGACCGGTCGTCACGGTCGGCCACGACTGGGGCGGATCCATCTCCCTGGGCTGGGCGCTGCACCACCGCGACCAGCTCCGCGGGGTGGTGCTCACCAACACGGCCGTACACCAACCGAGCGGATCACCGGCACCCTCGCTGATCCGGCTGGCCGGACTGCCCGGCATCCTGCCGACGGTCACCGTGTGGACTCCCACGTTCCTGCAGGCCACTCTCGCACTGGCGAATCCGTGGCTGCCGACCCCGGTCCGGGACGGCTACCTCGCCCCGTACCGGACGCCGGGGCGGCGCGCGGCGATCGGCGATTTTGTGGCGGACATCCCGCTGCGCCCCGAACATCCGAGCTGGTCGGCGTTGCAGGAGGTCGCGCAGCACCTGGACGGGCTCGCAGACGTACCGGCGCTGCTGCTGTGGGGGCCACGGGACCCGGTCTTCGGTGCCGCACACCTGCGGGATCTGCGTACCCGACTGCCGCACGCGCAACTGCACCGGTTCGAAGGAGCGGGTCACCTGCTCGCCGAGGACGCCGACGTCGCCGGTGCGGTCGCGCAGTGGGTGGCCGACCTGGACCGGTCGACCCCGGCCCCGACCGCCACGCCCGAAGCCGTACCGCCGTGGCGTCCGCTCTGGGCGACGTTGGCCGAGCGCGCCGACGACCGGTCCGTCGCGCTGGTCGAGATGGCCCGGAACGGCCGGCAGGTCAGCTGGTCGCTGCTGTGGCGGCGGATCCGGGAGATCGCGGCGGGACTGTCCGCCTCCGGAGTACGCCGGGGCGACCGGGTGGCGCTGCTCGTACCGCCCGGCGCCGACCTGACCGCCGCCGTCTACGCGTGCCTGCGCATCGGCGCGGTGATCGTGGTGGCCGACCCGGGGCTGGGACTGGCCGGCATGAACCGGGCACTGCGTGGTGCCGCCCCCGCGCACATCATCGCCGTCGGTCAGGGACTGGCCGTCGCCCGCGCGTTGCGCTGGCCGGGACGACGGTTCGGGGCCGGGCCGGGCGCCGCCGCACTCGGCGCGTTGACCCTGGGCCGGCTCGCCCGTCTCGGTGCGGGTGGCCGGGAACTGCCCGCCGCGCCCGAACCGGACGACGACGCGGCGGTCCTGTTCACCTCCGGCTCGACCGGGCCGGCGAAGGGCGCGGTCTACACCCACCGTCAGCTCGCCGCGATGCGCGACGCACTGTCCGACCTCGGTATCGACGCCGAAACCGGGATCGTGGCGGCGTTCGCGCCGTTCGCACTGTTCGGACCGGCCCTCGGTGCCGCCTCGGCGATCCCGGACATGCGGGTGACCGCGCCCCGTACGTTGACCGCCACCGCCCTCGCCGAGGCAACGGCCGCGGTCGACGCCTCGGCGGTGTTCGCCTCACCGGCGGCGCTACGCAACGTGGTCGACACCGGGAACGCGTTGGACGCCCGGCATCGTGCCGCACTGGAGGGGGTCACGCTGCTGCTCAGTGCGGGCGCACCGGTGCCCGCCGTACTGCTCGCCAGGGCGCGGGCGCTGATGCCGAAGGCGCAGCCGCACACCCCGTACGGGATGACCGAGGTCCTCCCGGTCACGGACATCACCCTCGACGAGATCGTCGACGCCGGACCGGGTGACGGCGTCTGCGTCGGCCGGCCACTGCCCGGCGTGCAGGTGGCGATCGCCGCCCTGGACCCGACCGGCACACCCGCCGAGCAGCCCGGCGACGTGCCCGGGGTGACCGGCGAGATCATGGTCCGCGCCGCGCATGCCAAGGACCGGTACGACGCCCTGTGGTTCACCGAGCGGGCCAGCTCGCGCAACCCGGGTTGGCACCGGACCGGCGACGTCGGCTATGTGGACCCGGACGGCCGGCTGTGGGTACAGGGCCGGCTGACCCATGTGTTGATCACGTCGGAGGGCGTCCTCACCCCGGTCGGGATCGAGCAACAGGTGGAGTCGTTGCCGCAGATCGCCCGGGCCGCCGTGGTCGGCGTCGGGCCGCGCGGTGCGGCGCAGGTCGTGGTCATCGCCGAGACCCTGCCCCCGGTACGCCGGGCCGGGCTGGCCGGCCGGGAACTGACCGACGCGGTACGAGCGGTGGTCGCACCCACGGTCGCGGCCGTACTGGTCGTCCCGAACCTGCCCACGGACATCCGGCACAACTCGAAGATCGACCGTTCCCGACTGCGCCGATGGGCGGAACGGGTACTCGCCGGCGGGAGGTTCGGCGGACTGTGAAGGTCCTCGTCACCGGCGCCAGCGGCATGCTCGGCGGTGCCGTCGCCACCGCCCTGGTGCTGCGCGGCGACCGGGTCCGCGTCCTGCAGCGCCGGCCCAGCGGCCTGACCGGGGTCGACGAGCAGCGCGGCGACATCACCGATCCGGCGGCCGTACGCGAGGCCGTCGACGGCGTGGACGCGGTGGTCCACCTGGCCGCGAAGGTGTCGATGACCGGTGCATGGCCACAGTTCCAGGAGATCAACATCGGCGGCACGACCACCCTGCTCGACGCCGCCCGGGCCGCTGGCGTGACGCGGTTCGTGCAGGTCTCCTCGCCGTCGGTCGCCCACCACGGGACCGACCTGGTGGGCGTCGGTGCCGACCGGGCCGATCCGGACCGGGCCAGGGGCAACTACGCCCGCAGCAAAGCCTCGGCCGAGCTGCTTGCCCTGGCCGCCGACGCCACCGACTTCGCCGTCGTGGCGGTCCGCCCGCACCTGGTCTGGGGACCGGGTGACACCCAGTTGGTGGCCAGGATCGTCGAACGGGCGCGGTCCGGCCGGCTGGCCCTGGTCGGCCGGGGCACCGCCCTGATCGACACGACGTACGTCAGCAACGCCGCCGAGGCCATGGTCGCCGCGCTCGACCGGGCTCCCGACGACGCCGTACACGGGCGGGCTTTTGTGGTGACCAACGGTGAGCCGCGCACGGTGGCCGAGCTGGTCGACCGGATCTGCGTCGCCGCCGGGGCGACACCACCGAGGCTCCGGGTGCCGGTGGCCGCGGCGAAGATCGGTGGCGCCCCGGTGGAGCGGGTCTGGTCGGCGCTGCGGCGGACCGAGGAACCGCCGATGACCCGGTTCCTGGCCGAGCAGTTGTCCACGGCGCACTGGTTCGACCAACGCCGCACCAGGGCGGCACTCCGCTGGTCACCACAGGTCACCCTGGAGGAGGGATTCGCCCGGCTGGCCGCGGCGTACGGGCGCGAACCCCGGTAACTCCGGCAAACCGCCACGGTGCCCTCCACCGTGGACGGTCAGGATTCGTGGACGGGCGTGCCGAGGTCGCGTACCTCGATCACACGCGTGGTCGGCGCGGCCTCGCCGAGACCAGCGCGACGGGTGAGCCGATCCGGGTCGACCATGAAGGACTCGTATCCGGCTCGGGACCGGAACCGGATCACGTGCACCTCGGTTGCGGAATCCGTACCGCGCAGGCGGCGCTCGACCACACCGCCGTGCCGGTCCAGCAGTCCCAGCACCGCGTCCTCGTACCGCTGTCCGGCTTCGGCGTGCCCGGGCGCCATCTCGACGACGGCGACCAGGATCAGCCCGGCGGACGGACTCTTCTCGCTCGACAGGGTCACAGCCGGCAGTATTGCAGCGGGCGAGGATGCCACCTGCCGAGGGCGGAAGCGCTCGACCCCCGCACCGGCCCCGGGGATCACCTCCGGGTCGGCGAGCCGACCACCCTGATCGAGGACCCGGGATAGCAGCGGGCCCGGCGAGCCGGCCGGATCAGTGGATGCGGCGTCCCCACGCGTCCGGCACCCCGGACTTCCGGAAGAAGTAGGTGTTGACCTGGTCCCGCCACTCCGTGGCGCTGCGCAACTGCTCGTCGAGGCGCTCGCTCACCCGGCGGTGCACGGCCGGGTCGATCACCCCGTCGAGCAGCCGCCACCGCTGCCGCATCGCCTCCACCTGCTCGACCCCGGCGAAGTGGGTGTCGTAGATGTGCTGGATGACGGTGGTTCCGTCGTGCAGGACGTGCCCGTAGGGCACGTGGTGGAAGAAGAGCAGCAGTTCGTCGTGGCACTGCTCGCGTGACTCGTACACCGCGTTCCAGGGCGGTGGGTACTGGCCGGTGAAGCCCGTCCCCGTCGCGCGGGTACGGTCCACGCCGACGCCGTCCCGGTCGGCGAAGTGGTAGGTGCCCCACGGGGTGTACTCGTACCCGTCCACGTCGGGGCCGTAGTGGTGCCCGGGCCGCACCATGAAGCCGACCCCGAGCGGCGCGGTGTAGCGCTCGTAGGTGCGCCACGAGTCGTCCATCACCGCGTGCAGTGTCTGCCGTACCAGGTCCGGGTCGCCCGTCGTCGACGGTGGGAAGGTCAGCTCGATCCACTCGTCGAGGACGGCCAGCGGGTCCAGCCGGGGATCCCAGGCAAGCCGGCCGAAGGCGTACAGGTTGGCCTGCGCCAGGGGATGTCCGGTCCAGAACGGGTCGTCGCCCACGTTCGAGACCGCTACCAGTCCGCCTCCCGCTGCCGACCCGCCCGCGGCGACGTCGGCGACCGTCCGTCCCCCCTGCTCCCCCGGCTTCCCCGGCTCCCCTGGTGTGAACCGCAACACCTCGCTCCACCACGGACCGAGGTAACAGACGTGCCGCTGCTGGCCGGTGTATTCCTGGGTCACCTGCAGCTCCACCGCCAGCCGGGTCGCCGGCATGGCCGCGATCACCGGTGAGACCGGCTCGCGCACCTGGAAGTCCACCGGGCCGAACTTCACCTGGAGAATCACGTTGTCCCGGAACCGCCCGTCGAGCGGGGCGAAGTGGTCGTACGCGGCTCGGGCCCGGTCGGTCGCCCGGTCCCGCCAGTCCTGCCGATGGTTGTAGACGAACGCCCGCCAGTGCACCACTCCCCCGTGTGGGGCGAGCGCCTCCGCGAGCAGGTTCGCACCCTCGGCGTGATCGCGACCGTACGTGAACGGGCCGGGCTGTCCCTCGGAGTCGGCCTTCACCACGTAACCGCCGAAGTCGGGGATGCGCTCGTACACCTTCGTGGTGGTGGTCGCCCACCAGGCGCGTACCCGCTCGTCCGATGGGTCGGCGGTCGGCAGGTCGCCGAGGACCACCGGGGCGGCGAAGGTGACCGACAGGTGCACCCGGATGCCGTACGGGCGCATGATCTCCGCGATCGCGGCCACGTCGCCGAGCCGCTCGGTCAGCAGCGTCGCCTCGGTGGCGTGGACGTTGACGTTGTTCACCGAGATGGCGTTGATCCCGCAGGCGGCGAGCAGCCGGGCGTACTCCCGGACCCGGACCGGGTCGCGGCGGGCGGCGCCGTCGTGCCAGAAGATCGAGCCGCCGGCGTAGCCCCGCTCGACCTGCCCCATCACCGGATGCACGGACACGTTGTCCCAGTGGTCGAGCATCCGCAGACGCATCGCGGGCCGGTGCCGTTGCGGGGCCGGGAGGTCGCCGAAGGCCGCCGCGCCGAGCCGGACCAGGTGGAACAGCCCGTACAGCAGGCCGGCCGGGGCGTCGGCCAGCACCACCGTCACCCCCGCGTCGCGGGCCAGCAGGAACCCCTCGTCGCCGAGGGTGGCGTCCGGCGCGGTCCGTCCCGCCGCCAGGACCCGTGCCGCCGGTGCGGGCAGGGGCTCGCCGCCACGCAGCGCGAGCACCAGGTCGGCGGCCTCGTCGGCCAGGTCACCGGCGGTCGCCGGGTCACCGGGCGTGGACGGGTAACCGCCCGTGCGCCGCGCCCGGCCGCCGTGCCCGGCACAGGCGGCGGCGACCTCGGCGAACACGGTGTCGACGAGCAGACCGTCCCCGTGCACCAGGACGCGGCGCGAGCCGAGCGAGCCGAACGCCTCCGGGGGCAGCCAGGCGGCGTGCACGGGCTGCTGGCCGGTGGTCACCGGTCCTCCCGCACGACGACAACCCCGAGCCGTGGCAGCCGGAACGGACGGCCGGCCTCGACCCGGTCAGCGGTGATCAGATCGACGCCACCGGTACGGGCGGTCAGCTCGACCGGCTCGTCCCGGTGGTTGAGCAGGAACAGCAGCCGGATCCCGTCGGGGGTGACCCGCACGGCCGACTCCAGATCCGGCACCTCCGGGTACGGGCCGAGCAGATCGTGCCGTACCAGCACCTGCCGGACCACCCAGGAAACCCCCGCCTGGTCCAGCCCGGCGGCGACGTACCAACCGTGACCGAGGCCGAAGGAGTTCCGGGTGACCGCCGGGGTGCCGGCGTAGAAGTCGGCCCGGTACCTGCCGACCACCTCCGCCCCCTGCGGGATCACCAACTCGAACAGCAGCCTCGACTCGACGTCGAGCGGGCCGGCGCCGGTGTCGAGTCGTACCGGGTTGACCACCTCCGGATCCCGGGCGTCCCACTCGTCGACGCGGACTCCCATCAGTGGGCCCAGCGGACCGGGCACGTCCATCAGGAAGGCGTTGTCGTGCTCGTCCACCCGGCCCGACAGGTACGTGGTCAGCACCGATCCGCCGCGCGCGGCCACCGCCTCCAGGCGTTTCGCCAGGTCACCCTTGAGCATGTGCAGGGCGGGCGCCACGACGACGTCGTAGCGGGACAGGTCCGCCGTCACCGCGACCACGTCCAGGTCGACGCCCGCGTCCCAGAGCGCCCGGTGGTACGCCTGGACGACCTGCTGGTAGCGGACCAGCCGGGACGGGCCGTCGGAGATCTCCAACGCCCACCAGCTGTCCCAGTCGAAGAGCAGCGCGACCCGGGCCGGGGTCCGCGCGCCCAGCGCCACCGAGCCGAGCCGGTCCAGTTCGACGCCCAGCTCCGCGACCTCGCGGAACACCCGGGTGTCGGAGCGGCCGGCATGGCCGATGACCGCGCCGTGGTACTTCTCGCAGGCCCCCCGGGAGGCCCGCAATTGGAAGAAGAGCACGGCGTCGGCGCCGTGCGCCACCGCCTGCCAGCTCCACAGCCGCATCAGTCCGGGCCGCTTCAGCGGGTTGACGTCCCGGGACGCGGTCACGCTCGGGGTCTGCTCCATCAGCCAGAACGGTTGGCCGTCCTTGAGACCGCGCATCAGGTCATGGGTGAGTGCCATCCGGGCGGCCGAGCGGTCGTCCGGCGGGTAGTTGTCCCAGGAGGCGAAATCCAGGTGCGGCGCCCAGCGATGGTAGTCGAGAGGCCGGTACATGCCCATGAAGTTGGTGGTGACCGGCACGTCGGGGCTGGACTCCCGGATCGCCGCCCGCTCGTCGAGGAAGTTGCCCAGCATGGCGTCCGACATGAACCGCTGATAGTCCAGGGTGATGCCCTGGAAGGCGGTGTGGTCGGGACCGCGCCAGTGTTCGGTCAACGCCGACGGCGGCTCGATCTGCTCCCAGTCCGTGAAGGTGTGCGACCAGAATGTCGTGTACCAGGCGGTGTTGAGGGCGTCGAGGCTGCCGTACCGGCGTCGTAGCCAGTCGCGGAAACCGGCGGCGCACCGCTCGCAGTAGCAGGCGCCGCCGTACTCGTTGCCGATGTGCCAGGCGACAACCGCCGGGTTTCCCGCGTACCGCCGGGCGACCCGGCGGGCCAGTTCGCTGGAGAACCTGCGGAACACCGGGGAGCTGGGGCAGGAGTTGTGCCGCTGCCCGTACCGGTGCCGGCGGCCCTCGAAGTCGGTCCGGGTCACCTCCGGGTACGCCCGCGCCAGCCACGCCGGATGCGCGCCGGTCCCGGTCGCCAGGCAGATCCGGCGTCCCTGTGCGCCGGCCCGCTCGACGATTCGGTCCAGTGGAGAGAAGTCGTAGACGCCCTCGGCGGGTTGGGTGAGGGCCCAGTCGAACACGCCCAGCGTCACGGTGTCGATCCGGGCTGCGTCGAAGAGCCGGTAGTCCTCCTTCCACACGTCCTCGGGCCACTGCTCGGGGTTGTAGTCGCCGCCGAACGCGACCTTCGAGGTGACGGGCAGGGTCATGCGGTGAACTCCTTCCGGATGCCGCGGATCATCGGTTCGCCGACCCGCAGGAACGCCAGGACGAGGACCGCGCCGAGCAGCGCGAGGACCGCCTCCGAGAAGACCGCGGTGAGCCCTGCCGCCGCGGCCAGCAGGACGGCGTTGCCGAACGTGACGCTCGGCGTACGCACGAGGAAGTACAGGGCCAGCCGGAGCACGTCGCGGGTGCGGAAGGTGAACAGGGAGGCGACCAGCAGGGCGTTGGCCCCGACGAGGGCCACCCCGGCCCCGACGAGCACCAGCAGCACCCCCCACCAGGCCGGGACGGCGGCCGCGGTGAGGTTCGCGAGGTTCATCGCGATGATGGTCAGCCAGAGCACCGTCGGGACCCAGACCCGGAGCACGCCCGGGAGGTTGTCCCGGTAGGCCCGCCAGAACCTGCCGGCGGGGCGCAGGTCGGTCAGGTCGGGGCGCTGGTGATGCAGCGTGTACAGGGCGGCGGAGATCGCCGGGCCGACCGGGAGCAGGCAGGTCGCGACCAGCGGCAGGTTGCTGGCGTCGCGGTCGAGCAGGACCAGCGGGACCAGGCCCGGCAGGGTGGTGACCAGGACCAGCAGTTCGACGGCCAGCAGGGTGTAGACGAACGCGGCGGCCCGGGAGAGGGGCCCCTCCCCGACCTGTCGCCCGGCCCGCGCGGTGTCACTCACGGTTGTTTCCCTTCCTCCCGGTCCGGCCGGGCCCGGTGGTGGACCCGGCCGGACCGCGCGGTCAGCCGTTTTCCTTCTGGTAGCGCTCGTAGGCCTTGTTGACCAGCGTGATGTACTGCTCAGAGTTCTTCGCCTTCAGCTCACCCACATAGGCGTCCCACTCGGCGAAGGGCCGCTGCCCGAGGATGAAACGCAACCCGTTCTGGGTGACGAAGTCCTTCAGCGGCGTCTCCCACAGCGACACCTGCTCACGCTCTTCGTCGGTGAACGGGTACGGCGGCGGCACCACCACCGGCTTGCGCGCGTTCATCACCTTCTGGAACTCCTGCTCCTCCGGGGAGAAGAAGGACTGGACCAGTTCGGGGTTGCCGCCGTACGTGAACACCCCGTTGTAGAAGCCGAACTCCTTCTGCAGGTGCTTGCTTCCCTGGGGGTTGAGCCCGAGTACGTTGACGTCGGCGGTGAGGATGCGCTTACCGGAGGCGTCCTTGGTGTACGTGGTCCCCTCGACGCCCCACCTGGCGAACTCCTGGCCGGCGTCGGAATACCACAGCCAGTCGACGAACTGCATCATGGCCACGAAGTTCTTGCTCTCCTTGGCCTTCGTGGAGATCATGATGCCGTTCTCCAGGCGGGAGGTGGGGTTGATCTCCCCGGCCGGGCCCACCAGCAGCGGAATCTTGACCAGCTTCGCGTTCGGCTGGGTCTTGGCCAGGTCCGGCCGGTTCTCGTTGACCAGGGTCTGCGCGTTGGCGCCGATGACAAACGACTTGCCGTTGGCCAGCTTCTGGCGTGCCTGGTCATCGGTCTGGGTGAAGCTCTCCGGATCGAGCAGCCCTTCGGCCACGAGCTTGTTGACGTACTGGAGCATCTGCTTGTACTGCTCGGTAGCGCCGGTGTAGACGAACTTCTTGGCGCCGGGGTCCCAGGTGGTGTGCTGGTAGTTCCAGCCGGCCTGGGTGCCGTAGGAGGCACCGATGATGTTCAACAGGTTGCCGCCCGGAGTGGGCTTGCCCCACCGCTCGGAGAACGGGTACGTGTCCGGGTACCTCGCCTTCATCGCCTTCAGCACCGTGTACAACTCGTCCCAGGTCTTCGGGACCTGGAGGCCGAGCTGGTCGAGGATGTCGACCCGTACGGCGACCGAGTAGTCGTGCAGCGGCTTCTCGTGCACCCCGGGGAGCAGGTAGTACTTGCCGTCCGACTGGCGCAGCGTGTTGATCTCGGGCTCGAGCTTCCACCTGGCGATCTTGTCCTTGAAGTTCGGCATCAGGTCGATGTAGTCGCTCACCGGAAGGATCGCCCCGGAGGAGACGAAGGCGTTCTCCTGCGGGTGGTAGGTCTTCGGGATGATCAGCGGGGCGTCGCCGGCACCGATCAACAGGCTGCGCTTCTGCTCGTAGTCGCTCAACGGCACCGCGACCGGATCGATCTTCACGTTGGTGCGCTTGGTGAGCTCCGACCAGAACAGCCACTCGTTCTTCAGCGGGTAGAACGAGTGGTTGTTGTAGAGGGTGGAGAAGGAAAGCGGCTCGGTGGCCTTGAACTGGTCCCCGACGCCGTAGTCGGCCATGGCACCGGCCCGGTTGGCGGACAGGTCCGTTGTCTGCGGGGATTCCTCGGAGCACGCGACGAGGCTGAGGGTGAGCAGACCGGCAGCGGCTATCGCTACGCGGCGCCACGTTCTGTCGAGCATGGCCCGTCCTTTCGGGGCGGTGGTGGTGGGTGGGTCGGGGTCGGTGCGGGTGAAACGGTGATGGGACGTACGGGCTAGCCCTTGACCGCGCCGAGCATCACGCCGGACACGAAGAACCGCTGGATGAACGGGTAGACCGCCAGGATGGGCAGGGTGGTGAGCACGATCGTCACGGCCTGGAGGGTGGCCGCGGCCTGGACCGCGTCCCCCTCGGCCACGCCGCCGGCCGACTGCGCGCCGGTGGCTCCCGAGATGAGGTTGCGCAGGTAGACCGTCACCGGGAAGAGATCCAGCCGGTCCATGTAGAGGAACGCGCTGAACCACGAGTTCCAGAAGGACACCGCGTAGAACAGCACCATCGTGGCGATGATGGCCTTCGACAACGGCAGTACGATCCGCAGCAGCGTGCCGTACGTGTTCAGCCCGTCGACGGCCGCCGCCTCCTCCAACTCGACCGGCAGGCTCTCGAAGAACGCCTTCATCACCAGCAGGTTGAACACGTTGATGGCGTTGGGCAGGACGACCACCCAGAGGGTGTTCTTCATCCCCAGGCTGGTGATCAGCACATAGTTGGGTATCAGGCCACCGGAGAAGAACATGGTGAACACCGCGATGCCGACCAGGGCCCCGCGCCCCTTGAGTTGCGGCTTCGACAGCACGTACGCGTAACAGGTGGTCAGAACGAGGGCGATGAGCGTCCCGACGACGGTGTACACCAGGGTGTTGCGGTAGTTCGTCCAGAACATCGAGTCGGACATCACGAGCCGGTACGCGGTCAGGTCGAACCCGCGCGGGACGAGGTTGACCTTCCCGGCGATGAGGTACGCCTCTTCGCTGAGGGAACGGGCGACGATGTTGGCGAAGGGGTACAGGGTCACGATCACGACGCCGGTCAGGATCACCGCGTTGAGGGCCTGGAACAACCGGTAGCCCCGGGTCGGGCGCACGCCCCGTCGCCGACCGGTCTTCGCGGTGGCGGTGTCGGTTCCGACGGTCACCACAGGCTCGTTCCCACCGTGCGACGCGAGATCGTGTTCGCCGACAGGACCAGGATCAGCCCGATCACGGCCTCGAAGAGCCCGATCGCGGCGGCGTAACTGAAGTTGCTGGACTCGAAGCCCATCCGGTACAGGTAGGTGGAGATCACGTCCGCGGTCGGGTACGTCAGCGGGTTGTAGAGCAGCAGGACCTTCTCGAACCCGACCGCCATGAACGTGCCGATGTTGAGGATCAGGAGCGTCACCATCGTCGGCCGGATGCCGGGCAGGGTGACGTGCCAGGTCTGCCGCCACCGGTTGGCCCCGTCGATCCGGGCCGCCTCGTACAGGTTGTCGTCGATGGTGGTGAGCGCGGCGAGGTAGAGGATCGTGCCCCAGCCGACGGTCTGCCAGACCTCGGACGAGACGTAGATGGCCCGGAACCACTCCGGTTGCTGGAGGAACGGCACCGCGTCGCCGCCGAGACCGCGTACGAGCTGGTTCACCGCCCCGTCCATCGCGAGCAACTGCATGACCATGGCGGCCACGATCACGATCGACAGGAAGTGCGGCAGGTAGGACACGGACTGGACAAAGCGCTTGAGCCTGCGGGTACGGACCTCGTTGAGCAGCAGCGCCAGCACGATCGGGAGGGGGAAGCAGAACAGCAGGGTCAGCGTGCCCAGCACCAGGGTGTTGGTGAACACCTCCCAGAACGTCGGGTCGTTGAGGAACATCCGGAAGTACCGCAGGCCGACCCAGTACTCGCCGAACAGGTTGCCGCCGGGTTGGAACCGGCGGAACGCGATCACGTTGCCGATCATCGGCAGGTAGCGGAAGACCAGGAAGAACAACAGCGGGAACAGCGCCAGCGAGTAGAGCTGCCAGTCCCGACGCAGGGCCCGCCGCCAGCTCCGGCGGTGGCGGCGCGGGCGCGGCGCACGGGTGGTCTCCGGCGCGGCGGCGGTGTGCGTACGCGTTGGCGTATGAAGGGTTTCCACTGGCAACTGGCTTCTCATCCAACCCCTCAGATCCGGCCACGTCCGCCGCCCGACCGGTGACAGGCCGATCGGGTCGCACTCCGAAACTTTCGGTAAACTCGGTAACCTTTTTCGGCAACTTAAATGCACCGCCAAGGTGTGTCAAGGGTCTCAAATTGCCGTCCACTGTGACCGCGCGCTCGCCACGAACCCGAGACAACCGTCCTGATCGGCGCATTCACCGTCACAACTGCCTCGTTCGACCCGCCGAAGGTGTCGAAGTCCCCGGAAGTTTCGGAAGCACTCGGCAACTTTTTCGTGACCTGCGCGCGGCTTCGGCAACGCGGATCCGTCGTCCGGTCGCACATCGCGGTCACCGGGACAGCCGTACGGAAGCACCGCGCCCCGCCCACCACCGCCGAGCCGGGACCGCGACCGCGCGGTTGTTAGCGTCGTCACGCCGCACGCCATGGCACCGATGTGATGCGAACCGATTGTGGGAGTTTGCCGCGTCGAGAATCGCCGTGATTGGCGGGACGCGCGGATTTCCCTCCCCGTCCGTCCGGTCGGCCCTTCCGCAGATATACGACTCTCCATTGACGACGGTGGAGCGCCGTCTGCATGCTTTCCCTGCCGGTCCTACCGGCCACCCCACGGTCCATTAGCGCAGGTGAGCTGCTTGACCGCAGCCCATCGGCGCCCCATCGGCATGAGCACAGCAGGGTGGTAAACGGCGGCACAGTTCCGCCCCGAGACACATTTTCCTGTTATCGCGCGGGCTGCCCCGCGCCCCGGGACGGCTGGCGCCGTGGACGAGAGGTACGTCATGTCGAGGGATGGTTCCCTGCCGAACTACGAACTGCTCTTCGGCGAGTTGGATCTGCGGCCGGCGGACGAGTCGCGGGCGGTCTACTCCCCCGCCGCCTACCTGGCCGACCTGCTCCGGCTCCTGGAGGAAAACGTCGAGGGAGCCTCGCTGCTCGCTCGCCGGCCGGACATCAAGGACATCCTTCTCGACGCCCAGAACACCCTCACCGAAAAGCCCTACCTGGACATCGTCAACGAGATCCTGGAGAGCCTCGTCGGCGCGGAGCCGTACGAGCGGCTGCGGACCATGCGCTTCCCCTTCGACAAGCCGTTCTCCCTCGCCGACGAGCGGCTCCGCCGGTACCTGACCCGGCTCGGCGTCGCCCCGGCCGAGCTCTACCGGCGGTTCGCCGTGCCGGCCGACCCGGACATCGTGGCCCGCGAGTACCTGGGCCTGTCGCCGGAGGAGGTCGAGGTGATGACCGTCGCGCGGCCCACCGAGGCCGACGTGCGCGCGTTCTACGGACTCACCGAGCAGGAGTCGCTCGCCGACCTGGAGACGCTCGACCGCTTCCGGCGGGCCACCGGCCTCAGCTCGGCCGAGGTACGGGAGCTGCTGTTCGGGCACCTGGCACCGGGCCGGGCCGAAGCGTCGGTCTTCTTCGTCCACCACGGCGGCACGCCGGTGGGGCTGGACGCCGACGAGACGAGGCTGGTCGGCGACGGTGCCGTACCGGTCGAGTGGTTCGAACGGGTGAGCCGGTTCGTCCGGCTGGCGCGGCGTACCGGCCTGACCCTGACCGAGCTCGACCTGGTGCTGCGCGGCTGCTGCGGCAACCGGTTGGACGGCGACGCGCTGCGGGTACTCGCCGTCGTGCTGCGGCTGCGCGACCAGTTGAGCCTGCCGGTCGAGGTGGTGTGCAGTCTGGCTGCGCCGATGGACACCATCGGGATCAGCCCCGACGGGAACTCACCGGACCTGTTCGGTCGTACGTTCGACACCGGCCCCGAGGGAATCGAGCGGAGCCTGATCTGGCCCTGGCCCGGTGCCGCGCCGGCCGGACGGACGGAGCTGATCTGCACCGGTGACCTGCTGGCACCCGCCAACCGGGAGTACCGTCGCCGGCTGGCCGGTGCGCTGGCGATGGCCGAGGCCGACCTCGTCGCCACCGTCGTTGCCCTGCGCGAGCACTACGCGCTGACCCCGCAGGAGCCGAGCCCGTTCGACCGGGGTGAGATCGGGCTCGGCGCGCTCTCCCTGCTGCACCGGGTGAGCCGGCTGACCACGGCGCTCGGGATCTCGGTGGACGAGCTGTTCGAGCTGCTGTCGGTCCTGGACCGGGACCCGTCCCTGTGGCGGCACACCACGTTCCCGGTCCTGCTCGACAGCGGCCCGACCGTACGCGACAGCCACCGCATCCTGGACGCGCCGGATCCGGCGTCGAGCCTGTGGCTGGCGCAGACCCTGACCGCGGTGGTCGGTTGGCTGCGGGACAGCGGCCTCACCACGGCGGACCTCGCCGACTTCCTCCCCGGCGGGTCCACCGGCGCCCAGGATTCGGAGCGGAGTTCGGTGCTGACCGCGCTGCGGGCCCGGCTGGACGAGGTCGCGCTCACCCCGGAACTGTTCGTCTCGGCCCGGTTCGGCGACCGGGCCGCGCGGGTCGTGCACGAGGTGCTCACGTCGTACGAGGGTGTGGTCTCCGATCGGGACGCGCGGCTGCTGCGGCTGGACGCCGAGGCCGTCGAGGTGGCGGCCTACGACGCGGTCACCGAGTTCGGCGCGGTCACCGCGGAGGACTTTCTCGGCCTCGGCCTGGACGAGCGGCTGGCCACGAAGATCTTCACGAATCTGGTGCTGGCCGGGTACCTGCGGGCCGACGGCACGCTGACGGAGACCGCCCTGGCCGGGGACCCGCCGCCGCTGGCCCGCGACTTCGAGCCGCAGCGCGAGCCCCTGTTCGCCCTGATCCGTGACCTGGGCCTGGCCGGCCCCGACCCGTCCGACGGCGACGACGGCGGCGGCGCCGCCGCCGCCGCCTTCCTCTACCCGTCGGACCTCCAGCAGCTACCCGACCTCGACCAGACCGCCCGGGACGAGTTGTACGACAACCTCGTCCACCACGGCTATCTGGAGCCGGGCGGCGAGATCGTCAACCGGGACCTCTTCGTCGACGAGGACGGGGCCACGGACTTCGTGGTCAACGCCGACCTCGACGACGTCGCACCGGCAGTGCTCGACGCGCTGCGCGAACGGGTCGACCGGTTCCGGACCGTTGCGGTGGACCTGGGCCCGGACACCTTCGTCGGGCTGCCGCTCGACGAGGGACGGGTCGCCGATCTGCTCGCCAGTCTGCGGTTCAACGGGTACCTCGACGAACTCGGACACTACCGCGACAAGCAGGCCCTGGCCGGGCTGCGCCGGGACGACCTGGACCTCTCCCTCGACTTCTACGCCTACCGCGAGGACATCCTGGCCGCGATGCAGGCGCAGATCGCCGCGGTACGGGCCGAGCTGTGCACGTTCACCGTCGACGACTTCCGGTCGCTCGCCGACACCGCGATCGCCGCCCGCGTCGTCCACGCGCTCGACGGTGTATTCCTCGACCAGGCCATGATCAGGCCGGAGATCAAGCCCCTGCTCGGTACGCCGGAACAGCTTCCGCCGATCCCCGGCCCGTTCCCGGCGGCCGAACAGACGATGATCGTGGACCGGCTGGCGGCGATCCAGCGCGACGAGCGGCCGTACGTGCTCGACCCGGAGGCGCTGACGGGGCTCGGACTGGATGCCGACGAACGCGACGGGCTGATCCGGCTCCTGGTGCAAGCCGGTGACCTGGAGCCGTGGCTGACCCTCCCGCGCGGGCGCATCGCCTGGTTCGGGACCGCAAGCAACGCCCTGGACTTCGCCCTGACCGGCCTGGAGGACTACGGCAAGGACGTGTTCCACCTGCTGCACGGGGTCGCGCTCGAACTCGCCGCCGGCATCGGGGAGATCACCGCCACGCTCGACGGGCACGCGCAGAGCCAGTCCGCCGACCTGCTCGCCGTACTGCGGGACGCGTTCGGCGTACCCGTCGAGACCATCGACGGCATCGCCCGGGCGGTGGCAGGCGACTCCGTGGACGCGCTGGAGACGCTGCTCGGGCAGCCGGCGGAACAGAACCATCCGGGTACGGTGGCCGACGATCCCCGCGCCCGACTGACCTACCGCCGCATCCGCGGCTTCGCCCGGCTCGCGGCAAAACTCGACCTCGACCCGACCGAGGTCGAGGTCGTCTTCCGGGACCAGGACCTCGCGGGCAAGTTCCCGGAGCCGGTGGCGCTGCCGACCGGGGTCGACCGGTTCGACGCCCTGCTGCAGAGCGCCGACGGCACCATCTACCTCTTTGTCGACACCGGCTACTACCGGTACGCCGCGTCCACCCGGGCCCTGCTCGACGACCTGCCGGCCGCGCTCACCGAACTCTCCCCCGCCCTGGGCGCGCTCAGCCGGGTCGACGCCGCCCTCACCCGTCCGGACGGCACCGAATGGATCATCGGCCGGGACACCGCCGGGGCCTCCCGCGCCTTCGTACGGCAGCCGGGCAGCACCCGGTGGGTGGCGACCGAACAGACCTGGGGCACGGTACGGAACACCTTCGCCGCCCCGGAACGGATCGACGCCGCGTACGTCGACGCGGACGGCCGGACCTACCTGTTCTCCGGCGACCAGTACGTCCGCTACTCGGGCGCCGACCACTCGGTTGTCGACGAGGGCTTTCCCCGCCCCGTCACCGAGTGGTGGGCGGGTGAGGCCGACCTGCCGGCACCGTTCACGAGCGCGATCGACGCCGCGTTCCACGACCGGGACGGCCGGGTGCACCTCTTTTCCGGCGACCGCACCCTGACGATCGGCACCTCGGGCGGAAACCAGATCGAGGCCCGCCCTATCGCCGAGGTGTGGGGACACACCCCGCCGCCGTTCGCCGACCGGGTCGACGCCGCCTACACCGACGGCGCAGCCACCTACCTGCTTGCCGGTGACCTGGTGGTCCGGCACCACGACGGCCTGGAGAACAACGGCCTGCGCACCGACGACGGCTACCCCCGGCGGATCGCCTCGCACTTCCCCGGCGTGCCGGCGGGCTTCGAGAGCGGTCTGGACGCGGCGTTCGTCGACGCGGCCGGCGTGACGAACCTGTTCAAGGGCGACCGGACCGTGGCACTCGGGCGGGACCCGCAACCGGTGCCGACCGCCCAGCGCTGGGGTGTGCTCGGGCCGGTGCTGGTCGACGGGACGGTCGATGCCGCCTTCACCGGCCTGGACGGGCACACCTACGTGTTCAGCGGCGGGCGTTACCTGCGCTACTCGGGCGCCGACTACGCCATGGCGGACCTCGGCTACCCGCGCGGCATCGCCGGGGACTGGGGCGGTCTGCGCGAGGTGGGCACCTCGTTCGTCCTGGACGGGCGAACCTACCTCTTCGGGGTGGCGGGCGACCTGTTCGACGTACCCGCCGACTGGCGGTCGGGGCTGGACAGCGGCCGGCTGTCGCCGCTGCTGCGCCGCCGGTTCGCCGACCACGGTGTGTCGTTCACGGCCGACGCCCGGGTCGAGGCGGCCGGCACACCACTGGTGTGGCGGCTGACGGACGAGCGCGGGGCCCGGTTCACCGTACGGTCCAGGCCGGACCGGCTCACCGTCGCCAGCGACGACAACACCCCGTACTACGTGCGCTACTCGACCCGGGACTACGCGACACCCGACGCCGGCTATCCCCGTCCGCTCAGCGACGGGTGGTGGAACCTGCCGGTGGCGCTCGGCGCCGGGCTCGCCGACGTGGACGCCGTACTGACCGGGCGGGACGGGCTGACGTACCTGTTCGTCGGCGACCGGTTCGTGGTCTTCGACGCCCGGCGGCGCTGGTGGTCCGAACCCCGGACGCTGCGGGAGCACTGGGACAGCCTCCCGTTCGACCGGGTCGACGCCGCGTTCCTGGGCCGGGACGGCCGGACGTACGTCTTCTCCGGCGACCGTTACGTCCGGTACTCCACCGCCGACTACACCCGGATCGACGACCGCTACCCGGCGATGGTCGCGACGGCCTGGGGACGGGTGCCGAACAACCTGGCCCGGACCGGGCGGGTGGACGCCACGCTGGTCATGGACGTGGTCGAGACCGTCGACGGCGTCGAGGTCACCCGCACCCACACCTACCTCTTCTCCGGCGAGCAGTATCTCCGGTACGAGGGCAGCACCTATGCGACGGTGCAGGACGGCTACCCCCGCCCACTGTCCGCGCTCGCCGGGGAGCCACGGCTCGGCAAGCTGCCGGTGGCTCTCACCCGGGTCGACGCGGCCTTCGCCGACCGGGGCAACGTGTACCTGTTCGAGGGTTCCCGCTGCCACGTCGTCTCCGACGTCCTCTACCGCCAGTACGCCGGACCGACGGGTGTGGGCTGCGCTTTCGTCGAGGACGGCGCGCTGCTGGTCGGCGAGGGCGACCACTGGCACCGGCTCGGTGCGATCGAGGCGAAGGTTCCGACGACGGTCCCCGTCCGGCCCCGGGTCCTGCGCGGGGTACCGGAGACCTTCGCGACCGGCCTGGACGCCGTACTCGCCGCACCGGGCGGCGCCACCTACCTGTTCAAGGGCACCGGGTGCTACGACGTACGGCTGCGTCGCGACTATCCGATCGCCGAGACGTGGGGGTTGCCGCGCGACAACATCACCCGTGACGGTGTGGTCGACGCGGTCCTCGTCGGCCGGGACGGCAGGACCTACGTGTTCAGCGGCGACCAGTTCGTGACGTACGCCGGGGAGGGTTACCCGACGCGGGAGCCGGACGGCGGACCGCGACCGGTCGCAGACCACTGGGGCGGCCTGAGCGCGGTGGCACTCGCCTACGTGTACAACGGGACGACCTACCTGTTCGAACCGGCCGACCACACCGGCAGGATGCGTTACCTGACCTACTCCGGCGCCGACTACACGACGCCCGACGGGGAACCGGGCACCGCCGACGCCGGGTTCTGGGCGGCCGGGCCGGGGTTCGGCCCGCCCGCCGCCGTCATCGTCGAGGGCGACACCATGCTGCTGCTGCGCGGCGAGCGGTACGTGCAGCGCACCGGCCCGACCGGGGCCTGGTCCGCCCCGCAGCCGATCGGTCTGCTGTGGCGCGGGTACGGCCGTGACCCGGAGCCGGACGAGACCCTGCGGACCGCGTTCGTCGGCCGTGACGGCACCACCCACTTCTTCTTCGGCGAGCGGTACACCCGGTACACCGACCGTGCCTTCACCGCCCCGGTCGAGGTGCGTACGGCCTGGGGCCTGCCCGCCTTCGAGCGGGTCGACGCCGCCGTGGTGGACCCGGTCGGCGGGGCCACGTTCCTGTTCAGCGGCGACCGGTACGCCCGCTACACCGGCACCGACTACCGGGACGCCGATCCGGGCTACCCCCGGCCGATCGCGGCGAACCTGCGCACCGAGGAGGCGTTCCGCAACCTGCCGGAGTCCTTCGAGGACACACCGGCGGTACGCGGTGTCGACGCGGTGGTGGCGAACGGTCGCCACGTCTACCTGTTCGCCGGTGGCGGATGTCAGGTGGTCTCCCGGTCCGCGTACGCGACGTACGACCTGGCCACCCTCGGCCGGGTCCGCAACACCGTGGTCGACACCGGCAAGGTGGACGCGGCGATGGTGGTCGGGACGCGGACGTACCTGTTCTCCGGGGACCAGTACGTGCGGTACAGCGGGACCGACCACACCTTCGTCGACGAGGGCTACCCGCGGACCATCGAGTCCTCGCTCGCCGGGGAGTTCAGCCAGTCCGGCACGCCGGAGCTGGCGGAGCTGCCGGTGCAGTTCCGCGACGGTGTCGACGCCGCGTTCCGGGACGCCGACGGCGGCGTGCACCTGTTCCGGGGAGCGAACTACCTGCGCGCCGACGCCGCCACCCCGGTCGTGCGACCGGCCGCCGAGCTGTGGGGCCGGGTACGCAACGAGTTCGAGGCGCCCGGGACACCGGTCGACGCGGCCTTCGTCGCCCCCGACGGCACCCTGTACGCCTTCCGTGGTGGCCAGTTCGTCCGCTACAGCGGCACCGACCTGCGGTACGTCGACCCGGGCCACCCGCGCACGATCAGGGACGACTGGGGTGACCTGCCCGCCGCGTTCGAGGCCGGCATCGACGGCGCGTTCAGCCTCGACGACGCCACCTACCTGCTCCGGGGCGACGAGTACGTCCGCTACTCCACCGGCTGGTACGAGACGGTCGACCGGACCTTCCCCCAGGAGATCCGGCACCGGTTCTCGGAGGCGGCCGACTACCGGCTCAGCGACGTACACACGATCGCCCGGTTCGCCCGGTTGGCGCACGGGAGCGGTGACGGCAGCCTGGCCGTCGTCCTCGCGGCCGGTCCGGCGGTGGAGGATCCGTACCAGCGGTTGGCGGAGTTGCTGGGCTGGGACGTCGACGAGATCCGGTGGGTGAAACGGCACGGTGGTTTCCTGCCCACCGCGCCCGGCGAGGAGGACCGTTTCGAGCTGGAGTTCGTGCTGAAGCTGGGCGAGTTGTTCGCGCTCGCCCGCCGGTTGGGCACCGGTCCGTCCCGCCTGCACTCCGACATCTGGTCGCAGATCCACGGCCCGGCCGGTGCCGTTGGCGGACCGGAACGTGCCGCCGCACTGGACCGGGCGGTCGTCGCGCTGCACGGCCTGCTCGCCGAGACGCTGCCCGCGACCGACCTCGCGGTGCTCACCGACCGGCTGCACGACGAGTTGGCGGCGGTACGCCGGAACGCGCTCGCCTCGGCGGTGCTCGCCCCGGTCGCGGCGCCGACCCCCGGCACGCTGTTCGAACGGCTGCTCGTCGACGTCGACATGGGCGCACAGGGCACCACCTCCCGGGTACGGGAGGCGATCGCCGCCGCGCAGCTCTACCTGCACCGCTACCTGCTCGACCTGGAGCCGGTGGGTGCACCGACCCGCCGCGACGAGGACGAGGCCCGGCTGCGGATCAAGCGGTGGTGGGCCTGGATGAAGAACTACCGGACCTGGGAGGCGAACCGGAAGGTCTTCCTCTACCCGGAGAACTACCTCCGGCCCGAGCTGCGCGACACCAAGACACCCGCGTTCCTGCAGCTGGAGAGCGACCTGCTCCAGGCGGGCGTCACCACCGGCGCGGCGCAGGCGGCGTACAAGCGCTACCTCGACGAGTACACCGAGGTGTCCCGGCTCGCGATCGCGGGTGGTTACGTCTACGCGGCGCGGGAGGCGGCGGAGGGGAGCCGGTCGCTGGTCCTGTTCGGACGGACCCGGACCAGTCCCCGGCGGTACTACTACCGGGGCGCGACGTTCCGCGACGGGGACCGGCTCTCCGCCACCTGGGGGCCGTGGCTCAAGGTCGACGTGCAGATCGACGCCGAGAAGGTGTACCCGGTGCACGCGTTCGACCGGGTCTTCGTCTTCTGGGCGACGATCGAGACGGTCACGCCGGAGGGAACCGGTTCCACCACCATCATCGCGAAGAAGACCGGCGACACCCAGCAGGTCAGTGCCCCGGACGTGCAGCAGAGCGTCAAGATCTACTTCTCGTTCCGGAACCTGAACCAGGAGTGGGTGCCGGCCCAGGTCCTCGCCACCGGCGCGCCGCGCCCGGACGGCCTGGGCAACGTCGCCCTGTCCGTACGCTCCGGCCCGCTGCCCGGCCAGTCGGGGTCCGGCGACCACCAGGCGATCGTCGTGACCTACACCGCGACCACCGGTGCCGGGGAGATCACCGGGGCGGCCTTCGCGCTCACCCCCGAGCTGTACACCGTCCCGGTCGAGGGGATCCCGAGCGAGCCGCCCCGTACCGGTGACCTCAGCCTGATCCTCGACGAGCCCGGCGGCATCGACCCGTTCGGGGTGGTCTGGTTCAGCTCGCCCGCGTCGTTCACCGAGGGCGCCTGGTTCAGTGTCGACCACAAGGGCGGCAGCTTCCTCTGCCGGCCGGTCGTGCCGGCACCGGCCGATCCGCCGACACCGGCGCCGATCCGGGGCAGCGCCGAGATCCTGCCCGCGTGGGACCGGATCGACGCGGCCGTGGAGCTACCGGACGGCTCCCGCTACTTCTTCGACAACACCGCCCAGAGGTACGTCCTGATCCGCCCCGGCCGCAGCCGCTCCGGACCCAGCTCGCCGATCTCGGGCCGGTGGGGCCGGACCGGACGGTCGATCACCCGCAGTGGCGTGGTCGACGCCGGTCTCACCCGGGGTGACCAGGTCTTCGCCTTCTCCGGCAACCAGTACCTGCGCTACTCCAACGGTCTCACCGCCCCGGCCGACGCCGGATACCCGAAGGACCTGCAGACCAACACCGAGCGACTGCCGCGCTGGAACAAGGTGGACTACGCGTACACCGGGACCAACGGGGTCGAGTACTTCTTCTCCGCCGACCTGAAGGGCTGGGTGAGTTCGACCGACCTCAACACCCTGCGTCCCGTCGACCGGGGCTGGGAGGCCGGCGCGCTGCCGGAGGCCGACCGGATCTCGCTGCTCAACCGGTTCGCCGGTGGACTGCTCGGCAGGCTGGGCGCCTCCTTCCTGGAGGCCGCGGTGAAGGCCGGCCACAAGCCCGCCAAGGGCACGCTGGAACCGCCGCCGCAGGTCGACCTGCTGGCCCGCTGGTGGTCGGTCGACGCCGGCTACGTCGACGGCGGCCGGCTCCACCTCACCAACGGCACCGAGTACGTCCGCTACACGCTCGGCGCCGACGGCACGATTCCCGACCTGGTCGACGACGGCTATCCGCGTACGCTGGCCCGGCCGCTCGACGCGGTCTTCCAGCAGGGCGACCGCCGGTACGCCCTCAGCGGTGACGTCTACGCCGCGGTACCCGCCGGTGGGGAACTCGGCTCGCTCGGTGCCTTCACCCGGATCGCCGGCCACTGGGGCGACCTGCCGACCGGGATCACCGGTGCCCTCGACGCGGCGACCGATCTCTTCCTGTTCCTCGACACCACGTACGTCACGTATCCGCGCTCGGCGACCGTGCCCCGGCCGTACGAGTTCGCCTCGCTCCAGCACGAGATCGTCCGGCTCACCACGAGTACGGCGTACAAGCTGAACCAGCGACTGCTGGCCGGTGGGGTGGCGGGACTGTTGGACACCGCGACCCAGGAGACCGACGAGCTGCCCGCGTTCCGTACCGACCTCTCGGACGCGACGACGGTGCGGGTCCGGCCGGGCAGGGTCAACCCGGCCTGGCTGCCCGGCAGCGCCCACCTGGACTTCCAGAGCGCCAACGGCATCTACTACTGGGAGATCTTCTTCCACGCTCCGCTGCTCATCGCGCAGGCACTCAACGGCGCCCAGCGGTTCGAGGACGCGCGGGTCTGGTACGAGTACGTCTTCGACCCGACCCGGCCGGACCGGTACTGGCGGTTCCTGCCCTTCCTCGCCGTCGACCCGGCCGCCCTCGCCGACGACCTCACCGGCGCCCTGGCCGAACTGGAGCGCATCGGCGCCGACACCGGCGCGCTGGAGCGACGGCTCGGCCCGACGCTGGAGACGCTCCGGTCGGTGGCGCCGGTCTTCCACGGCGTACGCGAGCTGACCACCGCCGACCGGCGGGCGCTGGCCGAGGTCGCGGCCGTGACGGTGACGCCGCCGCCCGGCCTGCCCTCCCCCGACGACCTCGTCCCGCTGAACGAGGCGCTGGCCGTCGCGAAGGAACTCCAACGCCAGTACGACCTGATGGGCGACCGGGGTCGGATGCTCGACGCCTACCGCGACGACCCCTTCGACCCGCACGCCATCGCCGAACTGCGCCCGATCGCCTACCGGCGGGCCACCGTCATGGGTTACATCGACAACCTGCTCGACTGGGCGGACCTGCTGTTCCGCCAGTACACACCGGAGAGCATCGACGAGGCACGGATGCTCTACATCCTCGCCCACGACCTGCTCGGCGTACGCCCGGACGTGGCCGGGCCCCGGCCGCTGACGGAATCGCGCAGCTACGGGACGCTCGACGGCCACTGGTCACCGGAGGGCCCGCTGGCCGTGCTGACCGCCGGCGGGGCGATGCTCGACGGCGCCGGGGCGGTGCACGCCAGCGTCGCCGACGCCTACTTCCACGTGCCCGGCAACACCGCGCTCGGCGACTACTGGGACCTGGTGGCGGACCGGCTCCGCAAGATCCGGATGTCGCTGGACATCATGGGGATCAGCCGTCCGGTGCCGCTGTTCGCGCCGCCGATCGACCCGGCCGACCTGGTGCGCAGCGTCGCCTCCGGCGTCGGGGTGGAGGCGGCGTTGCAGGGCACGGCGGTGCCCGTACCGCACCAGCGGTTCGCGGTCGTGTTCCGCCGCGCCCAGGAGCTGGCCGACCGGCTGCGCCAGTTCGGGCAGGACCTGCTGGGCGCTCTGGACCGACGCGACGCCGAGCAGCTCAACCTGCTCCAGACCCGGCAGGAGGGGGAGATCCTCGCCCTCACCCGTGGCGCCCGTGAGGCGCAGGTCGGTGCCGCCGAGGCGGGACTGCGCTCCGCGCGAGCCGCACGCGACTCCGCCCTGGCGCGGATCGCCCACTACGAGAGGGTGCTCGACGACGGGCTGTCCGCCCTCCAGATCGCCCAGCTCACCGCGATGGCGGCGGCCTCCACGGCGCACCTGGTCGCCAGCGGACTCAAGATCTACGCCTCGGTCGCCCACGCCACCCCGCAGGTCCTCGTCGGCCCGTTCATCCTCGGCACCGAGTACGGCGGCAAGCAGGTCGGCGACTCGCTGGAGAACGCCGCCGAGATCGCCGAGTCGCTGGGCGAGGGACTCAGCGTCGTCGGTGAGCTGCTCGGCGTACGTTCCGACCAGGAGCAGGCGCAGCAGGACTGGCAGTTCCAGCTCGACATGGCCCGCAACGACCTGGCCCAACTGGAGCCGGAGGTCGCCGCCGCCGAGTACCAGCTCGTCATGATCCAGCGCGAACTGGAGATCCTCGGTCGGCAGACCGCCCACCAGGAGGAGGTCGCCGCGTTCCTGCGCGACAAGTTCACCGGTGCCGAGCTGTTCCAGTGGACCGCGACCCGGCTCGGTGCCCTGTACTTCCAGGCGTACGGGCTGGCGGAGGAGACCGCCCGGTCGGCCGAACGCGCCTTCCAGTTCGAGCGTGGCGTGCCGGAGAGCACGGTGGCGTACGTCAAGGCGGCGTACTGGGAGACCCGGCGCAACGGTCTGCTCGCCGGGGAGAGCCTCACCCTCGACCTGGACCGGCTGGGCAAGGCGTACGCGGACAGCCACAGCCGGGGCATGGAGATCACCAAACGGGTGTCATTGCGTGATCTCGACGCGGTGGCGCTGCTGCGCCTGCGTACCGAGGGGGTGTGCGAGTTCGCGCTCACCGAGGAGTTGTTCGACCGCGACTTCCCCGGCCACTACCGGCGCCAGATCCGTACCGTCGCCGTCACCTTCACCGACGCCGAGGGGGCGGTCACCCGGCTGAACGCGGTGCTGACCCAGACCGGCCACAAGACCGTCCTCGAACCCGATCCCCGAGCGGTCAAGCACCTGCTCGACCCGCAGGGCACCCCACCGGCGTCGCTGCGCTTCGACTGGCGCGCCGACCAGCAGATCGCCCTGTCGGACGTGCCGGAGGGTTACGACAACAACGGCCTGTTCGAGCTGCGCTACGACGACGACCGGTACCTGCCGTTCGAGGGTACGGGCGCCGTCTCCACCTGGCGGTTGACGCTGACCGGCGGTCGGCCGCCACAGGAGCCGGGCGACGTGGAACTCACCCTCCGGTACACGGCCGACAACGGGGGCGAGGTCTTCACCAGCGCGGTACGCGGTCTGCTCAAGCCCTACCCGGCGTCGCGTTACCTCGACGTCGCCGCGGAGTTCCCGCAGGAGTGGGAACGGTTCCTCGGTGGCGAGGACCGGTGGGTGATCCTCCCGCTCACCCCGGACTGGTTCCCGGGCATGTCCGGTCGGCAGGTCACCGGCATCTACGCCGCCTACGCGTACGAGGAGGGCGGCAGCGCCCGGTTCCTGCTCAACGACAACCGCAACCTGCCGCTGGCCGACGGCCGCCTGCTGCCCACTCCCGGTCTCACCCTGCCCGCCGACGGGTCGGGGCTGAGCCTCGCCCTCGACGGCGAACCGGCGGAACTGGCCAACCTCGAACTCATCGTCAACTACCGAGCCACCGCCTGAGTGCGGACCGATCCGAGAGGAGACGGCGGTGCCGCTGAAGCGGAAGAAGACCACCACCGGCAAGCGCAAGACCCCCAGCCGTACCCCCCTGAAGGACAGCGACTCGGGCTCCGCCCGCAAGCCCGACCTGATGGACACCGGGGACACGCTCCGCCGGACGAGCACCCCGACCCGGCTGGACCGATCGCTCACCTCCGACCTGTCGCTGTCGCTGTCGGGCGTGGACCTCTCCGACCGCGACACGGACACCGACACCGGGCGGGATCTGTCGCTACCGCAGACCAAACGATCGAAGACCCTGACGCTCACCCGGGCACCGTCCGGACTCGACCGCTCCGGGGACGAATCGGATGAGTCGGACGAGGAGAATCTGCCGGATGCGTCGCTGACGCCGCGACCGCACCACGACCTGCCCGCGATGGCGACCGTACGGATGAAGCCGCTGGTCGTACTCGACGACGACGGCAACGTCAAGAACCTGTCCATCAGCTCCCAGCAGCGCACACCCTCCCCGTTCGGCGGCCCGATGGGAGACCACACGGTCGCCTGGTCGGCCCTGGTCGACGCCGTCCGGGCCAGCGTCCACGGCCTCCCGGTCGAGGAGGCGGTCGAGGTGCTCCGGACAGCGCAGGAGCACGCCGAGTCGTGGATGGCCGACCCAGACTCGGCCGGCATGCGGCTGCTCGACATGCTGCCCGACCGGGAGCGGCGGGTCGGCCCGCTCGAACACTGGGCCTGGCAGGCGACAGCCCAGCTCGACACGGCGACGGCGGCGGCCGAACGCGGCGACAACGCGGCAGCGGCCACCGCGCTCGCGCAGGCGATCGCCCACCACCTCGCCTACCTCAACTACCTCCCGTTCGCCACGGTGCCGGCGGCGTCGGAGCGGGGATCGAAGGGATCGGCGGAATCAGCGAAACGTAAGCGGATCCTCGCCGTCGAGGGCGCCGGGCCGCTGGCGGGCGCCACCTTGGCGCCCGACCCGGAGCAGGCGAAGAGCCTGCGCGACGATCTGTGGGGCATGTTCGCCTTCGACGCCGCCATGCGCGAGTCGGACGCCTGGCTGGTGCTCAACCCCACGCTGGTCGACACGGTGAAGGCCGACCACGACAAGCTCAAGGCGCTCTGGGCCCGCCTTGACGCGGAGATGACCAGACACTCCGATGGGTCCCAGGCGCAGGACGAGGCTCGGGCGATCGAAAAGCTGGCCGACGAACTCCGGCTGTCGACCACGGAGCCGGCGATCATGCGCGCTGCGCTGAAGATCAGGGGCAGCGCGAACCTGCTCTGGAGCGACAACCAGGCCCGGCTGAGCACCCGACGGAACACCATCGTCAAGGGACGGATCGCCCTCAACCCGGCGATGAGCGAGGCGGCTACCGCGGTTGACGACTTTGTCGAACGGGCGCGCGACGCGATACCCCGTGCCTCCCTCATCCTCGCCAACCTGCTGCACGAACACCAACGGACGGTGGCCACCTCGTACCCCCGGGCGGTGACGGTCTCGGGCTTCCTCGGCCCGACCGCCGACACCGACGCCGAGGCCGCCGCCAATGCCGGCAGGGCCGCACTCGACCGGCTTACCACGGAGATGGCCAGAGCGTTCCCGCCGCCGCTGCCCAAGGACGGGGAGCCGAAGGCGACCGGCACCCCACCCATGATCGCGCTGACCCAGGCCGTCGCCGCCAGGTACGCCGAGATCGGCTCCACACCGACGCCGGCGACGCGGAACAGTTGGATCGTCGATTCCTCGAACGAGGAACTGGTCGTCACCTACGACAGCAGCGCCCCCGATCCGCTCTCGGTCAACGGACGGGCGGCCGCGCCGACCGGCGTCGCGGGCATGGGCTCGCACACCACGGCGTGGACGGTGGAGGTCGACGCCCTCAAGGCGATGGTCGCCGGCGCGAAGGGGGAGGCGGCCGCGCTCGAGGCGCTGTCCAAGGAGACGCTGCGGGACCTCGGGTCGGAGGTGATGAAGCTGGACCGGCTGCTGCCCGCCGACCAACTGGAGGGTGGCCAGTTGCTGGACATCTTCACCCAGGCGGCGGCGGTGCTCAGCGCCACCGACGTGGCCGGGGCGGCCACCGCCTTCCTCAGCTTCCGCAACCTGCTGCCGTTCGCCACCCTCGACGCGGGCGACCGCAGCGGTCACGGCGAGCGTTCCGGCGGGCCGAAGAGCAAGAACTTCGACGGCGACTCCCTCAACGACGCCGCCGGACTCATCCAGGATGATCTCGCCGACCCCGACGCACGGGCCAAGGCCGTACAGGCACTGGAGGACGCGGCGAGCGCGCTCGCGAACGAGGACTGGGGAACGAAGGACAACCTCCGCAAGAGGGCCGAGGACACCATCCGCCGGCTACGGGGGCAGGCGATCACGTTGCGTAAGGGAGCGCCGCGCGACGTCGCGACCACGATCTACGACGTCAGATCAGCCGAGCACAGCCGGGTCACCAAGCAGGCCGCCAAGCTCGCCAAGGCAACCGTCAGGTGATGACGGGCCGACCGGAGACGCGGAAGGAGACAACGGAGACGCATTGATCGCGGTTGTCGGCCGGTCGGCGTACGATGCCCGGCCGGCCGACCCCGTGGCCGCAGAAAGGCCTACGCTCGCAGTTCATGCTTTCTTCTCTTATCTGGACATTGACCCCAGGCCCACTCTGTGAAATACAGGTGATCACGCGTCGGCGGGTGAACCGGCCGGAGCGCGTCGATTCCAGGAGAGGCGAGGAATGGAACCCGTGTCACCCCCGTCACCTGCCGCACCCAGGTCCTCTGCGGCCCGGTCACCCGGCACGTTCGTCAGCCGTCACCGTCGTCCCCTGCAACGAATCCTGGCCGCAGTGGCCGCCCTCGGGATCCTGATCCCCGCAGCTCCGGCCTTCGCCGATCCGTTGCAGAACCTGCCCGCGAACGCCGGAGGGTACGAGGCGTCGTTCTCGCCCGCCTACGACTACGACGGCGACGGGTGTTACGCCGTCGCGGCCATCAGTCCGGACGGCACGACCAACCCCGGTCTGAACACCACCGGGGCCATCAACGGCAGTTGCCGGGACCAGTCCGATCTGGACAACTCGCAGACGTACGCCCGCTCGAAGTGCAACAACGGCTGGTGCGCGATCGTCTACGCCAGCTACTTCGAGAAGGACCAGGCCGTGCACGGCAGCGGCCTCGGTGGCCACCGGCACGACTGGGAGCACGTCATCTCCTGGGTCAACCAGGCGTCCAACCAGGTCGAGTACGTGACCACCACCCAGCACAGCAGCCAGCGGACCTACCCCCGCTCACAGGTACGTTTCGACGGGTCGCACCCGAAGGTCGTCTACCACAAGGACGGCGCGTCGACGCACTTCTTCCGGCTCGCCAACGCCAGCGACGACCCGCCGGAGAATCACTACCACAACTGGCGCTATCCGCCCGTCGTGGACTGGAACGGGTGGCCCAGCACCCAGTTGCGGGACAGGTTGATGAACGCCAACTTCGGCTCCGCGACCATCAAGATCAAGGACGGCTCGTTCGAGTACCTGCTGAACGTGTCCATGCCCGCCGGGATTCCGTTCAACCCGCAGGGCTGAACGGGGCCGCCGCCGGAGGACCGCGCCACTGAGAGGGCGGTCCTCCGCGCGTACGGCACGTGGGGTGACGGTGACGGTTCAGGCCTTCAGCGGCGGGGTGAGACCGTCGAACCAGTTCTTGGCCTCCCTGGCCGAGGCACCCTCCCGGTCACCCGTCACCCTGATGACGTCCAGGGTCGCCACCTCGTCCGGGGTCAGCGTCAGGTCGGCGGCGGCGGTGTTCTCCTCGAGGTAGGTCACCCGGCGGGTGCCAGGGATCGGGACCACGTCCGGCGCCTTGGCGAGCAGCCATGCCAGAGCCACCTGACCGGGAGTGGCCCGGTGCTGCGCGGCGATCCGCCGGACGGCGTCCAGGGTGCTCAGGTTCCGGTCGATGTGTTACGGGCTGCCCGCCGAGGAGGACGCGAAGAACTCGGCATAGGGGGTGCCCTCGAAATGTTCACCCATCAGGCGACTGAACAGCAGTACGGCCGGCAGCGGCCGATGGTTCATGACCAGGCGCTGGACCTGTCCCCGTTCATTCCGGTAGATCACGGCGATGTTGCCGATGGGCTGGCCCTGGATCCGGGACGAGTAGTCCTCGACGAAACCATTCGTCCCGTAGTCCCCGACGAACACGAACTCCTGGTATTCGTACAGGGTCCGGGCATGGGCCAACAGCGTACGCACGGCGTCGGCGCCGCGTACGACGCCGTTGAGCACCGCACCCTCCATCGTCACGTCGTCGGCCAGCTCGTTGAGCCAGGTCGGGCGGTAGTCAGTCCGTCGCCGGGTGGGATCACCGCTGCCGAGGTAGGTCACGACAGAAATCCTAGGCGGCGAGCCTTCTGGCACGGCCCGAAATCACGCGATCGGCGACGGTCGGGACCGAGGGGTGGGAGCCGTCCGATCCGACGGCTCCCACCCCTCCCGGATGATCCGTAGCGGTCGCCATGGCGGGGATGCCGCCCGGTGGGTGCAGGGGAAAGGTGATCCCGGACGGGCGCCGGGACCGTGCCGCTACCCGGCGTAGGTCTCGAACTCGGCGACCCTCGGTGTGCCGGTCGAGCTGGTGATCCTGAAGGTGATCTTGCTGAGGGAGGTCGAGGGGAAGGTGATGACGCCCGCACCGCTGCCGGAGGTCAGGACGGCACCGGTGCCGTGGTTGATGACCTGCCATGACCCGATGTAACCCACGGCGCCCGACGCCTCCCGGATGTTGATTCGGGACACCGTGGTGGCCGAACCCCACTTGATCGAGATGTCGCCGGTCGAGCCGGCCGGTGACCAGTAGGTGCCCAGGTTGCCGTCGCGTACGTCGCCGTAGCCGGTGCCACTGGCCTTGCTGGAGCCGTCGGAGCCCGCCCCGATGCTGAGGTTCATCCCGCTGGGCGGCGTCGGAGTCGGCGCGGTCGGAGTCGGAGTCGGCGGCGTCGTGGTGGGAGTGGTCGGCGTGGGGGTGGGGCGGGTCGGTGTCGGCGACGGTGTCTGCGGTGAGCAGTTGCCGTTCGATTCCTGCAGACCCGTGTTGGCACCCGCCGTCTGGCGGACGATGTCCGGCACGCAGTTCGCCCCGTCGAGGCTGTAGGAGTACGGGATGCTGACGGTGGTGTTCGACTGCGGGTTGGGGCCGGCGGGGTTGTTGTCGCTGCCGGGGCTGGACCAGGTCACGTTGTCGAAGATGTTGCCGGCGACCTGCCAGTAGCCCGCCTCGTCGGTGTAGAAGGTACCCAGGACGTCCTTGGAGTTCCTGAAGTGGTTGTTCTCCACCTTGGCCCGCGCCCCGGCCCGGGAGTTGATGCCGGACTCGTGCAGGCTCACGTACGAGTTGTTGTAGATGTGCGCGATGCCGCCACGCAACAACGGCGTACGGGAGTCGATGTTCTCGTACAGGTTGTGGTGGAGGGTGATGAAACCATTCCCGCGGTCGCTCTCACTGGACCCGATCAGCCCACCACGGCCGGAGTTGCGCAGGATGCTGTAGGACAGGGTCACGTACTGGGTGTCGTCCTTCATGTCGAACAGGCCGTCGAAACCCTCCGACTCCCCGCCCGAGGCCTCCAGGGTGGCGTGGTCGACCCAGACGTTGCGGACGGTGCTCTCCATCCCGATCGCGTCACCACCGTTGGACGTGGGCGAGCCCGACTTCTTGACGTTCCGTACGGTCACGTTCCGGATGATGATGTTGCTGGAGTCGCGGATGTGGATGCCCAACTGGTCGAAGACGGCTCCGCTGCCCACCCCGATGATCGTGACGTTGCTGATCTGCTTGAGTTCGATCACGCCGGCGGCGGTGTTGCAGCTGTCGCCCGACACCTTGGTGGTGTTGCCGTGGTTGATCGTCCCGGTCACCTCGATGATGATCGGGGTGCTGCTACTGGCCCGACCGCACAGGGCCGCATGGATCGCGGTCCCCGTGGTGGCCCGCACCGTCTGTCCGCCCGCGCCGCCGGTGGTCCCACCGTTCTGCGTGGCGTAGCCGGTGGCGCTGCCGGCCGCGGCCGATGCCTGGGGTGTCGGCAGGGCAACCACGATCGCGGCCCCGACGGCCGCCGTGGCCAGCGCCGCCTGGAGTCGCAGTGCGACTGGTCGTCTCATCTTGTCTCACCTTCGTATTCGAGGCTGGGTGGTGGTTCGAGAAGCTGGGTGGTGGTTCGAGAAGCCGGGTGGCTCGCCGGGCGGTGGACGCCTGCACCGACGGGCACCCGGGTTCAGATCTGTGCGCCGAGGTTGGGGTAGGCAATCGGGCGGAGGAAGGAGGAGGTGCGGATGCTGCCGTCGGGGTTACGTGGTCCGGTGATGGTGGCGGGATCGGTACTGGCGAGGTCGGCCGCGCTCCAGGTGCTCTTGATGTCCCAGGAGTTGCCGCTGCCGGTCGACGAGCCGAGGGAGACACCGGCCCCGTTGGCGACGGCCAGGTTGGCGGTGAGGACCGAGGTGGAGTTCGCGAACTTGAAGCCACCGTCGCCGTTGCGCCAGGCGGTGTTGCGTTCGACCCGGATGGAACCGGGGTTGCCGTTGTCGATGAAGCCGCCCTGGGCGTTGTCGAACGCGATGCTGTTGCGGATGGCGTGGTTGGCCGGCGGATCGGGGTCGCCGCCGCCCATCTTGAAGCCGTTGCCGTCGCCGGCGAAGTCGGGGAAGCCCCACCGGTCCACACCGTTGCCCCAGGCGACGGAGTTCTCGATCAGGATGGGTGAGGTGAACAGCCAGGCGTCGAAGCCGTCATCGACGTTGTTCCACAGCCGGGCACCGCGTACGACGTTGCCGCTGCCGCCGCCTTCCTTGATCGCCAGGCCGTCGGCGCTCTCCCCGTTCTTGCGCGGATCACGGTTGCCGTAACTGTCGAGGTTGAGCACCTGGTTGTTGCTCGCGGCGCCCTGGATCTGCAGACCCGACTCGTAGTTGTCCCGGGTGACCAGGCGATCGAAGACGTTGTTGTTGCAGTCGCGGCAGAAGATGGCGTACGGCCCGTGAACGATCTCCAGGTCGCGGATCCGCCAGTAGTCGGCTTCCATGTGCAGCACGCCGCGTTCGGCGTTCGGGATGCTGCCGTTGAGTGGCGCGGGGGTGTGCGGGAGGTTCTCCCCGTCCAGGATGACCTTCTCACCGTTGTAGCTGGTGATGGTGTACGGGTTGGCGGCGGTTCCGTCCTTCATGATCTGGACGTTGGTACTGAACTGGTAGGTGCCGCCGCGCAGCGCGATCGTGGTGCCCGGGGTGGCCAGGCTGACCGCCCGGCCCAGGGTCGCCAGTGGCGCGGCGACGGTGCCGGGATTGGCATCGCTGCCGTTCGGAGCCACGATCAGGGAGTTCGTTGGCGGCTGACTCGTCGGCGGTGCCGAGGTCGGGGTACTGGTGGGAGTCGGGCCGGCCGTGGTGGGGGTCGGATTTGTCGTACCGGTGTCCCCGACCGTCACGTCGTCGAAGGACGCGGTCGCGTAGAGGGTCTGCACCCCTATCCGACCGGTGGCCGCGACACCGCTGGTGCCCGAGCCGACCACCGCACCGTCCACGGTGGCGGTGATGTTGCTGCCGGACACCGTCAACCCCAGGGTGTACCAGGTTCCGGTCGAGACGGTGCGGGTGGCGTCGGCGAGGACGGTCACCGTACCGCTGTTGACCACTTGGAGCTGGACCCGGTTGCCGGGCAGCAACGCCAGCCGGTAGAAGGTGGTCGAGCTCTTGGCCCGGGCCAGGAGCCCGACCAGACCGCCCGATCCGTACGCGGTGGGCTTGACCCGAGCGGTGACGGTGTACGCCGCCCAGCTCGTCGATCCGCTGAACTCGCGGGCGTTCGCGCTGCCGACGTTGCTCTGCTGCAACGCCCGGGACCCGTCGGTCACCACCGCCCAGGTCCCGCCGGACTTCGACCATCCGTCGGCGTTGCCGTCCTCGAAGTTGTCGCTGAACAACGTGGCGGCGAAGGCCAGTTGGCCGAACATCGCCGCCGCCACGCTGAAGAGGGCCACCGCGCCGGCAACCCACTGCCAGCGCCGGCGTCGTGATCGCGGAACGTCCTGTCGATCCATTCCAAAACCTCCGAACGGTACGGGCCATCGGCACACGGCCGCAGAAAGGCGATTCCTGGCGCCGCGGCTGGTCCACGGGCCGGCTGGTGGCGGTGGCCGGTCGCCGGGAAGGAGAGGACGGGCGACCGCCACCAGCCGGGCTTCGGCTAGCGGTAGGTGATGTCGGAACTGCTGTAGATGCAGTTGACGCCGTCCGCGCCCTCGCCGATCAGGACGGGTTCGTTGCCGCTGGACACGCCGCGGTACTTCTGGCAGACGGTGGCGTCGCCGTAGATGGTGATCCGGGTGAAGCGCGCCGTGTCACCCCAGTTGGTGTTGATACCGGCGACGGCGTCGGCGTTGCGCACCGTCACGTTGTCCATGACCACGTGACGTTGGTACGACGTGGAGCAGTTGCCGCAGCCGCGGTAGAGCTTGCCGATGTTCTCGGCGTAGAAGCCGGTGATGTGCACCGTTCCGGAGCCGTTGTGCTGGAACACCTTGTCCGACGCCGCTCGGGCGCCGCCACCGATGACGTTGTACGTGGTGCCGCCGCGGAAGGTGGCGGCGTCCTCGCCCACGTCCTCCCACCAGACGTTGCGGATGGTGCAGTTGCCCTCACAGTGGATGCCGTCACCGGCGGGCGCACCGAGGATGACGTTCTGGATGGTGGCGCCGGCGGCGAGTTTGAAGACCGGATCCTGGCTCTCGCCCTGGCCCCCGTCACCGATGCAGCAGTAGCGACGCATCCCGCCGTCGAAGGTGCCGGTCACCTGGATGGTGCCGTTGTTGACCGGCGCGTTGCCGGTCGGCGTCGGCCAGGTCGTCGTGGGCGGCGGTGCCGAGGTGGTGGGCGGGTTGTTCGGCGTCGTCGTCGGGTTCGCCGTCGGCGGGGTGGTCCCCGAGGTGGTGACGGAGACGTCGTCGTACGTGGCGGTGGCGTACACCGTCTGCAGGCCGATCCGGCCGGTGGCGGAGACCGAACTGGACCCCTGCGCGATCTGGGTCCCGTCCACGGTCGCCCGTACGGTGGTGCCGTTGACCTCGATCGCGAGGGTGTACCAGGTGCCGGTGGCGACCGTACGGGAGACGCCGCCGATGACGGTCACCGTGCTGCCCTTCACCGCCTGCAGTTGCACCTGGTTGCCGGGCAGCAGCGCCAGCCGGTAGAACGTCGTGGACCCGCTGGCCCGGGCGAGCAGCCCGACGTGGCCGCCCGAGGCGAGGCTCAGCGGCTTGACCCGGGCCTGCACGGTGTACGCCGTCCAACTGGTCGAGCCGTTGAACAGCCGGGCGTTCTCACTGCCGGCGTTGGACTGCCGCACCGCCTGGGAACCGTCTGCGACGACCGCCCAGGTACCGCCCGACTTGGACCAGTCGCTGGTGTTGCCGTCCTCGAAGTTGTCGCCGAACACGGTGGCGGCCTGCGCCGTGTGGCTGAAGCCGATGGTGCCGGCGATCAACGCCGCGACCGCGCCGGTGACCAGCGACCACCGACCCCATCGTCGGCGGACCGAGGGACGAGGGAACATGACGAACCTCCAGGGTTGGGACGGGTGGCGTGGAGTGGGGTGGGGTCCACACACGTGTGGCGCACGGCGCTGCGCACCCGAGGGCAGTCGCCACCGGATCGGTGGCGTCGGGAACTCCCTCAGGAAAGCGCGTTCCTGGAGTCCTTGCTAGATCACGTCGGAAATCTTCGCGCCCTGCGTGGCCAACCCCCGATTGCTGTTATCCGGGGGTCGGGTCGCGCGTCAACGAAGGCAGGCCACGCTCAGCCCTGATCCACGTGCCGGCAGCCGCACCGACTCAGAGCACGATCCATGTAAATATTGCGATCAGGTACGAAGGAAGGTGGTCGGCATGCGGACGGCGGTCGATCCCGCCCTCGTCAGCGCGGCGCGCACCGGCGACGAGGACGCCCTGGCAGCCCTGGTGGCCGAGGCCATGCCGCTGGTCTACAACGTGGTGGGCAAGGCACTGCACGGCAGTTCCGACGTCGACGACGTGGTCCAGGAGACCATGCTCCGCGTCGTACGGGGAATCGCCGGACTCAAGGATCCGGAGTGCTTCCGGGCCTGGGTCATCTCGATCGCCTACCGCCAGATGCAGGACCGGGGCCGTTCGATCCGGGTAGCGACCGCGCTGGGGCCGCTGGTCGGCGACGTTTCGCAGTGGCCGGACCCGGCCGGCGACTTCGTCGACTCGACCATGTTCCGGCTCCACCTGTCCGGCGAACGCCGTGAGACCCACGAGGCCGCCCGTTGGCTGACCACCGAGGACCAGCGCGTCCTGCGGCTGTGGTGGCGGGAGGCGGCCGGCATGCTCACCCGGGCCGACCTCGCCGACGAACTCGGCCTCACCACCGGCCACGCGGCGGTACGCGTCCAGCGGGTGAAGGCGCAGCTCGTCCTCGCCCGTACGCTCCTGCGGGCCTGGCACGCGATCCCGCGATGCCCCGCGCTGACCGTGGCGGCGGCGAAGCTCGGCGGACCGTCCGACCCGCGCTGGCTGAAGCACCTCGGCCGGCACGTGCGGCGGTGCGAGGTCTGCCTCGCCCACGAGCGGGAGCTCATCCCGGCCGAACACCTGCTCGCGGGCGCGAACCTGGCGCCCATGCTCGCCGGGCTGGCCGGATCCGCCGGCGTCTCGGCCACCGTCGGCGGGGCGGTCGCGCCCGTCTGGGGTGGCGCCTGGGACCTGGTCCAGCGGGCCGTCAGGTACCTGATGGCGCACCTCCTGCCGGTCGGCGGAGTCGTGGCGGTCGCGACAACCACGGTTTTTGTCTACGCCGTGTCCTACCCGCCTTATCAGGACGGCGGTCCCGACCTCGCGATTCCGTCGGCGGAAGCGACCGGCGGCGGGTCGGTGGGCGCGCCGACTCCGGATCCGGCCACCCCGGCAGCCCCGAACGCACCACCGGTGGGCGGCTTCGACGGCGTCACGACCGCCTCGTACTACGTCGCGCCGGACGGCAGCGACACGAACCCCGGCGATCTGGATCGACCCTTCGCCACGCTCGGCAAGGCGACGGCGGTGGTCCGGCCGGGCCAGACCATCGCGCTGCGCGGCGGGACGTACCGCCCGACCCGATCGGTCGAGATCACCACGAGTGGTACGACGGACCAGCGGATCGTGCTGAGCAACTACCGGGACGAGATCCCGGTCATCGACGCCTCCGGCATCCCGGCCGGCGCGTCGTACGTCACCCAGCGGGCGAGTTACTGGACCGTGCAGGGTCTGGAGGTACGGGGCGCGCCCGAGCACGCGTACGTGTGCCGATCGTGCTCGTACAACGTCTTCCGCGCGGTGTCGCTGCACGACAACGGCCAGACCGGGCTCATGCTGCGTGACCGGGACACCACCGGCAACCTGGTCGTCGACAGCGACTTCTTCGGCAACCACGACAACCCGACGAACGGCGAGTACGCCGACGGCCTGGGCATCGAGTACGGCTCCGGCACCGGCAACGTGGTGCGCAACTGCCGGCTGTACGAGAACGCCGACGACGGCCTGGGACTGCACGAGTTCACCAGCCCGGTCACGATCGAGCACACCTGGTCGTTCGGCAACGGCGTGAACCGGTGGGGCATCGCCCCGTTCGACGGCGACGGCTACGGGTTCAAACTCGGCGGAGGCACCCGACCCGGTCCGGTCGACCATGCCATCACCGGCAGCGCGGCCTGGGACAACGCCGGGTACGGGTTCACCGAGAGCGGCAACACCGGCGCCCTGACGGTGCGCGGCAACACGGCCTTCCGGAACGGGAAGACCGGCTTCGCCTTCGAGCGATCGACCTCGCTCCTGCGCCAGAACCTGGCCGTCGGGAACGGCCGCGAATCCACCCTCGGCAACGGGGTGGACGCGGCGGACAACTCCTGGGACCAGGACGGGTGGAGCGACGCCGCGCTGCTCACCACCGACCCGGCATCGGCGGTGGCGCCGAGGTCACCGGACGGCCGGCTGCCGGCGACCACCTTCCTGACCAACACCAGGGACAAACGTGTCGGCGCCGCCATGACCCCCGTCGGGTAGGGGTTCCCCGTGGACCGGAACACCGACGCTGCCGGGGAACGCACCGGGGACGCGCGGTCAGGACGGCGGCAGGGCCGGTTCGTACAGCCAGGCGGCGAACAGCCCGTCGAGTGGCCGGGACGTGTGGCGCTGGGCCAACGCGGTGAACGCCTCCGTGGTCACCGTGCCGTGCCGGTGGACCTGCGTCCACTCCCGCAACAGGGTGAAGAACGGCCCGTCACCGACGACCTCGCGCAGGGCGTGCAGGGCGAGCGCACCGCGCTGGTACACCCGGTCGTCGAAGATCCGCCGCGCCCCCGGGTCGGCCAGCCGCAGGTCCTGGCGCAGTGCCGACACCATGGCCCGGGACCGGACGGCGTGAGCGCGGGCCGGTTCGCCGCCGGACAGCTCCGACCACAACCACTCGGCGTACTTCGCGAACCCCTCGTTGAGCCAGATGTGGCGCCAGTCGGCCACGGTCAGGCTGTTGCCGAACCACTGGTGCGCCAACTCGTGGGCGACGAGCCGCTCGGATCCCCGCCGCCCGTCCACGTGGTTCGAGCCGAAGATGGACAGCCCGTGCGCCTCGACCGGCACCTCCAGTGCCTCGTCGACCACGACGACGGCGTACTCGCCGAACGGGTACGGGCCGAAGACGCACTCGAACGCCGTCATCATCTCCGGCTGCCGGCCCAGGTCGTGCTGCGCCGCGGCGAACAGCCGTGGCGGCACGGCGGCCCGCTGGGGCACCGGACCGACCGCCAGGTCGATCGGGCGGTAGCGTCCGATCTGGACGGTGGCGAGGTAGCTGGACATCGGCGCGAGCTGCTCGTACACCCAGGTGGTGGTGTTGGCGCCGGCCTCGTGCGAGACGAGGGTGCCGTTGGCGATCACCGCGTACCGCGACTGGGTGGTGACCGCGATCCGGTAGGTGGCCTTGTCGGCCGGGTGGTCGTTGCACGGGAACCAGGACGGCGCCCCCGTCGGTTGGCTCGCGACCAGCGCACCGTCGTTGAGTCGTTCCCAGCCGAGGTCACCCCACCGGCTCGGGATGGGTCGGGGGACCCCGGCGTACCGCACCGTGACCGTGAACGGCGTCCCGGCGGGCAACGGCGTCGTCGGGCGGACCCGCAGTTTGCCGGCCCGATGGCTGTAGCTCGCCGCCGCGCCGTCGACCAGAACCCGGTCCACCCGGAACATGCCCAGGTCGAGGCTGAACTCCGTCCGGGCCCGGTCGGCGGTCGCGGAGATCTTCGCCCGGCCGGAGAGCCGACCGGAACCGGTCCGGTACTCCAGGTCGAGGTCGTAGTGCGTGGTCCGGTAGCCGGCGTTCCCGTGCCCGGGAAGGTACGGGTCCGCCGGCGTACCGCCCACGGAGCCCGACGGGACCCCCTTCGTGTTCACCCTCGGCGTGCCCTTTCCGACGGCCAGGCGGCGATCGGGTTGCCCAGCCAGCGGCCCCCGCCGGGCAGGGTCTCGCCGCGCATGACAAGTGACGCCGGCCCGATGGTGGCGTGCTCCCCCACCGTCACGCCGGGCAGCACGATCCCGTGCGGGCCGAGCGTCGAGCCCGCACTGAGGATCACCCGGTCCATGCGCATTATCCGATCATGGAACAGGTGGGTCTGCACGACACAGCCGCGGTTGACGGTGGCGCCGTCGCCGATCCGGATCAGGTCGGTCTCCGGCAGCCAGTAGGTCTCGCACCACACACCGCGCCCGATCTGCGCGCCGAGGCCGCGCAGCCACAGGTTCATCAGCGGGGTGCCGCCGATCGCACCGGCGAGCCACGGTACGGCGAGAACCTCGACGAAGGTGTCGGCGAGCTCGTTGCGCCACACGAAGGAACTCCACAGCGGGCGCTCCCGGACCCGGAACGCGCCGACCAGCAACCACTTCGCCAGGGCGGCGACGACACAGGCGACGATGCCGGCGGCGAGCAGCAGCACACCACCGGCGGCCAGCGCGGCGACGTACCCGTACCCGGCGGCGATCGCCTCGAACGCGGCGAGGGTGACAACGGCGAGCCCGGCCGCGACCATGACCGGTACGACGCGGCACAGCTCGACGGCGGCCCGCGCGACCTTCAGCCGCGCCGGTGGGTCGAACGTCCGGCTCTGGTCGCCCTGCTCCGCCGCCCGCGGCAGTTTCATCGGCGGCATGCCGAGGTACGAACTGCCCGCCTTGGCCCGCTTCGGCGTCGCGGACAGCACCCCGACCAACCCGCGCTTCGGTACGGCACGGCCCGGCGCGGTCATGCCGGAGTTGCCGAGGAAGGCCCGCTTGCCGACCCGGGCGGCCCCGATCCGCAACCAACCACCGCCGAGCTCGTACGAGGCGACCAGGGTGTCGTCGGCGAGGAACGCGCCGTCGCCGACCGTGGTCATCGCGGGCAACGCGAGCACGGTCGACGCCTCGACCCCACGCCCGACCCGCATCCCCAGGGCTCGCAGCCAGACCGGTGTGAACAGGCTCGCGTACAGCGGGAACAGGCCGACCCGGGCCAGGTCCATCAGTCGCTCGGTCGCCCACGCCTGCCACGCCACCCGCCCGTGCACGGGGTGGTGGCCGGCGCGCAGGCCGATGCTCAGCGCGCGTACGAGGATCAGGATGAGCAGCGCGTACGCGGTCATCGCCGCCACCGTGGCGAGCGGCACGCCGGTGAGTGTCCGGACGAGGGCGGTCTGCAGGGTGGTGCTGCCGTGCAGGAACCAGCCGAGGACGAGCAGTCCCGGTACCGCCGCGATCGCGGGGAGGAAGTTGAGGACGAGTGAACTCAGCCCGTACGCCATGGCCCACCCGCGGACCCGGCCGGGACGCTGCTGCGGCCAGCGGCGGGCGGCCTTGCCCGACCGGCTCGCCGGAACCCCGGCCCACCGCTGCGCGGCGGGCACCGAACCCGTCACGCACGACCCGGGTGCGACCTCGGCCCGTTTGCCGATCCGGGCGCCGGGCATCAGCGTGCTGCGGGCGCCGACCGTCGCACCGGCGTCGATCCGGATCCGGCCGACGTGGACGACGTCGCCGTCGACCCAGTGACCGGAGAGGTCCACCTCCGGCTCGACCGCGGCGCCCTGCCCGAGTTGGAGCATGCCGGTCACCGGCGGCAGGGAGTGCAGGTCGACCTCGTTGGCGATCCGGGCGCCGAGCGCGCGTCCGTAGTAGGTGATCCAGACACCGGCGAGGCTGGTCGCACCGCTCGATGCCGCCAGCCGCTCGGCCGCCCACAAACGCAGGTGGACCCGACCACCACGCGGGTAACTCCCCGGCCGCAGACCGCGCAGCAGGAGGCGGGCGCCGCCGGCCGCGATCGCGATCCGGCCGGGCGGACTGATCACCAGCAGCCAGCCGAGCAGCACCCACCACCAGGACACGGTGGGTGCCCACGGGTACGAGCCGAACAGGGCCAGCACGTTGTTGATCGCGGCGAGGGCGACGACCCAGCGCAGCCCGACAACGCCGAGGAACGGCAGCATCAGGGCGGTCTGCGCGAGACCGGTACGCCGTGGGGTCGGGCGCACGACGCGGGTCGTGGTTTCCTTCACCGTCTCGAACCCGTCGAGCGTGCGCGCCAGCGCGCTCAGCACCGGGTGCTGGTACACGTCGTTGACCGATGCGCCCGGGTACCGGTCGCGCAGCAGGGTGAGCAGCTGTGCCGCGCTGAGGCTGGAGCCGCCGGAGGCGAAGAAGTTGTCGTCCGGGCCGGCCGGCGCGACGCCGAGGATCTCCTCCCAGCATTCGGCCAGCCACGCTTCGGTCCCGTCCATCCGGTGGACGACGTCGGCGGTGTCCAGTCCGGGCAACGGCCACGGCAGAGCCGCCCGGTCCACCTTGCCCGACGTGCGGGTGGGCAGGCCGTCGACCACGGCGATCAGCGGAACCAGCGCGGCCGGCAGAGCCGTCTGCAGCCGCTGCACCGCCACCGCCCGGTCGAACCCGTCATCCGCGTTCGGAACGACGTACCCGACCAGGAGCTGGTTGCCGTGCCGGGCGGTGCGTACCGCCGCCGCCGCGGCGGCGACCCCCGGCAGCGCCTGGAGCGCCGCGTCGACCTCGCCCAGCTCGATCCGGCGCCCGCCCAGCTTGACCTGCTCGTCGGCCCGGCCGACGAACAGCAGCCCCTCGGGTTCGGCGCGGACCAGGTCGCCGCTGCGGTACGCCCGCGACCAGTCCAGTGCGGGCAGCGGCGGGAACTTCTCCGCGTCCTTGGCCGCGTCCAGGTAGCGGGCCAGCCCGACGCCGCCGATGACCAGCTCGCCGACCTCGCCCATCGGGACCACGTCGCCCCGGACGTCCACGACCGCCAGGTCCCAGCCGTCGAGCGGCAACCCGATGCGTACCGGGCCGTCGCCGGTCAGCCGGGCGGCGCAGGCCACGACCGTGGCCTCGGTCGGGCCGTACGTGTTCCACACCTCGCGGCCGTCGACGGCCAGCCGCGCGGCGAGCTCTGGCGGGCAGGCCTCACCGCCGAAGATGAGCAGCCGCACCTCGTCGAGGGCCTCGGCCGGCCACAGGGTGGCGAGCGTCGGGACCGTGGACACGATGGTGATCCGCTGCTCGACCAACCAGGGCCCGAGATCAATTCCGGTACGGACCAGCGAGCGGGGGGCGGGCACGAGGCAGGCGCCGTACCGCCAGGCCAGCCACATCTCCTCGCAGGACGCGTCGAACGCCACCGACAGGCCGGCGAGTACCCGGTCGCCGGGCCCGATCGGCTCGTCGACCAGGAAGAGCCTCGCCTCGGCGTCGACAAACGCGGCGGCGGAGCGGTGGGTGACAGCGACACCCTTGGGGCGGCCGGTGGAGCCGGAGGTGAAGATGATCCACGCGTCGTCGTCGGGACCGGGGCGGCCCGGCGTCCCGTGCGGCGTCTGCCGGGACACCAGCGTCCGGTCCGGTCCGAGTACGGCACAGACCTCCGCCTCGGCGAACACCAGTTCGGCCCGCTCGTCCGGGTCGTCGGCGTCCACCGGCAGGTACGCGGCACCGGCGGCCAGTACGGCGAGGATCGAGACGTACAGGTCGACGGTGCCGGACGGTACGCGCACACCGACCCGGTCCCCCACCCCGATGCCCGCCGCGACGAGTTGTCGGCGCACCTCGTCGACCCGGGATTCGAGAGCCCGGTAGCTGAGGAGCGTGGCCCCGTCGTCGAGGGCCGGCGCGGCCGGGTGCCGGTGCGCGGTCCGGACGAGGATGTCCAGCAGGGTGCGGACGGGCGGGGCAGCCTGTGCGGGGTACACCGCCGGCGACCCGGCGTGCGTGTCGGCGGGGCCGTGCGTGTCGGCGGGTACGGGAGGTACGAAGTCCAGCTCCTCGAGCGGGTCGACGGCGTTGACCTCGGCCTGGGGCTGGTCGACGGGAGTGAGCGCCGGCGCCTCGCCGGGTGCCTCGATCCGATCGGTGCCTGCCAGGTACGCGCGCATGCTCCACACCCTCCGACGAACGTGAGCTGCACCGCGTGGGGGGAGGGCCGTTCCAGCCCGTCGGCTACCCGGTTCACGGTCAGCGTGGCGATCCGCACGATGTCCACGCTTGTGGCGGGTCAGGAACTCGGCGCATCGGTTCTTCGGGTGGCCGGGAACATCTCGGCCACCGGTCGACCAGCTTAACGTGGAACGAACCATTGCTGCCCAAACGGAGCCAATCCGGTGGTTGGCATCACAGAGTTCAGCCGCGGGGCGGGCAGACCAGCGGCGATCGGTCGGCGACCGGTAGCCGGCCCGGGACCACGTTCGGGTCCCGGGCCGGCGTACGCCGTTGTGCTAGCTGACCAACTTCCACGGGCCGTTGGCGTCACCCGGTGTCTGGTTGCGGGTGTACCACTTCGCCTCGTACACGTGGCCCTGGTACGAGACCCGGTTACCGGTGTTGTAGACGGTCGTGGGCGTCCAGGCCGCCGGTTTGTTGTCCGGCGACGGCGGTGCGATCTCCTCCCACGGGCCGTTCGGGTCACCGGGCGCCTGGTTGCGGGTGTACCAGCGGGCACGGAACTTCTTACCGTTGTGCATCACGGTGTCGCCGGTGTTGAAGATCCGTGATGCGGTCCAGACCGCGGCGCCGTCCTCGGTCATGCCCAGTTCCTGCCACGGCCCGTTCGGGTCGCCCGGCTGCTGGTTCCGGGAGTACCAGGAGGCCAGGTAGACCCTGCCCTGGTAACCGACCCGGTCCCCGTTGTTGTAGACCGTCGACACGTTCCACGCCGCCGGCAGGTTCACCGTCACGGTGACGGTGCCCCGGGCCGGGTTGAGGTACTCGTTGCCGGAGTAGGACGCGGTGAGGGTGTGGTTGCCGCCCGCGAGGCCCGCCGGGAGGGTGAACGTCGCGGTGTTTCCGGACAGTGTGGCCGAGCCGCGCATCGTGGTGCCCTCGCGCAGTTCCACCGTGCCGGAGACCGGCGCGGTGCCGGCCGTGACCTTGACCGTCACCGTCGCCGCCGTGCCCCAGGCCGTCGCGGACGAGGTCGCGGTCACCGTCGGCTCCCCCTTGACGGTACGGAACACGGCCGGCTGGGCCACGGCAACGCCGCCGTCCGCGCTCTGTGCGGAGACGATCCAGGCGTACGACGTGGCCGGCACGAGGCCCGCCCAGGTCACCGTCGCGGTGCCGTTCGCGGTCACCCCGGCGGTCCCGATCAGACCGGACGGTACGTACACCGCCAGCGAGTCGGTGGAGAACGACGTCTTGCGGGTGGTGAGGTCGACCGGCAGGGTCAGGTTGTCCTCGGCGCCGTTGTACCGGGGCTTGGTCTGGCTGCCGTCCTGGCGGATGTCGTACTCGGTCGCCCCGAAGTTGTTGAGGAACGGCGAGTACGTGTCGATGCGCATCTCGGCGCGGTCGACGTCGAACTGGAGCAGACGCAGGAAGCTCGCACCGAACTGCAGGCGGTCGGTGGACTTGTGGTCCGGGGTGCCGTCGCCGTTGATGTCGATGTTGCCGGCCGCGTCGACCAGCTTGGGCCAGAGTTCACCGGCGGGCACCGTGTAGAACTGGTAGTCCGCCAGCAGCTCGACCACGTCGTGCGCCACGGTCACCCCGACGTTGGTCTTCAGGTTGGTGCCGACGCCGTGCTCGTGTCCGGCGAGGACCAGGAAGACGTTCGGGTTGTTCTCGACCACCTGCTTGTAGAGCGGCGAGCCGTCCGGCGCGGAGAAGTCCGCTCCCCGGCCGTCGGGGTTGGTCGACGGCTTCAGGTAGTCGTGGGACAGCAGGATCCCGTTGCGGTCCTTGTACCGCTTGAAGATCGAGTCGGCCCACTTGGCCTCCTGCGGCGTCACCCCGTACGACAGACCAACGGCAACGAAGTCCAGGCCACCGGAGGAGAACAGCGTGTAGTTGTTCTGGTTGTCCCGGCCGGGCGTGACGGTGCCGTCGGGGTTGGTCACCTCGTCCCACGCGTGGTATTCGGTGCCGGCCGGCCAGGACTTCGCGACCTGGTAGTAGCGGTCGGCTCCGAAGGTCCTGCTGAACCGGGAGTCGGGTCCCGTCTCGGCACCCAGCTGGTTGTCGTGGTTGCCCGCGATGACCTGGTTCACGACCCCGTTGTCGTCGAGGATCTTCTGGTAGCTCGACGCGAGCGCGAGTTCCTTGTCAACCTCGGCGTTCAGGCCGGGCCGCTGGAGCGAGCCGTCCGGCTTGGTGGCCAGCGGGTCGTAGTAGTCGTTTTCGATGACGTCGCCGGTGTGCGCGGCGTACGCGATCTTGCGCTCGTCCGCGTTGTCGGCGATCCACTGCATCTCGTCGCGGTACGTCGCCGCCCAGAGCGCCTGCTCCTCCGCCGTCGCCACGTCCGAAGGCTCGGCCTTGCCGTCCCAGTCGTCGTACGTGCCACCCGCCGCACCCTCGGTGAGGTACTGGGTGTCGGTGAAGTGGGTGATCGAAAAGTCGTACGAGTCCGGGTCCTCGAAGCGGTCCTTGTCGTTCTGCGCGGACGAGTCGCGCGGGGACAGATCATCGGCGAACGGGTCCTCGCCGGTGACCAGCACATGGACGGTGGCGCCGTCGCGGTACTCCCTGCCCAGCGGGGCGGTGAGGACCGTGTTGTGTTCGGCCTGGCCACGGGAGCTGGTCAGGACGACCCACTTCTTGGCCGCCGGGTCCCAGGCGCGCAGCGCCACCACCCGCTGCGGGTCGATGGTGCCCTCCCAGCGCAGCGTCGGTACCTCCTTCGAGGCCCCGAGCGGCACGTCGTAGCGCTGGAACACCACGTCCCGACCGGAAGGGGTGTCGATCGTCCGCCCGTCGAGCGGGCGCAGGGAGCCGACGTCGACGAGCTTGTCGTGCTGGACGTCGAGTGTGGTCGGTACCCCGGCGGCCTCGCCCTGGTAGCCCGTGGACGGGGTCGCGACGTCCGCCTTGGTGAACGTGGCGGTGAGCGAGACGCCCTCCTGGCCCGGGATCCTGGCCGAGAGCGCGGCCGACGGCGAGGCGGAGCCGGTGACGGCCGCGTTGAGCTCGGTCGGTACGTCCGGGATGCTCGCGCTGGTGAAGTGCACCTCGCGGACGGCGGTGTTGCCGAGCGTGTCGGTCGCCGTCACCGCGATGGTGTGGTTGCCGGCGGGCAGACCGTGACCGATCTGGTCACCCTGCTGCACCGCGGTGCCGTCCAGGGTCATCGTGGGCGTGCCGGCAACACCGGTCGCGTCGGAGATGGCGAGGTTGAGCGCAACGGTGGAGGTCAGCCGCTGCCCCTCGGCCGGCACGCTGTTCTCGATCACCGGTGCGGTGTTGTCGATGGTGAACTGCCGGGTCGAGGTCTTGTCGCCGACGACCGCCTTGATCGTGTGCGCGCCGTCCGCGATCGCGGTCGTGTCGACGTCCGCCCGCTTGCCCAGCGCCCGGAGCGCGGAGCCGTCCGGCGCGGTGACGTCGAACAGGATCGTCTTGTCCAGGGCCGGGTTGTAGCTGCTGCCGCAGGTACCGTCGCCGATGAACACGGTCACCGGTGAACCGGCCGGGTAGCTGGCCGAGCCGATCGTGACGGTGGTCCCCGCGACCTGCCTGGTCAGCTGGGTCGCCTTCGCGTCGACCGGGGTGAGCTGGAAGTCGCCCAGGGTGAAGTCGTCGTAGTTGTCGCAGCCGCCCGGCTTGGCGCTGCCGTGGTCGCTGCCGGCGACGAACTCCAGTACGTTGACGCCGGGCACCAGCCACTCGTTCGGGAAGGTGAGGTCGGCGACCTCCTTCTCCCAGACCCCGAGGTCCAGCGGGATGCCGTTGATCAACACCTCGTTGTCGTAACCGTTGTCGGTGCCGTTGCCGCCGATGAACACCTTCAGCCGCGCGTTGCCGCCGCTGCCGAGGGTGTCGATGGTCCGCGCGGTCGGCGCGCCCGCGATCGTGAAGTGGAACTCGGCGTCCCTGCTGGCGCCGCAGGTCCCGTCGCCCAGCGAGAGCGAGGCGTCGGTCGTCGCCGTCTTCGTCACGGTCCCACCGCTGGTCGTCACGAGGTACGTGGTGCCGGTCGTGACCGTGCCCGCCGTACTCAACCGCAGACTCGCCGTACCCCGGGTGATTTTGAAGTCGTCGTGGTTCGCGCAGGTCGCGCCGTTGGCGGTGCCGTTGTAGTCGCCGGTCCTGACCTCGATCACGTTGTCACCCGGGTGCAGGAACCGGGTGGGGAAGCCGAGGCTGACGTTCTCCGCGCCGCCGACGCCGTAGTCGCCGCCGAGGTCGACCCGGTTGCCGTTGACGAGTACGAAGTTGTGGTACCGCGCCTCGACCGAGTTGCCGGCCTCGACGGTGAGACCGAGGGTCGCGGTCCCCGCGGCGAGGGTCTCGGGGTTCTGGGCCGCCCGGTCGTCGATGGCCAACGACTCGACGCTCTCCTTGCTGCCGTTCGGCAACGCGGCGATCACCGGCCGCGTACCGCGGACGAGGGCACCGTCGGCGGGGGTCAGCTTCGCCGCACCGGGCGAGGCGTTGTTGACCTCGACGGCGACGCTCGCCGTCGCGCCCGACCGGGTGGTCGCGCTGACGGTGTGCCTGCCGTTGCCGAGGGTGGCGGTGTCGAGGTCGGCGCTCAGACCGGCCGTGCTGCCGGGGTCGCCGGAGACGACGAACGTCAGGTCCTGCGTCAGCGGGCGACTCGAACTGCCACAGGTGCCGTCGCCGAGGGTGTAGCTGAACAGGTTCTGCTCGCCGTCGGCGACAACGCCGAGCAGGCTGAGGCTGAGGCTGCTCAGCGGGAAGTCGTCGTAGTTGGGGCAGCGGCCCCCTTCGCCGTACGGCAGCACCTCGTAGCCGACCGCGGCGGTGTTGGTCGAGTCGACCCAGTTCCAGCCCGCGTGGACGGTGAGGGTGTTCACCCCGGAATGCAGCCACTCGCCGGGGAAGTCCAGGCCGCCGGCCCGTCCGCCGGGGATGTCGGGAAAGTAGATCCGGTCCGCCTCGGCCGTGTGGTCGTTCACGGTGAGGTAGTTGTGGTAGCGGGCCTCGGTGCCGTTGCCGCCCATGTCGAAGCCGAAGTGGGCGGTGCCTGCGGTCTGCTCGGCGTCGATCCGCGTGCCGTCGACCGCGATGCTGGCCACCGAGTCGTTCTCGGTGGTGGGTTGGGCGGTGACGGTGACCGTGCCTTCGAGCGTCTGCCCGTTGTTCAGGTTGAGCGTCGGTGCGCTACCGACCGCCGGCGGCGGGGTTTCCTTCGCACCCGCGAACGACTGACCGAACGCCGTTGCAGACCCGGCGACGAGTACGACGGCCATCACGGACCAGAGCACGCGCACGCGTCTCCGACCCACGCCCAGTTGGAGCGTCATGGCGAGGTTTCTCCTTGTTCATGGGGTGCTCCGCGCCGGAGACGCGAGCGGCCGAGACTCTGCCGCGCTTGCGAGAACCCCCGGGCCTGGCCCAGTGATCAGAAGGGAATGTCGACGTGAACAGTTCGTTGATCAAGGGCCCGCCCGGCTCCGGTAGCGTCACGGTCACGCCCACGTGGCACGGAAGCCGGTGCCCCGGTAGCCGTGGGACTCCTGACAGGACGGGAGATCGCCGATCATGCGAACCGACACCTCGCGCAGGGTGCTGGTCCTCCTGGCGCTCGCCCTGTCCGCCTTCGCCTTCAACACCACCGAGAACCTGCCGATCGGGCTGCTCCGCCTGATCGCCGCGGATCTCGACGTGTCGCTGCCGTCGGTCGGATACCTGGTCACCGGGTACGGCCTGACCGTGGCGGTGGTTTCGCTGCCGCTCGCCCAGGTGACCCGTCGGATGCCACGGCGGCACGTCCTCTCCGGCCTGCTCGCCGTGCTGGTCCTGTCGACCCTGGTGTCGGTGCTGGCCCCGTCCTACGGGGTCCTGCTGGCCGCCCGGGTGGTGACCGCCCTGGCCCAGGCCCTCTTCTGGGCGGTGATGGCACCCGTGGCGGTCGGCCTGTTCTCGCCCGCGGTACGGGGGCGGGTGATCGCGGTGACGTCGGTCGGGGGCTCGCTGGCCACGGTGCTCGGCGTACCGGCCGGGACCTGGCTGGCCCAACAGAGCCGGTGGCAGCTCCCGTTCCTGGTGGTGAGCGCGTTCGCGCTCGTCGCGCTGGTGGTGATCGCCCTGCTGCTGCCGACGACCCGTCCCGAGGAGAGCCACGGCGCGTACGGTTCCGCGCCGGACGCCCGACTGTTCGCGCTGGTGCTGGTCACCACCGTCCTGTCGGTGACCGGCGTGTTCCTCGGTTTCACGTACGTGGTGGAGTTCCTCACCCGGGTCACCGGCTTCACCGACCCGGAGGTGACCACCATGTTGTTCGTCTTCGGCCTGGCGGGCGTCGTCGGCGTGACCGCCGCCGGTCCCCTGCTCGACCGGCTCCCCCGGGGCGTGCTCGTGCTGACCGTCGCGGGGCAGGCGGCGGCGCTGCTCGGGCTGTACCTCTTCGCGGAGAGCCAGGCGGCGGTCGTTGCGCTGGTGGCGGTGCTGGGCTGTACCACCGCGCCGGTCTTCATGGCCACCCAGTCGCGGATCCTGCACGTGGCCCCGGGCCGGACCGAGATCGGGTTCGCGGCGAACTCCGCCGCGTTCAACGTCGGGATCGCGGCCGGTGCGCTGCTCGGCGGTGTCATCCTGTCCGCCGCCGGTGTACGGGCGACCTTCCTGGTCGGTGCGGTGCTGACCGTCGTCGCGCTGATCGCCCTGGTCGCCGAGCCGCTGCTGCTCCGGCGGAACAGCGTGCAGGACCCGGCCGACGTACCGCGATCCGGGGCGAACCGGACCGCGTACCCGATCGGATAGCGGGCGCTCACCGAAATTGATCTTCAGCGTGCCGGGGTTTGTTGTTCGTGCCCGGCCCGGCCTGCGTTCACCGGATCTTCAGCCCGTCCTTCGATGCTCGGCGGTTGACACGGCCACCGCAGTATCGAGGAGAGGTTCCGCCTTGAACGGCAAGGATATCGAAGACACCGAACGTTCGCAGCTGTCCCGGCGTCGACTGGTCAAGTACGCCGGCGTCGGCGCGACCTTGGCCGCAGCAAGCCCCCTGATCGGGAACAGCGCGGCGTTCGCCAACAACGACGCCGAGGGCAAGGACGACAAGCAGGGCGGCGGAGAATCCGGTGGCCGGGCGTGGCGTGCCGGTGACCACCACATCCACTCGGAGTACAGCGGCAATTTCGACACGTCGGTCAACCCGCCGAAGTTCACCAAGGGCGCGGACGCGGTGTACCCGATCGTCACCAACGCGATCATGGCGAAGAACTTCGGCCTGACCTGGGCGATGTGCACCGACCACGGTGGGCCGACGCACTCGAAGGTGAACCTGGAGCAGGCGTACCCCGACCTGCTGCTCTCCCGCAAACTGGTGCCCGAGGTGCTGCAGTTCTGGGGCATGGAGTTCGACGCCCCGGCCCTGGACCACCACACCCTGATGATCCCGCGTCACGACGACGAGGCGAAGCTGCTGTTCGAGCTGGAGAGCCGGTTCGCCAAGAACGACCCCTTCCCCGCCGACCCGAGCCGGGACACCGAGGCCAAGGTGGTCGAGTTCCTCAAGTACGCCCGTGGCCTGGAGCAGCGCCCTCTGGTGATCGCCCACCACGCGTCCCGCTCGGCGACCGGCCTCGGTGTCTACGGGCAGGACACCCCTCGGGAGTTCCGCAACGGCAACAACGCCGCACCGGAGATCTACGTCGGATTCGAGGGCGCACCCGGTCACCAGGCCGGTCCGCTCAACGGCGGCGCCCGGGGTGGCTACGGCAACTACCCGACCCACGGTGGCTTCGACCAGATGACCGCCCGGCTCGGCGGCCTGTGGGACTCCCTGCTCGGCGAGGGCCGCCGCTGGTGGATCACCGCCACCTCCGACTCGCACGTGCACTGGACCCGTGGCGGATCCGACTTCTGGCCGGGCGAGTACAGCAAGACCTACGTGCACGCCCGGCAGGGCTACGCCGACATCATGGACGGCCTGCGCAACGGCCGGATCTTCGTCACCACCGGTGACCTGATCACCAGCCTCGACCTCACCGCGTCCGGCCAGGGCCGCAACGCCACGTCGGGCGAGACCGTCACGCTGAACCGCCGCAACCGGACCGACGTCGAAATCGAGATCAAGTTCCGGCCGCTGGAGGGCAAGAACGCCCACGGTGACCGCCCGCAGGTCCGGCGCGTCGACCTGATCGTCGGTCAGATCACCGGCCCGAACGCCAACCTCGACGCCGACACCAACCCGACCACCAGGGTCGCGGCCCGGTTCGGCCCCCGCGACTGGCGCCAGCAGGGCCGCGACCACGTCATCCGGTACACCCTGCGCGACGTCGAGGGCGACATGTACGCCCGCGTCCGCGGCACCAACACCGACGAGGCCGAGCCCCTCGCCGACGGCAAGGAGAACCCCTGGGACGACCTGTGGTTCTACTCCAACCCGGTGTTCGTACAGGTTCGCTGAGGAATCAGCAGGGAGTCTGAGAAGCCCCGAACACCAAGCACACCGGATGGCCCCACGGAGAGGTTCTGTGGGGCCATCCTCGTGCTCTACGTTCAGAGCTTTCCTGGCGTGCCGTTGCAGTACCGGACGGCGTAGGTCGATCCGGGCCGGCGCCGCCGACCCGGTCGGTTACCACGGCACGACGGCGTAGTTCTTGAGCAGCACCCCGTGCATCGGCGCGCCGGCCTCGCCACTGATGATCGGGTGGTAGATCCGGGCCGCCGCGTCAACCACGTCCAGTGGGGGTCGCCATCCGCCGGCCGCCCGACGCGCCCTGATCACGGTCGGGTTCTCGTCGGTGATCCAGCCGGTGTCGACACCGCACATGTAGACCCGGTGCCGGGCCAGGTCGGTCGCGCCGACCCGGGTCAGCATGTTCAGGGCCGCCTTGCTGACCGAGGTGTGCGGGTGGCGGTCGGGGCCGGGGCCGTCCTCGCCGAACCAGCCCTCCCGGCCGGTCACGTTCACCACGTACCGGGGGCTGGTGCCGGGTGCGGTCAGCGCCGGACGGAGCCGGTCGACCAGGAGGAACGGGGCGACCACGTTGACCAACTGCACCTCCAGCAGCTCCACCGGGTCGACCTCGCCGATCCTGGTGTTCCACGAGTTCACGACGCCGGGGACGACCAGCGCCCCCGTGGCGTCGGTGACGGATACCAGCTCCCGCCCACCGGGTACGTCGGCGACCGCGGCCAGGGCCCCGGTCCAGCCGGGAGGTGGGGCACCGGGGCGGTATCCGGCCACCGACTCGACCGCCGCTCCCGTACGGCCGGCCGCCAGTTCCGCCGCCACCAGCGGCTGGTACGCCCACGTCGGGCGGCGTACCGTCTGGGCGGCGTTGTTCACCAGGATGTCCAGCCGGCGTCCGTCCTCGGCCAGCCGCTCGGCCAGGTCCAGCACCTGGCGGGGGTCCCGGAGGTCCGCGCCGATCACCCGCAACGACGTCAGCCAGGCGGCCGCATCCGGCTCCTGCGCGTAGCGACGGGCGGCATCCGCCGGGAACCGGGTCACCACCGTCACCGCGGCACCGTCGCGCAGCAGTTTCAACGCCACCTGGTAGCCGATCTTCACCCGACCGCCGGTCACCACCGCACGCCGGCCGGTCAGGTCGGTGCCGGCGTCCCGGAACCGTCGATGCAGATCGGCGCAGGCGGGACAGAGCGCATGGTAGAAGACATCGACGGTACGGAATCGGTCGCGGCAGGCGTAGCAGCGCCGTTCCCGTCGGGTCCGGCCGACACCGTCCAGCTCTGGCTCGACACCGGGCGGGGTGGCGACCGGGACGGCATCGGGCCGGTCCACCGCGCCGGTCGCGGCGGCGGCGACAACCGCCCGGTCGGCGGCGGCGGTCTCCCGGCGACGGTTGGCGCGCCGCTGCCGCTGGGCGTCCTTGAGCAGTCCGTCCACCGCGCGCTGCACCCGCTGGCGACGCGGGTCGTCGACGGGGAGCGCCCGGATCTCGCCGAGCACCCGCAGCGCGGCCTCGACCTCGTCGCCGTTCACCGTCTCCCCGTTCCTGCCTGGACCACCTTCCGCGGCGACCGGGTCAAGCTCGGCCCGATGGCCGGCCCGGGGAACGAGCCGGAACCAACCGGCGTCCTCCGGATGTGCGGCGCGGCGCGTCGACCTCCGCGCGACTGACCACCGCGGCGGTGGTGGGACCCGACCGGACTCGAACCGGCATCCTCCGCCTTGAGAGGGCGGCGCGACTACCCCTGCGCTACAGGTCCCACCGCGTGGCAGCTTAACGATTCCGGCCGACGCACCGCGACCGGGTAACGGACCCCCGGGTGCCTCAGCGCAGCTGTCGGAAGAAGTCCCGAACGTCCGCGACCAGGAGGTCCGGTGCCTCCATGGCGAGGAAGTGGCCACCCCGGTCGAGCTCCGTCCAGCGCACCACGTGGTGATCCCGCTCAGCCCAACGGCGGATGGTGACGTCGTGGCCGGACACCAGCACGGCGGTGGGCACCGTCGCGGGTTGACCCGCCGCCCAGGCGTCGTCGCTTCCGTCCCGGGTGGCGTCCCCGTCGGTGGTGTCGCTCCAGTCGTTGGCGGACATCTCCTCGTAGTAGACCTGCGCTGCCGACCCGGCCGTGCCGGTGAACCAGTACAACGACACGTCGGTCAGCATCCTGTCCCGGTCGATGCTCTCCTCGGGCAGTCCGTCCTCCGGATCGGTGAGCTCCTTGAACTTCTCCACGATCCAGGCGAGCTGACCCACCGGCGAGTCGTGCAGCCCGTACGCCACCGTCTGGGGACGCTTGGAGTTGCACTGGAGGTAGCCGTCGTTGAAGTTTTGCATCGCCTGCCAGCGTCGCTGCTCGACCTCGGAGAGTCCGTCCAACTCACCATCGGTTCCGATCGGAAAGGTGACCAGCGCGTTGACGTGTACGCCGATGATCTGCTCCGGGGACTGCCTACCCATCGCGGGGCCGACCCACGAACCGGTGTCGTACCCGTGGACGCCGTAGCGTTCGTAGCCGAGCCGGGACATGAGGCGTACCAGCACCTCGGCCATCCTGGTCGAGCCCATGCCCGGCCCGGCCAGGGGCGTGGAGAACCCGAAGCCGGGTAGTGAGGGAATCACCAGGTGGAAGGCGTCGACCGGGTCGCCGCCGTGGGCACGTGGGTCCGACAGCGGCCCGATGACGTCGAGGAAGTCCACGAATCCCCCGGGCCAGCCGTGCAGCAGCACCAGAGGCGTGGCGTCGGGCTCGGGTGAGCGTACGTGCAGGAAGTGGATGTTCTGTCCGTCCACGGTGGTGACGTACTGCGGAAGATGGTTGAGCGCTGCCTCCTGCGCCCGCCAGTCGTACCGGGTACGCCAGTACTCGGCGAGATCCTTCAGGTAGTCCAGCGGCACTCCCCGGCTCCAGCCGACTCCGGGCACCTCGTCCGGCCAGCGGGTGTTGGCCAGCCGGGCCGTGAGGTCGTCGAGCCGGGCCTGCGGGATGTCGACACGGAAGGAGCGGATGTCCTGTTCGGTGATGGTCACCGGCACAAGCTAGGGCGCGGTTAGGACTGTTCCGGTCCTAACGATCGGGCAATCTGAACCCATGCGCGACACATCGGTCCGACTGCTCAAACTTCTCTCGTTGTTGCAGACGCGTCGCGACTGGTCCGGCACCGATCTCGCCGACCGGCTCAACGTCTCCACGCGTACGGTCCGGCGTGACGTGGAGCGGCTGCGTGAGCTCGGATATCCGGTACGGGCAACCCAGGGCACCGCCGGCTACCAGCTCGGGGCGGGTGCGTCGCTGCCGCCGCTGCTCCTCGACGACAACGAGGCGGTGGCGGTGGCGGTCGGACTGCGTACGGCGGCCGGCGGTTCGGTCGCCGGGGTCGAGGAGAGCTCCCTGCGTGCCCTGGCCAAGCTGGAGCAGGTGCTGCCATCCCGGTTGCGGCACCGGGTGAACACGCTGCACACCGCGACCGTCCGGGTCGCTGGCACTGGCCCGGTGGTCAGCCCGGAAACGCTGATGGTCATCGCGGACGCGTGTCGCCGCAACGAACGGCTGCGGTTTGCGTACCGCAGTCCCCGGGGCGGTGAGACGGTCCGTACGGTCGAGCCACACCGTCTGGTCAGCTTCGGCCGGCACTGGTACCTCGTCGCCTGGGACACCGAGCGCGACGACTGGCGCAGCTTCCGGGTGGACCGGCTGACCCCGGGTACGCCGACCGGCCCGAGGTTCCCGCCCCGGCAACCGCCCGACGGCGACGTCGCGGCGTACCTCTCCCGCCGGCTGTCGGCACTGGCCTGGCCCTACCGGGCAACGGTCACGCTGCACGAACCCGCCGGGGCCGTCGCCGAACGGATCTGGCCGGGAATGGGCGTCGTCGAGGCCGTCGACGAGTACACCTGCCGGCTGCACGTGGGGGCCGCCAGCCCCGCGGACCTGGTCTGGATGATCACCTCGGTCGACGCGGACTTCACCCTCACCAGCGGGCCGGCCGAGCTGGCCGACGCCTTCCGCGCCCAGGCCGACCGCTGCCTCAACGCGGTCGCGGCGGCAACGTCGCCGGGCCGGCGGTAGCCGCCACCAGGCCGGCAACGACCGTCGTCGCTCCGGTGGTGGCTCCGGCGGCGAGCATGGCGTGCTGGCGGAGCGGTCAGCGGAGCCAGTTGGGCCGGACCAGTCCGGCCTCGTAGGCGAAGACGACAAGCTGCGCGCGGTCACGGGCGCCGAGTTTGACCATCGCCCGGGAGACGTGCGTCTTGGCGGTGGCCGGGCTCACCACCAGCCGGGCGGCGATCTCGTCGTTGGAGAGGCCGGTGCCGACCAGCGCCACCACCTCGCGTTCCCGGTCGGTGAGCTCGGCCAGCTTCCGGGACGGGGCCGGGCTGGCAGTCCTGGCCGCGAACTGTTCGATCACCCGACGGGTGACGCTCGGCGAGAGCAGACCGTCGCCGGCCGCCACCACCCGAACGCCTCGGATGAGTTCGGCCGGTACGGTGCTCTTCACCAGAAAACCGGCCGCGCCCGCTCGCAGCGCCTCCCCCACGTACTCGTCCAGCTCGAACGTGGTGAGGACGACGATCCGAACCCCGGCGAGCAACGGGTCACCGGCGATCTCCCGGGTCGCGGTCAGGCCGTCGACGCCGGGCATCCGGATGTCCATCAGCACCAGATCCGGCCGTACCTGCCGGGCCAGCCGGACCGCGTGCGCACCGTCACTCGCCTCGCCTACCACCTCGATGTCCGGCTCGGCGTCGAGCAGCGCCCGGAAGCCGGCCCGGACGAGCGCCTGGTCGTCGGCGATAACCACCCGGATCACGGCGTGGGTTCCGGGTCGAAGGGCAGGTGGGCGTGCACCCGCCAACCGCCGGGTAAGGGTCCGGCGGTCAGCACACCGCCGAGCGCCGCCGCCCGCTCGCGCATGCCGGTGATCCCGTTGCCGGCCGGGGCCTCGCACGACTCCCCCGCCCCACCGTCGTCGTCGATCTGGATCACCAGTGCCTCCGGCCGGTATTCGATGGTGACGGTGGCGACGGCGCCCGTACCCGCGTGTCGGCGGACATTGGTCAGCGCTTCCTGGACGACCCGGTACGCGGCTCGGTCCACTCCGGCCGGCAGTGGCCGGGGTTCGCCGCTGACCACGGTTCGGACCGGTAGACCGGCGTCGACGGTGAGGTGGGCGAGCCGGTCGAGTCCCGGCGCCGGGGAGCGCGGCGCGGCCCCGCCGGTCGGGTAGAGCGTGTTGAGCACCGACTGGACCTCGCGCAGCGCCTCGGCGCTGGTCCGCTGGATGGTGTCGAGCGCGACCCGGGCCTGGTCGGGTTCGCGGGCCATCAGGTGCAGGGCGACGCCGGCCCGGATGTTGATCAGGGATAGGTGGTGGCCGAGTACGTCGTGCAGCTCGGCGGCGATGCGCAGCCGCTCCTCGCTGGCCTGCCGGCGTTGCCGCTCCTCGTTCAGTCGCCACTGCTCCCGCGCCGCCTGCTGGACCAGCCGGACCGCCGGGGTGACCAGCTCGGTGAACAGTCCCAGCCCGACGACGATCGCCGCCCCGGTCAGCGCCCGGTCGATCGTGGCGGCGCCTGATCCGAGCCAGACGGCGTACCCGCCGAGCGCGACCGACCAGACCAGCCAACGGTGCCCGGCGGTGATCGCGGCCGACGCGGCGATCGCCGGTGCGACGAACGCGAGGTGGGGCGGATGGTCCAGGACGAGGTACACCGTGGTCGCCACGGCCACGATGACAAAGTTGCGTCGGGGGAACCGGTGCCGGTCGGCCAGCGCCAGTCCACCGAGGACAAGCAGGGTGTATCCGACGACGCCCACGTCGGCTTGCTGGCCGCGTACCAGTGTCGCCGTGCCCGCGGCCTGGACCAACGCGGTCAGCAGCGCCAGGCCGGGCGCGGACCGCGGCGGCGGGCGCTGCCCGGACGGGGTCATGCAGGCACTGTAGCGACCGGCGCCCCGGTCGTCGCCACCCCGAGGAGGCGACCGGACTACTCCACCCGGAGTACACCCGGCACGGCGGTACCGCCACGGGAGCAGGGGCGGCGCCTCCCACGACCGGAGGTGGAGCCACCACCGGTGCCGGCACCCTGTGGAGGCATGACGGGCGGCACGGCCCGGCCCGTCCCACGTCGGACGACGCGTACGAGGGAGATCTGATGAAGGCAATCGTCCAGGACCGGTACGGCTCTTCCGACGTCCTGCGGCTCCGGGAGGTCGACCGGCCGATCGCCGCCGACAACGAGGTGCTGGTCCGGGTGCATGCCGCCGCGGTCAACGCCTACGACTGGCACATCATGCGGGGTGACCCGTACGTGGCGCGGCTCATGACGCCCGCGGTGTTCGGCTTCGCGGGGCCCAGGGCGAGGATCCGGGGCAGGGACTTCGCGGGTCGGGTGGAAGCGGTGGGCGGGGCGGTGACCCGGTTCCGCCTCGGTGACGAGGTGTACGGCGACCTCGGTCAGGCCGACGGTGCGTTCGCCGAGTACGCGTGCGTACGGGACGACCTGGTGGAACGGAAACCGGCCAACCTGACGTTCGCACAGGCCGCCGCCGTGCCACTGGCGGGCAACACCGCCCTGATCTGCCTGCGCGACGCGGCACGGGTGCGGCCGGGACAGCAGGTGCTCGTCAACGGGGCCTCGGGTGGTGTGGGCACGTTCGCCGTACAGATCGCCAGGGCGCTCGGCGCCGACGTGACCGGCGTCTGCGGCACCAGGAACGTCGAGCTGGTCAGGAGGCTCGGTGCCGATCACGTCGTCGACTACACCCGCGACGACTTCGCCGACGGTACCCGCCGCTACGACGTCGTCCTCGACCTCGTCGGCAACCGGTCGCTCACCGACTGCCGGCGGGCACTGACCCCCACCGGCACCCTCGTTCTCTCCGGGGGCGGGGTGTCCCGGGGCGGCAGCCTGGTCGGTCCGATGGGCCTGTTCATCCGTGCGCACCTGCTGTCCCGCTTCGTTGCGCACCGGATCCTCGTCCCCACCGCGACCCCCAGCAGGGAGAACCTGGTCGCGCTCCGGGAACTCGCCGAATCCGGAAAGGTCACCCCGGCCATCGACCGGACCTATCCGATCGGCGAGACCGCCGAGGCCATCCGCTACCTCGAGGTGGAGCACGCACGCGCGAAGGTTGTCATCAACGTCTGAAGAACCGGGTGTCCCAGGGATGCGTGGTCAGTGTCAGTGCGGGTACGGCAGGTTCGGCTGCCACCCGTACAGCAGGGCGTCGAGGTCGACGGGAACCGTCCAGTGTGCGTACGGCAGCACCGCACTGCTGCCGGTGTGGATCAGGCACAGCAGTGGAAGGTCACCGGTGTGGTCGAGGGCGAGCTTCGGTTTGCGGGCCGCGCCGACTCCCCCGAGCCCGAACAGGACAACCGGGTCCCGGACCGGCAGACCCTGCGCCTGTCGGCCGTCACGCCAACCCCGGTACGCCGCATCCAGCCGCCAGGGCGCGAGGTCGGCGAGACCCCGGTACAGGTTCGCCACCCAGGTCGGGGTCAGTTCCGCGTCGGAGAGCCGGTACGGCACCCCGGTCAGCAACGCGTCGAGTTCCTCGTCCGTCTCCACCCCGGCGGTGGTCAGCGCCTCGGGCAACGCGCCACGGCGGACGGCGGCGACCGCCGCGCCGGCCTGCTCGGCCCGATCAACCTGCCAGCGCAGCGTTGCCGGCGTGTTCGCCTGCCGGCGGTCCCACAGCCAGCGGGCGCTGTCCCACCGGTGCCGTTGGTTGGCCGGGATCAGCTCGTCGGTGCCGACGAGCAACTCGTCACCCTCGACCCGGGCGGTGAGCCACCGGCCGCGCAGGTGCGGCCGCTGGTCGCCGTAGCCGGCCAGTGCAACGACCGCGGACCGCTGGTAGGCACCGGTGTTCCCGCGCGGGAAGTGCCAGCACAACGCGGACCGGTCGAGCGCGTCGAGGTCGGCTGCGGCCTCGTCCAACACGACGCCGATCCGTACCCGGGGCGATGCGGCGCTGGTCTGACGGTGGTCGAACCGGCGACGCTCGCGGCGCTGCCGGACCTCGGCCCGCTCGAGCGGTGGGCTGACCGAGTACGCCGTCTTCTTCCCGGCCCACCGCAGTATTTCCGCCCCGGCGGCCTGCGGGTCGCCTAAGAGCCGGAAGGCCAGCAGTTCGTGCTCGTCGAACCCGTCGTCCTCGGTCACCTGTAGCTCGTACACCAGGTCGCCGGGCGAATCCAGGTCGTAGCCGGTGTGCGGGTCACGGCCGAACTCGTTGCCGCTGACCGAGTCGCCCGGCGGCCGGCGGTAGCCACGGACCACGGTGACCAGGACGGCCCAGGAGTTGTCCGTGTCCGTGCACCGCAACGTCCGGACCGGCGTGTCACGCCACTTCGAGGGGAGGTCCTCGAAGCTCGCGGTCAGGCCGGCGGGCCCGCACTGCCGTGCGACCGGGGTGAGCAGTTCCGTTCGCCACGTCTCGTGGCGATCCTTCACGGTGGGCATGCGCGACATTCTGTCGGCAGCCACCGACAACCCTTCAGCCGTGCCGGGTCAACCTGCGGCGACGACGACCAGAGCCGCGCCGACCGCGATGTCCACCACCCCGCAGAACTCCGACCACGGCCGGTTCACCACCCTGTCCACGATGAAGTGGTAGGCGTCCCAGACACCGTGGGCCAGGAAACCGGCACCGGCCAGCACGATGCCCAGCCGCGGCTCGACCGCCGCACACACCAGGGTGACCGCGCCGAACCCGACCATGCCGGCCGTCTGGACCGAGAAGGCCCCGGCGTCGGTGAACCGGCGCCGCACCACCGTCCACAACCACAGCGGCAGCAGTACGACCGTCATCCCGACCGCCGGGTCGACCTCCAGCACCCCCGTGCGCCGCAGCACGTGCAGCACCGACACCACGGCACTCAACACGACAAAGGCCGGCCATGCCGTCCACGGTCGGCCGGTCGCGTACGCCACCAGGTAGATCCCCGCCATCGTGGCGATGGCGGGGCCGAACAGCTCCGCCTCGCGGTCCACCAGTGCGATCACCGTGATGGCCCCCGCGATGACCACGAGCGCCAGCGCGGTCGGCCACCGTTCGGTCACCCTCGCCCGCTGCGGCAACGCCGTATCCGTCATGGTGGCGATCCTGACCGGCGAACCGCACCCAGACGCCCCCGTGGGTACGACGATGTCCGGATCCCTGCGAAGCGGTGCCCGAATCCTGGTACGGCCCGCTACCGCGCCGACATGTGCGCGAGTCGGTACCGCGACGGCGGTACGGCGTACCGGTCGAGGAACGCCTGCCGCAGTGTCTCGGTCGAGCCCAGCCCGCACCGCCGCGCCACCGCCGCCAGTGGCAGTCCGGTCGACACCAGAAGCTGCGCCGCGGCTTCCGTACGGACCCGACGGACGTACTGCGCGGGTGTCTGCCCGAGATGGGTCAGGAACAACCGGGACAGGTGTCGCTCGCTGACCCCGGCCAACCGGGCCAGCGCCCCGGTGCTGAGGTCCTCGTCGAGATGGCTCACCGTGTGGTCGCTGACCCGGCGGACCAGGAAATCCCCGGTGGTACGCCGAGCCACGAACATGCTCATCTGGGCCTGCCCGCCGGGGCGTTGCAGGTACGCCACCGTGCCGAGTGCGACCCCTCGGGCCAGCGCCACCCCGTGATCCTCCTCGATGAAGGCCAGGGTCAGGTCGAGCGCGCTCGTGACTCCGCCGGAGGTGGCGATGTTGCCGTCCCGGACGTAGATCGGTTCGGGGTCGACCAGCACGTCGGGGTAGCGTTCGGCGAACCGTTCGGCGTACATCCAGTGGGTGGTGGCGCGGCGGTCCGCCAACAGACCGGCCTCGGCCAGCACGGTGGACCCGGTGCAGACCGAGGCGACCCGGCGGGCCAGCCCGGCCAGACGTCGTACGTGACCGACCAGGCGCTTGCTCGCGGCGGCCCGTTCGTGGCCGAGGCCACCGGAGACGAGCAGCGTGTCCACCTGGTCGTTGAACCGCTCCAGGGACGTCTCGGCCTCGAGTCGCAGCCCCGAGTCGCAGGTGATGGCGCGTCCGCCGGGCGAGGCGAGAACCACCCGGTACGGCGGGTCGGCCCCGATGCGGTTGGCGATGTCGAGGCTGGAGGTGACGCAGGCGATGTCGATCAACTCCGCCCCGTCGTAGCCGACAACCAGGATCGTCCGCTTCTGCATGCCCTCACGCTAGGCGGGTCCTCCCGACCCGGACCACCGTGTCGACGTACGCGAACAGCGTCATCGTGCCGTTGCGACGTTGGACGGATCGTGTCCGCCGATCTTCCGTCAGGTGTCCGGTGCTGCCGATCGAGGCCGGCGGATACCGTCGATCGACCTTGGATCGATGTCGGGGAATCGCAGCGCAGATCGGGGCCCTGGGCGGACGGGCCGGCCACCCCCGGCACCCTTTCCTGGTCTGAACACCCATGATCCGCGCCCGACGCGGTCGAGTGCCGGACGCGTACCGGCACCTGAGAGGTGAGGTGAAGCTTGTGAGACGGTGGAGAGCAACTCTCGCGGTGGTGGGTCTGGCGGCCGGTCTGCTGGTCGCCGGCCCCGTTCCGGCGTCGCTGGCGGCGCAGGCGCCGGGACCGCTACCGGAACCGAAGGTCCATCCGATCCAGGTCACCGGTCCTACCAGCGAGCGCCTCAACCTGATCATCATGGGTGACGGCTACCAGGCGGACCAGCAGAGCCTGTTCTTCGCGGACGTGGACCGCAACCTGGCGGTCATGTGGGCCACCGAGCCGTTCCGGACCTACCGCGACTACATCAACGTCTACGCCGTCGAACTCGCCTCCATCGACTACGGCGTCCGGTGCGACCCGGACGGGCGGGTCCGCAACCCGGACGGAACGATCCGGGACACGGGCGAGCGCGAGGGTCCGATCGACGCGAAGAACACCGCGCTGCGCATGATCTACCAGGACGGCTGCCGGGACCCGCTGTCGCGGGGCACCGTGTACGGCGGGGCGCCGGTGAACTGCCAGAGCTTCGCCGCCTACTACCCGCCGGGGGTGAACCCCTGCGAGACCGGCAACCAGGCGTACAACCGGATCATGGACACGTACGTGGCTCCGGTGCTCGGCATCCCGCGTACGTCGCAGAACGTGCAGTCGCTGGCCATCTTCAACACGTTCACCTACGGCGGCATCGGCGGAACGAACGCGACGACCTCCGGTGGTTCGCCGCAGGGACCGCTGATCTCGCTGCACGAGCTGGGTCACTCGCTCGGCACGCTGGCCGACGAGTACCCGTACAGCTCCCGGGACGTGGTCCGCAACTGCTACACCGGCAACGAGCCGGGCAGCTTCCACCACACCACGTACACCGACGAGCAGAAGATGATCGCCGACCAGCACAAGTGGTTCCGCTGGCTCGGTGAGGAAAGCCTCTCCGGCGGGACGATCGGGCTGCACGAGGGCGGTGGCTCGTACCCGTGCGGTCAGCGCCGCCCGAGCGAGCACTCGATGATGCGGTGGATCGGGTTCGACCTGGACCAGATCGGCCGGGAGAACATGGTCGCCCGGATCACCGGCATGCGTAACGCCGGCCAGATGAACGTCCGGCAGACCCCGCTCGGTACCGTCGCCCGCGACGGGGTGCTGTGGGTCGAGACCGGACAGCCGCGCTACCACGAGCTTCAGGTGACCTGGCGCGTCGGCGGCCCGAACGGCACCGTGCTCGACACCCACAACAGCCGCAGCCTCGACCTGGGCAACCTGAACCTGCCCACGGGCACGGTCGTGCACGTCGAGGTACGCGACCCGGTGGGACCGGACGGAACCGACTGGGTACGCAACCCGTCGACCAACAACACCGCCTCCGACTCGGGCTACAACGGGCCTCGGTTCGTGCAGACCCGTCAGTGGGTGCTGGGCGAGGAGACGGTGACCCCGTCCGCCCCCGCCGCCGAGATCACCTCCGCGACGATCGCCACCCAGCCGGTCGCCGGTGACGAGGTCGTCTTCGTGGAGACGAACCACCCGACCGACCGGGTACTCGACGTGGCCTGGTCGGTCGACGGGAAGGCGGTACCGAACCCGTACAACAGCCGGACCGTCGACCTCGGTGTGCTGAGGCTGGCGCCCGGTACGCACAAGCTGGTCGCGACGGTGACCGACCCGGCCGCCCCGGGCGTCTCCGACCGGGCCGAGTGGACCGTCGACAACGCGTTGCCGACCGCGCCGCGTACGCTGTCGACCCCGCTGACCACGCTGCCCGGCGCGATCGAACACCCGGTGTACTTCGACGGCTGGGACATGCGGCTGGACCCGCGCGACGACCAGACCGGTTACGACGAGAAGCGGTACGTCGTCGGCCAGCTCCGCCTGGACAACGACGGCTGGTTCAACTACTTCGGGTTCCCGGAGCAGCCGATGCCGGAGTCGCCGTTCCAGTTCCGCCACTCCGGTACGAGCGTGAAGGCGCTGACCTACGGCAACCTCGGTACGGGTGGCCTGTCCCGGGCCACGTTCGAGCAGACCCTGCCGGACGACCACCCGAGCGGCGGGTTCGTGCCGGGCTTCGGTACCCACCTGGTGGAGCACCGGGCGATCGACCCGGCCGGCAACATCGGCGCGGCCCAGAGCTACCGGGCCACCGTACTGCCGGGATCCTCGCCGACGTGCACCACGACGCTGACCGGCCGCCAGACGCGGGTGGCGGTCGAGCAGGGCGTGACCTGCCTGACCAACGCCCAGGTGAACGGCTCGGTGACCGTACGCGCCGGGGCTTCGCTGGTCGTCCGGGACAGTTCGATCAACGGAAATCTGGTGTCTGCGGGCGCCCAGGCGGTGCAGATGTTCGGCTCCAGCCTGAACGGCGCGGCCCAGATCACGGGGACCACCCGTGACGTGACCATCGCCGGTACCACGTTCAACGGCGCGCTCGCGTTCTCCGGCAACACGCAGGTCTCGGCGAACGAGCGGTACAGCCGGCTCGCCGGAGCCTACGGTCCGCTGTTCGTCGGCAACCGCTTCAACGGTTCGGTGAGCTGCTCGGGCAACAGCGCGCCGGTGACGGACTTCGGTGCGCCGAACAAGGTGAACGGTTCGAAGAGCGGCGACTGCGCGAAGCTGTGACCGGCGCCGTCGTGTGACGGGTGGTGGGTCGGCCCCGGCGCCGACCCACCACCCGCTTTTTCCGGGTACGCCGGGCGGCGCGCACGGTGACACTACGAGTCCTCGACGAGTAGGCGGCCTGCACGACCGTCGGTCGAGAGGAAGGCGAGCAGCACCGGCGCGGCGCCGAGATTGAGGTGGAACGGCGTCCAGTTCGTCGCCAGGCGCAGCAGAAGCCGCCAGGAACCACCCCCGGGCAGGTCATGCCGGTCGAGCGGCAGCGCCGTACCCCCGATCTTGTCGTGGTCGACGGCGTGGAAGTGGCGGTCCCGTTGTTCGGCCGGCAGCTTCAGGTACTCGTCGGACGAGACGGGTTCGGGATCCTCGTCGCGGACCAGGTCGACCGTGTACTCCGCCGGCGACCCGTCCTCGTGGTAGAGCGTCGGGCCGCTGGTCAGCGGGATGGTTGGCCCGACGAAGGCACCGGGCTGGACAACCACCGCGTTCTCGCCTCCGTCGGCGAGGATGACGTCCGGGTCGTACTCCTCACCGTCGCTTCCGTGGTCGCCATGGGTGAGGAAGACGTAGGCGACCCGTCCCGGACCGTCGCCGACGAGTGCGGGCTCCAGCACGATCTGGCACACGAACCGCATCGGCGTACGCCAGGCGGCGCTGAGCGGCCATTGCGGCTCCCCGAGCCAGGTGGGCTGACCGCCGAACTTGGTGACCAGCTCGGTTACCGGCGCCGCCGCTCGGTGGTAGTTCGCGATCCGCCACACGGGAACCATGGCGCGGAACGTAACAGAGCCTCTCCGCCCCGCGCACCGACCCGAACCCCGGCGCCCGCACCTGCTACCAGGCGCTCGCGCCACCGTCGACCGGGTAGTTCGCGCCGGTGATGTACGCCGCCCGGGGCAAGGTCGTGTCGGCGATTGGGCGTCGAGCTCACAGCAGCGCCGGTCGGTAGGTTGTTCGTGTGGATCGGGATCTGTTCGCCGCGCGGTTGGCCGCATCGGCCGAGTCGGCGTATGCGTTCGCGCGCCCGATGATCTCCGAGGACCTGCCGGCCCGGTTGGTGTTCCGAATACGGCTCAACCAGTCCTACGACGGGGACGGTCCGCTGTCCGGCGACCTGAGGTTTCCGGCGGACAGCGCCGCAGGTCGCGCGGCCGCGCTGCGCAGGTGCGACGCAGCGGGCGCCGTGGCGGAGCTGTGGCGTGACGGTTGGGTGCCTGAGTGGATCAACGTCGCGGTGGTTGGTGAGACGGGCACCGACACGGTTGTCGAACTCGTCTGCTGCGGACGATTCACAGACGACGACACAAAGCTCTACCACGCCGGGGAGGGGATGCCGCCGTTCCACGTCGTGGGTCCGGCGCTTCCGCCCTCGTACGACGAGACCCCGTTCAGCATTCACACGCGTACGGAGTGCTGGGACAGCACCGATCTCGCGCATCTGGCAGATGTCTCCGGCAACGTGTGGTCGTTCGAGCTGAACACCGATGCGTTCGACGGCGATGGACTGCGCGCCGTACCGGACCTGCCGCATGTCGAGGTCTTCGAACACCACGCGTGCGCACTCGGCACCATGTCGGCGCTCGCCCGGTTCCCGGCGCTTCGGTTACTGCGCCTGGCCCTGACAGCCCCCGGCAGGTTCCACCTCAGCACCACCGACGATCACCTGGACACGCTCACGGATCTGACGATCACGAACCTGGCGCCACGTCCATGGGGTCACGACGCGATCGCCGAGGTGGCTCCGGCCGTGACCTCCATCAGCCTCACCGCGCACGAAACACTGTGGTTGGACGGCACCTTCGGCCCGTACGCACGGGACATAAGCCTCGTCGCTTCAACCATCGCCGGCCCCACACGAATGCCCACTTATCTCGATCGCCTAGGCGTCCATCTCACCGAGGGTGATGACCAGCAAGTTGTGGAGTTGCTCGACGGCGTTGCCGGGCTCAGGTCACTGAGCCTGCGCGGGACACCCGTCACCGACGCCGTGCTTCCCGTCCTCGACCGGTACGACCTCGGTCATCTCGACCTGGTCGACACCGACGTCAGCACGTCGGCGCTGTTCAAGTTCCGCACCGACCACCCCGGGACCGGCCTGCTACCACGAACACCACCCCTCCGTGCCAGCAGATCGGAGAATCCTTGGACGCTGCTGATGGGTCGGTGACGGTGGCTGGCGCGATCGTGTGTATGCATCATGGAGCGATGGCTGACGCACGGGTTGTCTGGGGCGATGCGGCGCGCTGGTATCCGGAGGTTGTCGCGATGGGTGACACGATCGTCGCCTGGCAGACCGAGTTCGAAGGGAAGCACATACCGTTGCGGGTGGGTCCGAGGGAGAGCCCAAACCCCCATCGCACCGCGACGGTGAAGAACGGCGAGTTGCACGCGGACCTGCTACTGAGCCCCTGGGAGCGACGGTTCCGCCTCGCGCTCCGCATCAGCGGGTTCACTCTCCTACAGGGCTACGCCGCAGATCTGGGGACGGCGGCCGACGCGGCATCGCTGTGGCTGTCCGGGGCGCGGCCGGGGCAGGTCGCAGCAGCGTGGCCGTTCCTGGGCTCGGTGGCCCTCGCCGAGGCACGAGAACGCGGCGACCACCGGGAGTCGAGCTGGCTGCGGCTGTACGAAAACCATTGTGCGGACCCCGTCGGAACCCGGCTGCGGGCATTTCTCGCACTGGCATTCCACGAGCCGCGGCTGCGCGTGCTGAGGCCGTACACCAGCCATTGGACCCTGTGCTTCAGCAGAAGCCCGGAGTGGCCCTTCGACCACGACCTTCCCGTGGTCGATCCGGCAATCACCCCCGATCGGTACGTGGTGCGGATGCGCGACCGCCGAGCCCACGACGAAACCGACGCCTCCGGCGCACTCCGACTCCTGCTGGCCGAGCTGCCGGACTGAGCGGCAGGTCGATCTCCCCGGTCGGTGCACGGCGGCGCCGAGCGCGATCGACGCGGGGTGCGCGGTGTAGCTCGGCCAGCCGACGTCACACCAACTCACGCCGAGGAGCGGGTGGTTGTCCCGGTTGGAGTGAGCGGTCGACAAGTCGTTCGACGTCGGCCCAGGTGGGCGTGGGCTGCCCGTAGCCGGGCACCGGCCGACGCTGGGGCCCGAAGAAGTACTGGTGGACGACGGCACCGTGGATCGCGGCGTGTACCTCGGGATGGTCGTCGACAAAATGGGTGAGGGCGAGTTCGAGGCAGTGGACCCGTTTGTCCGTACGCCTGCGGCAGAACCGCACCCGGTCGGGTGCCAGCCCGGTGCGCCGGTAGAAGTCGTGGCCGGCGAGCCACCGCAGGGTGCGGTCCTGTACACGTGGGCCGCATTTGGAGACCAGCCACACCCGGCCGTGGAACCGGATGACGAGGCGGGCAATGACCGCGATCGCGTCGGGCATCTCCGGTGTTGCCAGCATGGTCGCCTCGTCGCCGCTGAAGAAGGCGGTGTCCCCGCCGCCCGGGTGGGCGGTTCCGTCGATGATGACGCGGCCGATGTCGATGCCGAGCCGGGGTTCGGCTTGTGTCCTGATCTCATTCATGCTGCCAGGGTGCGGGCCCGGCGGCCGGTGGGGAACTATTGTTCGGGCACCGCTCTATAGTCCTGCACTATGACCGGACGGGACCTGCTCGAACCCGACGCGCTGCGTTCGTTCGCGGTCTTCGCCGAGCACAGCAACTTCACGGTCGCGGCGGCGGCGCTGCACATCAGCCAGCCCTCCCTGCACGTGAAGATCAGGAAGCTGGCCGCCGCGCTCGGCGTCGAACTCTACGAGCGGGACGGTCGCCGTCTGGTGCTCACCGCAGCCGGTGAACGCCTCGCCGCCTTCGCCCTGGACTCGCGTCGGCGGGCCGACGAGTTCCTGCGTGAACTCCACCAGGATTCCCCGGCCACACTGACCATCGCGGCCGGGCGGGGGGCGCTGCGCTGGGTGGTCGCCGAGCCGATCCGGTGCGTCGCTCGGCAGGGCCGCCGCGTGCAGGTCGTCACCGCCGACCGGGATACCGCCCTCGCGGCCGTCTCCTCCGGCCGGGCCGACCTGGCCGTCGTCGGACACGACGCCCCTCCGCGCCGGCTCGAAGCGACCCAGATCGCCGCGTACCCGCAGGTGCTCGTGGTCGACGAACGGCATCCGCTCGCCGCCCGGAGCCAGATCAGGCTCACCGACCTCGACGGACTGGACCTTGTCGTCCCCCCGGACGGGCGGCCGCACCGGCGGGCCCTGGACCGCGCCCTGCTCGACGCCGGCGTCTCCTGGCAGGTCGCCGCCGAGGTCGACGGCTGGGACCTGCTGGTGCACATGTCGACCCTCGGCATCGGCGCCACGATCGTCAACGGGTGCGTACAGCTACCCGCCGGCCTGTGCGCGGTGCCGATCCGCGGCCTGCCGAAGATCCGGTACTGGGCGACCTGGCGTCCCCAGCGGCAGGCCCTGGTGCGGGACTTCCTCGATCTGGTCCGGCAACAGCGGTGACCGCGAAGGCCCGCGACCGCGGGCCCGACCCGGCACGGGGAATCGGTGCGGTGGCTAACGTCGGGCCGAACGGACCGGCTCGGCCAGGGGTCGGCCGACTCGGAACACCGCGAGCGGCTTGCCGCCCACCCGTTCGGCGAGCCTGCCCGCGGTCGCCGGACAATCGATGAGTTGGCTGAGTGGGTGGACCGCCAGACCGTGCCGGGCGAGCGCCAACCAGGTACGCAGGAGACGCCGACCTGCGGTGATGTGATCGTCGTCGTCCGCGAGGAGGACCAGGAGGCTGCCCTCGTACCGCAGCAGGCCGCGGCCGGTGGCGGCGAGCAGCGCCGGGAGACCCAGACGCCGGGTGACCGGGTACGCGCGCAGCGCCGCGCCCAGGAACCGCGCTTCGTACCGGGACAGGACGAGAGCCTGGTCGGTGAGCCCGTCAAGGTGGTACCGAGGGTGGTGTGGGTCGAGGCGCAGCCAGTCGCGCAGCTCGACCGCGACGGCGGGGGTGCCGAACAGCCACCGGTCGGCAACCGCCAGGTCGGACGCGAGATCCCCGGTGGGAACGTGGACGATGCGGGGTCCGAGGTCGGCGATCACGACCGGGTCGAGATGACCGGGCGCGTACGGACCGCGGGCGACCCGGCGGCTCTCGATGTCGGCGATCGTGAACGGGGTCGCGTACACGTGTGCGGCGGGGATCAGGCGCGGACCGGCTGCCGCCACGACGGGAAGGTCGAGTGCCGCGGAGACGATGAGGCATGTCTCGACGAACGCGCCCAGGGCGAGGGCGAGGTCCCGTCCGGTCGGGTCGGAGTCGGGCAGCGAGCGGGCCGGGTCGAACCCGATGACGATCTCGTCGGCGTGATATTCCGGCCGCCACGGCTGGGTGTTGTGGGCGCTCGGCGCCCGGCGACAGATCGCTTCGTGTGTCCGCAACCGCTCGACCCACGTCACGTCGCGACCCCCCTCTCGTAGAACGTGTACCCGTGCAGCGGCCGACCGCCGGCCCGCCGGTACTGGGCGGCCGAGGCGAGGTTCTCCCGTTCGACGAAGGTGCTGCGCAGCGTCCGGTACCGGCCGAGGGCGAGGTTGCGGTGCAGTTCCCGGGACAGCAGCGTCAGGTACCCCCTCCCCTGCTCGTCGGGGACGGTGCCCTTGATGATGAGCACCGCGTCGCGCCGGTACCGGTTGCGGGTACACAGCAGACGAAGCTGGTTGAGTACGCCGAGCCGACCGCCGACCGCCATGACGAACTCGGAGATGTCCGGGACCGTCACGACAAACGCGACCGGCCGGCCGGCCTTCTCCAGCCAGAGCAGCAGACCCTCGTCGAGCAGGTACGCGAGACCGTCGGTCTGCTGCGCCAGCTGTTCGGCGGAAATGTCGGTGTAGTAGCCGAGCCGCGCGAAGCTGCTGTTGAGCAGCTGCCGCAGGATCGGCAGTTGGCTGCGGAGGTGCCGCCGCGAGCCGTACCGGATGACCAGCTTCTCGGTGGCGATCCGGTCGTCGTCGAAGGCGAACCCGTGGTCATGGCCGGCTGTTCCGGCGTCCGGACGGTCGAGGTCGACGAGCCAGGTGTCGGCCTCGAACCGGCGCTGGAACCCGTGCCGCTCGTACGTGGCGGGGTAGTAGGCGGGGTTCCACGCGGAGTCCACGAATCCTCGGTCGGCGAAGCCGGACGTGATCACTCCTCCGGTCTGGTTCGGCAGCAGCGCCACCGGCCCGAACAGCGGCCGGCCATCGGCCCTGACCTCGACCGCGTCGACGATGGCGGTGAAGACCGAGTCGTCGTCGACGAACTCGGTGTGACCGAACAGTTGGCGTGGACCCACCTTGGCGTCGAAGGTCGCACTGCGGTGCATGCTGGTTCGTCCGACCACCGTGCCGTGTCGGTCGCGGACCAGGAACAGTTGGGCGGTTCGGCCGTGTGTCGCGATCACCGACGAGAGCAGGGGCACGTACCGGTCGACCGGGTGGAGCCGGAGTGGGAAGTCCACGAACGCCGTCAGCTCCGCCCGCGACCGGACAGGGATCAGTCTCATCCGCGGTGCACCGGCGGACCGGTGTTCTCGGTCGACAGCGGGGTGAAGGTCGGGATGTGTGCCATGCCGTCGGCCTCGGCCCGCCAGACGCCGTTGGTGTAGCCCTCGGGCTCGGCGTTGTACAGGCGGATGTAGCCGCCGGTCGCGTTTGTCATGCCGTGGTCGGTCACCCAGCACATCAGCTCGCGGTGGTGGCGGCTGCGGGCGAATTTCAACAGCGCGTCCCGGTCGCTGAAGAATGCGACGGTCCCGAGCGTGAACGGGAACCGGTAGTACACGGTGTGCCACCGGTACCCGTCCATCCGTCTCAGCTGCCGCACCATCTTGAACCAGGTACGGGTGAGCGTGACGATCGAGCGCGGCCCCCGGTAGCGGGTGGCGCCGACGAACATGGCGGTGGCCTGGCCGACCGGGGGCGCGGCGGAGAAGTCGGAGGTCCTCATGCGGTCCCGCCCTTCACCAGATAGACATTCTTGATCTTGGAATCGGTGCCGGCGAACGGGCCGCTGCCGTAGTCGTGGACCTCCACCCGCAGGTCCGCGGCGGCCGGGTCCTCGGCCAGGGATTCCGCGAAGTCCCGGCTGACCTCGGCGAGGTGGCGCAGGACCCCGTGGCGGCAGGTGTCGACCAGGGCCCGCCGCTCGTCGGGGCCGAGCGTCAGGTGCTCGCGCAGTTGCAGGTTGATGACCGGCCGGCTCTCCAGGCTCACCTGCTCGGTCAACTGCAGGCAGAAGCTCTGCAGCAGGTGCGCCCGGGAGTTGCCACGGTAGAGGCCGTACTCGACGTCCTGCGGATAGATGTTGGCGCCCATGTACGAGATCGTGCTGTCCCTGCGACCGAACAGGAAAAGCAACGGCAACCGCATCCGGTCGACCTGCCAGGCGCGCCCGGCCTCGGCCCGCGCGTCCGGGTCCGCGATCGCGGCGAGCACGTCCGGATACGAAACCAGCCGGCCTTCGTCGCCGATGTTGTACCGGACCCGGGGATTGAGCACGGCCGTGGAGTTGATCGTGCAGAGCACCTCGTGTTCGGGTGTGGTCTCCAGGTACGTCTCGAGCGGGTTGTACTGGAAGACCATCGGCAGGCGGTACTCGTCGGCACCGAGCAGGCTGGTCCGCAGGGCAGGGTCGGTACGCAGCCGCCGACGGACCCAGACGCTGAAGTCGGTCTCCCCGGCAATGCCAATGGTGAGGTCACTGGCTCCGTAACCGGAACGCACCTTGAGGAAGCGCTCCTCCAGGTAGTCGCGCAGCGCCTCGGTCATCCCCTCACCGCCGACCAGTCCGCTGATCCGGTATTCGACCCAGGGGAAGTCCTCGGCGTCGAGCTTGTCGCGCAGGTGCTTCAGAAACGGCGGGTACGCGGTGACGACGTAGTCGAAGCCGGACCCGAAGTACAGCAGGGTGTCCACGATCTTCTGCAGGTCCGGCCCGGTGTTCTTCACCATCGCGATCCTGGACATGGCGATGCCGGTGTTGGTGCCGGTGGCCCACGCCCCCATCGAATACGCGTTGATGACGAAGCGCCGTTTCGAGGGAAACACCATCGTCGCGTAGCCCGCCAGGTTCTTGTGGACCGAACGCAACTCACGACGGCTGCGAATCCAGTTGAACGGCTGACCGGACGAGCCCGACGACTCGTCCACCACACTGCCGGCAATCTCGATCTCACCGTTCCGGCAGCGCCGCGCCTCCGGGTACGCCTTCACGTACGACTCCTTGTCGGTCGGCGGGTACGACGACAGGTCGAACCACCGGAACCGCCACTGGTTACGGCGCAGGAAGTCGCCGTACGCGGGCACGTCGATCGCGGCGAACTGGCAGGTCATCCACGCGTGCAGTCGGGCAAAACGACCCATGTACGGGCGGTACCGACGCGCCGTGAGCCGCCACACCGCCGGATGGATCCGGTACAGCGTGTAGAGCCAGGTCAGCGCGAAGCTTGCGAACCGCAACGTCCAACGACGCAGGAATGTCATCACCACGCAGCCACGATAGGGAGCCCGCGAGTCCGGTACGTGATGACGAATACTCAACCGTCCTGAGTACCCCGGCGACGCCGCTGCCAAGATCGCACAAATCCCTGGCAACCACTCGCCGCGGTTCGCGCCGTATGCCCCGCTTGCCGTGCCCACCGGGATCGAGGCACTGACGGCAGCGGCTCTTGTCCGGCTCGGCCGGTCGTGACCGTCCAGCGGTCCGTCTCGGTCGGCGCACTACGCCATTCCGCCCGTAACCCTGAGGCCCGGCACGTGCCCGTACGGGCCTGTGGGCGCCGACCCGTTCAGCCCGGCCGGACGCACGGGTCGGTGACCTGGTACGACGGACTCTGTGCCGTACGGCCGTCGGCGGCGGTCACCCTCACCGACCAGGTCAGCGCCGACGCGCGCAGGCCCCCCACGGTCACCTGCGCGGACGATCCGTCCACCGACATGTCCCGACTCGACGTCGCACCTCCGGCGGGCGTCCAACGCACCTTCGCCTCGACGATCGCAGCGCTGCCGGTGGCCCGCACGGCCAGGCTGTAGGTGTCCGAACCGCAGCGCACACGCGCGCTCGCCGTCACCGTGAACGGCATGGCCAACTGCGGTGCGGCGGTCGGCCGGGGCGCGGTTGGCGGCGGAGCGGTCGGCGACGCGGCCGGTGCGCCGGGTGCGCCCGCCGGGGGCGGGCCGGCTGCCGAGCCCGGGTTGGCGGCAGTGCCCGGGGTGGCCGCAGCGCCCGGGTCAGTGGTTGGGCCAGCCTGGTCCGCATCACCGGGAGTAACCGGGCCGGCGGACAAGCCGCCGGCGTCGACCGGTCCGGTCGTCGGTACCAGCCGGCCCACGGGGCCGGTGGTGGTGGCGGTGGGAGCTGGCGCCGCCGGCCCGCCGGCCGATGCGCCGGATGTCGCCGCCACTCCTTCGGGGGCCGGTTGACCGGGCGCCAGGGCCCAGACGCCGGTCACGACGAGGAGCAGAAGCAGCCCGGCGGTCGCGGCCAACCGCCGGCGGCGCCGGTCACGGGTCGCCGCCGCCGATGTCGGACGGACGGGATGCGCCGCCGCACGCGGCACCGCCCCGCTGCTGCCTGCAGCGGGCCCGTCACCCACCTCTGCGGTGGATCCGTCCCCCGACCCTGCGATCGACCCGTCCCCCGACGCTGCGCTCGGCCCGGAAGCCGACCCGCCGTCCGCCGGGCCGGCGGGCTCCGGGGACGCCGACGACGCTGGTGCCGGATCGGCAGACGGCTCGACCTCGGCCCGGCCGCCGGTCGCGTCGTCGCGGGGCACATCAGGTCGGCCGTCAGTCGCACCGTCGCGGGCCACCTCGGCTCGGGCGTCGGTCGCGTCGACCGAGCCGCCGGCCGCATCGTCGCCGGGCCCGTCGGCCCGGCCATCGGTCGCCTCGACCTCGACCTCGACCTCGACCTCGACCTCGACCTCGACCTCGACCTCGACCTCGACCAGTCTTGCCCACACCGTGTCGGCGGCGACGAGGAACACCGGTGCCGTGTACGCGGACAGCAACACCGCCGGGTTGAGTTGCTCGCTCCGGAGCATCCCGCACACGGTGCAGCCGTCGACATGGCGGGAGACCCGCTTGCGCAGGGTCGGGGTGAGCCGGCCCTGCCACCCGTCCAGTACGTCGGCTAGCTCCGGGCAGTCACGCCCACCGCTGCGCGCGACGAGCAGCGCGCCGAGTGCCCGTTCGAGCTGAGATCGAGCCCGGGACAGCCGGGCGTGCGCGTGGTTGACGGGTACCCCGAGTGCCGCACCGATCTCGACGGCGGACAGGTCGTGACGGATCGCCAGGTGGACCACCTCGCGGTCGCCGGGGTTGAGAGCGGCGGCCGCGGTGTGTACGAGGTCGCGTACCTGCTCGGCGTTGACGCCGGTGCCCGGGTCAAGGGTGTCGGCCACCGGCTCACCCGCCTCCTCCAGCGGTGAGGAGCGGGACCGCTCCCGCAACTGCCGGAGGCATTCGGTGCGGACGATCGCGTACAGCCAGGGGCGCAGCCGGTCGGGGTCGCGGAGTTGCCCGATGCGTTGGCTGGCTTTGAGGAACGCGTCGTGGACAACGTCGGAGGCGGTTTCCGGCTCACGCACCATCACCCGGGCGTACGTGTAGAGCCGGTCGGCGTACCGCCGGTACATGCCTTCCAGGCCGGCCCGGTCGCCTCGGCTCATCGCCTCGACGAGCGTCCTGTCGTCCGGTACGGCCGTGTCCATCTGTGTCCCCCACTGCTCGTCAACGGGTCCAGTAGAACGAAGGAAAAGTTTTCCGGGGTCTTTCTGTTGGCATGCCGACCCGCCCGCGCTCCTACCGGTGTCACCGCACCACCGACACCGAGGAGACACTCATGACTTTGACCCGTTCCACCCGCCGACCGGTCACCGGCCCGCGCCGGTTCCTGGTCACCGCCGCGGTGGCGGTACTCGCCGGCGGGCTCGTCACAGGCACCGGGGTGGACGCCGCCGCGGCACCGGCTCCCGACGGCCCGGCCGCCACCCGTGCGGAACCACTGGCATTCCGGGTCGACCAGGGATTGTCCGCACCACGGCTGTCGATCGACCCGGTCGGCCGGCTCGGCACCGACCGGGAGATCGGGATGGTCGCCGGACCGGACGGTTCCCCGGCGGGCCTGGTGCTCGACGAGGTGATGGTGCGGGTGGCCGACCAGGCCGAACTGGACGCCTTCCTCACTCGCTGGGGTGGCCAGGTGCTCGACTCGTTCGCGCCGGACGGGCAGGGGCAGGACCATCTGGTACGGGTGGACGCCGACCGTGCCGACCCGGCGGGACTGGTCGGTGACCTGCTCGCCGCCGAGCCGCGTCAGGCCGGGACGTACCGGGTCGGCGACGAGCGGGCGCTGCGGCTGCTCGCCCTGGCCGCGGCCGAGTGGCGGGCGGGCACCGAGTTGGTTCTCGACTGGCTGGTGGAGCCGTCCGGGATCGTCGACGGCGAGGTGTTCGAGGCTCCCGGCATCGGGAAGAACGTCTTCGACTGGTCGTTCATGCGTGCCGGCGGTGCAATGGACACCGGGGTCGCGCCGGCCTGGCAACTGCTCGAGTCCAAGGGCAAGCTGACCAAGCAGGTCAAGTACCTGGTGCTCGACGGCGGTTTCCAGTCCAACGCCGACTTCCCGAGCAAGGTGTCCCTGCACAAGGCCGAGTGGGGCGCGACCAACACCAACGACTGCACGAACGGCACGCCCTGCCCGTGGCACGGCACCGAGGTGACGCTCGCCGGAATGGGCCGGGTCGACAACGACTACGGCACCGCCGGACCGGCCGGGCCGGTGGTCGAGGAACTGGTCGCCGTCCGCAACGGCATCGACTACTGGACGGTCCTGCGCCGGTTGGAGAAGGCCGCCGAGGCCACCCACCCGGACGTGGTCAACCTCAGCTTCACCCGCGATGTGCACCTCGGCAAGGCGTGGGCCCGTACCTGGACCGACCGGCGGATGGAGCACGTCCGGGACACCGGGGCGCTGATCGTCGCCGCCGCCGGCAACAACGGTACGAACATCGACGCCGACACGCTCTGGGTGCCGTGCGAGAGCACCCATGTCCTCTGTGTGGGCGGTATGAACTCGGACGCGACGGTGTCGGGCGGATCGAATTTCGGCACCAGTGACCTCACCACCTCGGTGGAGATCTACGGCCCGATGTGCGTCCAGGGCCTCGTCGATCCCGGCAAGCCGGCCAACAATGCGACGAAGTCCACCTGCGGCACCAGCGTCGCGGCGCCGTTCGTTGGCGGGGTCGCCGCCCTGGTGATGGCGGCCGACCCGAGCCTGACCGCCGGGGAGGTGCGCGACATTCTCAACAGCACCGCCCACGTCGGCGGGCTCGGTGCGAAGGTGACCGGGAGCCAGCGCCGGATCGACGCCCTGGCCGCCGTCGCCAAGGCCCTGAATGTCACGGTCGGTAAGCCCTCGGTGAGCATCAGCACGCCGAAGACCAAGCAGCAGTTCGGCGTGAACCAGACGGTGGACCTGTGGGGTACGGCCACCGACTTCCTCGGCAAGGAGATTCCGCTCACCTGGACCAGCAGCATCGACGGTGAGCTGGGCGACGACTCGATCACGGTCGTGCCGTCGCTGTCGGCGGGTACCCACGTCATCACGGCGAGCGCCACCGACAGCCTGGGGCGTACCGGGTCGGCGGCGGTCACCATCACGGTGGTGGACAGCCCGACGACGGTGGCCATCATCTCGCCGCCGGCGGGGCTGACGCTCGCCGCCGGCCAGTCGATCAGCCTGGTCGGTACCTCCGTCGACCCCGACGCCTTCGGACCGGTCCCCGACGGGGAGGCGTCCTGGACGGTCCGCCGGGGCAACACGGTGGTGTTCCAGAAGACCGGACACCAGAATCTGCTGCCGGCGGGCACGGTCACTCCGGGGGCGTACACCGTGACGTTCACGGCGGGCGGCGCCAGCGCGCAGCGTGCCTTCACGGTCACGGCCGTGCCGGCCGGGCTGTCCCGGCCGACCGCCACGGTCGTCCAGCCGGCATCGGCGCTGAAGCTGACCACGATCGACGGCGGGCCGAAGTCGGTCGCCCTCGTCGGAGCCGGTACGGACGCCGAGGACGGTGCGGTCGCCGGGACCCGCTACCGGTGGACCGCGTACGGCGACGGCGGTGCCAAGAAGGTGCTGTGCCAGGGCAGTGCGGTGCCCACCGGCGCCCCGCTCGACGACAAGGTCGTGCCGAAGAGCTGCGCGGGCCTCACCGCGGAGCTGGGCCTGCTGAACAGCGGGAGCAGCACCACCACGTGGTCGGTGTGGCTGGAGGTCTTCGACTCGACCGGGCTGGTCGGCGTGGATTCCGTACCGGTCGAGATCCAACAGGTCACGCCCTGACCGCAGGGCCGTTCACCCGCGAACACCAACAACCAGTCAGTTCCAGGAATCGAACGAACCGAGGAGAGAACCATGCGAGAAGGATCGAACCGCAGCCGGTGGGCACGTCGGATGGTCGCCGTGGGTGCGACCGCGCTGAGCGCCGTCACGCTCGGGCAGGTGGCCCTCGTCGGGCCGGTGGCCGCAGTCCCGGGCCTGGTGGTCAGGACAACCTTCGGGCCGAGCAACAGCGTCGCCAAGACGCAGAACGCGGTCTGCCCGGCGGGCACCAGTGTCATCGGCGGCGGCGGCGCGATCACCGGATCGGGCCTCGGTCAGGTCGGCATGGACATCATGCTGCCGCTGGTGGACGCCAACCTCTACTCGGTGACCGGCCGCGAGGACGCGAACGGCGTCCCCGGTAACTGGGCGGTCACCGCCAGCGCGCTCTGCGCCCCGACGCCCAAGGGCCTTCAGGTGGTCACCGGGCACTCCGTGATCGACTCCGTCAACCCGAAGTTCCGGGAGTTGTCCTGCCCGGTGGGCAAGCGCGCGATCGGTGGCGGTGGCGCCGCCCTCGCGCTCGGCTCCGGGGCGAGCGACGTACTCCTGGAGGACGTGCGCATCAACCAGACCAGCGTCACGGTGGCGGGCGTCGAGGCCGGCAACAACTTCGCCGGCAACTGGTCGCTGGACGTCGCCGTCTTCTGCGCCGACCCGTTGGCCGGTGAGCAGCGCATGATCGTCGACAGCGTTCTCAGCTCGGCCGTCAGCCGGTCGGTCACCGCCACCTGCCCGGCGGGCAAGCAGGTGCACGGGGTCGGCGGTGAGATCGTCGGTGGCGAGGGCCAGGTACGCCTGACCGAACTGCGGCCCACCTCGTCGACGACGGTGACCGTACGCGCCGTCGAGGACGAGAACGGCTTCAGCGGCAACTGGAAGGTACGCGCGTACGCCGTCTGCGCGAGCTGACCGTTCATCCGTACTCGTGGTCCCGCGCAGGCTCGTCGGCGCGGGACCACGGCTGCTCCTCCACCCGCACGCCACGGTGCGGGCGATCCGCCGACCACCTCGGTACCCCCGCGACGGCTCAGGTTTGATCCGGCTTCCGGACGATGCGCTTGACCATGCGGAGCACCACCCAGCCGGATCGTTCGTGCACGGTCCGGACGGCGTCGGCCAGAGCGGTGATGATGGGCAGGCCACGTCCTCCCTCGGCACGGGGGTCGGGAAGGTCGGCGTGCAGCTGGACATCGTCGAAGCTGCCGTCGCTGTTACCGACGTCGATGACACACTCATCTTGCCGGACGGAGATGAGCACCTCGATGTCGCCGGGCTGACGGGCGTGCGAGACGGCGTTGGTGCACGCCTCGCTGACCATGAGGCTGAGGTCGGCGCGGTACTGTCCGGTCACGCCGAGCCTGCTCAGCAGAAGGTCGGTGAGGCTACGGGCGTGCGAGGCGGCGTGGATGTCGCCGGAGAGCGTCAGCGCCATGGTCGCCGCCATCTTCCTCGCCGTCCCTTCCAGTCGGTGAAAGCCGGTGGTGATCACCGTGCCCCGAGACCCTGATCGGTCCCTGGCATGTTGGTACCCGGCTCGGTGACCAGGGAAACCGACCGGCTTAGTCCGCCTGTGTTTGGCCCGCGTCTCGGATGACGCCCGCGCTTTCGGTCGCAGGTTGCGCATAGGATCTGACGCGCGTCCATGGTGGACACGGGGCAGGCAACAGTTGGGGGAATCGGTGCGACGGATGGTCGGGTTCGCGGCGCTTGCGCTGGTTGTCCTTGTCGCCTCGGGTTGTGGCGGGGAGTCGGCGGGTAACAGGGAGGCATCGGACATCTCGGCACAGATCTGCACCGAGTTCACCGCGACCAACGATCGCCACCTTGCCAACGAGACGCCCGAGGGGAAGGCGTACTCCGACGCGATGGAGGCGGCCTACGTCGGTGACCGCGTCGCGTACGCCGATCTGCCCCGGCTGCGACGTCTTCACTTCGAGAGCTGGCACCGGGAGATCACGGTCCTGGCGGAGCAGGCAGAGGGTGGTGGGGTCCGCCAGGCGATCGAGGCGTACGCCGACTCGCTGCAGAGCCTGGCCGCGCAGGAGGGCACGAGCGGGGGCGCGAACGCGCTTGTCGACACCAAGGTCGCGGTGGACAAGGCCTGCGGCAGGGGCTGACCAGCACTTCGTGCCCGATCGACCCGGAGCAATTCGCTGCTGCTCGGGCGCCTCACTGCGGGTACTCTTGGCGGTCCCACCCGAGTCCCTTCTTCAAGGCGACGGAGGAATCATGTCCTCTCCGCAAAAGTTGATCAGTTCACTCGGTCGGCGGGTAAGGGCATTTGAAGGCGGTGAGCGGACCGCGGTTCTCGGTGCCGAAGTCGTGGACGAGATGGACGCTCTGCAAAGCGCCGTCTCGGGGGCGGATGGCGGCCTGCCGATGGATGCGGCACAGGTGATCGCACTCGTCTGCCACTACCGTTCCCTGGCGCTGCCCCCGGGCCAGGGAACGGCCGAGCATGAGCTGGCGATGAGCATCTTCGCCCAACTGTTCGACATTCACCCGTCCCTGGTACCGATCGGGCTGCGGCCGCAGCTCGTACTGGGCGACCTTTCGAAGTACATGAGCATGGCGACCACCCTGCTGCAGCGGGGCGTGCGGAGTGAGGTGAGACCGGAGGTGGACGGCGCGGTCGCCCTCTTCGAGGCGATGGTCGCGGCATTGCCGGAAGGCGAGCCGATCCATGCCCTCTGCCTCAACTACCTCGGCGTCGCGTTGCGCACCCTGGCCGAGATGACCGGTGACCGCGATGCCCTCGACCGTTCGATCGACGTCGGACGGGACGCGCTGGACGTACCTGCCGAGGCACTGTCGTCCGCGATGTTCAACCTCAGCGTGAGCCTGCGTACCAGACACGACTGGACCGGGCGGTTCCAGGACCGCGGCGAGGCCATCCTGCTCGCGGAGGGTGCGATCAGGGAACGACGGGACGACAGCGACCTGTCCCGGCTCCTCTCCAACCACAGCGCCCTACTCTGTGCCCGATTCGAGAAGGAACACTCGGCCCGGGACCTGACGAAGGCCGTCGACCTCGGCGAGCAGGCGGTGGCCGCCGTCAACCCCGGTGATGTTTCGCGGCATGTCGTCTTCTCCAACCTCGGATACGTCCTCTGGACGCGATTCAGTCACGAGGGCCGGGTCGCAGACCTGGAGAGGGCGATCAGCCTGGGTAACGACGCGCTGGCCGCCGAGCCTCTCGGCAACTCGTCGCGGGCGATGTACTCATCCCATCTGGGCAACCGGCTGCGCACCCGGTTCGAGATCCGTGGCACGCCCGACGACCTCCACGGGGCGGTCACGCTGGGTCGTGCCGCGGTCGAAGGTGTGGGTCCGGAACATTCCCGGCGCCCCATGTACCTGTCGAATCTGAGCCTCGCGTTGCGCGAACGCTTCGACCGCCACGGCGCGAGAGAGGACATCGACGACGCGGTCCGGACGGCTGCGCGAGCGGTGGCTCTGACCGCCGCCGACAGCCCCGACATGGGCAGACGGCTCAGCAACCTCGCGCTCGCGCATCGTGCCCGGGCCGATCTCCACGCGGAGAATCGCGGGGCAGCGTTCGGTACCGTCGACGGCCCCGCAGAGTCCGACGACCTGAGCGCGGCGCTGACGGCCGCACGTCAGGCGGTGTCCTCGTCGGCAGGACCGGAGTTGGGCAGGCACGGCGCGAACCTGGCCAACATCGCTCTGGTCAGGTTCGGCCGAACCGGGAGCGACGTCGACCTCGAAACCGCCGTGGAGGGCGGCCGGGCCGCCCTCGGCGCAACCCCCGAAGACCACCCTGATCACGGGAACCACCAGTCCGATCTCGGCGTGATCCTGCGGACCCGTTTCGATCGCCACGGTGACGACGAGGATCTCCGCGAGGCTCTGCGGCTCGGCCTGGCGGCTGTCGGCACCACCACCGGGGACCACCCCGACCACGCAGTCCACCAGGCCAATCTCGCGCAGACGAAATGGGTCGGCTTCGGCCGTACCCGGAATCGGTCGGATTTCGTGGACGCGGTCGCTGCCTGGTCCGCCGCCGCCGACTCACCCAACGCGGACTCGCTGGTCAAACTCTCGGCCGCCCGCCAGTGGGCGCGGGCGGTGGCCCAGGTCGACGGGGTTGCGGCCGCCCTCGACGCCTACGCGAAGGCGATCGCGATCCTTCCGTTGCTCGCGTGGCCGGGCCTCGGGCGGCGCGACCAGCTGAAGATGGTGCGGGCGCACGGCTCGGCCCTCGGCCGGGAGGCGTGTGCGAGTGCCATCGCGGCGGGGAGCCTGGACGAGGCGGTCACCCTGCTCGAAGCGGGACGCGGCATCTACTGGTCGCGGCTGCTCGAGCTGCGAGGTGACCTCGGGGAACTCCGGGCCGCCGCACCCGACCTCGCCGACGATCTCCTCGAGTGCCGTGCGGTCCTCGACCGTCCCGCGGCCGCCGAGCGCACGGAATCCCCGCCGGCGGGCAGCGAGTCAACGGCCCGGAGCCGGGACCGCGACGAGCGGATGCGGGCCGCTCTGCGCTTCGAAGACCTGACCTCGCGGGTACGGGGCCTGGCTTCGCTTCCCGGGGCGAGCACCTTCCTGCGTCGACCAACGCTCGCGTCCCTACTGCCGGCCGGCGCGACGGACCGAATAGTGATCGTGAACGTCTGCGAGTGGCGCTGTGACGCGCTGGTTGTCTCCCGACATGGCGTCGAGCTGGTCGCGCTCCCGTCATTGACCTCGGCGGAGGTCACCCGGTCGGCCGACGACTACCTCACCGCGCTGCAACGGTACGCGGCGGACCGCGACCAGCAGGCGCTGGATGCCGCGATCACCGGGACCCTGGCCTGGCTCTGGGACACGATCGCAAAGCCGGTGTTGGATGCCTGCGTCGGCGACCCGCCTGCGCCAACGGCGGAACGGGGCACGGGAACCGGCGATACCGCGTCCGATGTCGGACTGCCCCGGGTGTGGTGGTCCCCCACCGGCGCGCTCACCCTGTTGCCGTTACACGCCGCAGGCCACCACCGCAGTGGCGACGACAGCGTGCTGGACCGGGTCGTCTCCTCCTATGCGCCCACCCTGCGGGCGTCGCACCGTACGTCACGGGCGAGGGGTGCCGACCGTCAGCTACTGGCGGTCTCGCTTCCCCGCACCCCGGGCCGCGGGGAGTTGTCGAGTGCCGAGATCGAGGCGGACTTCCTGCGTGACCTGTTCGACGCCGACGACCTCACCGTCCTCTCGGGCGGGGCAGCGACACGGGCGGCGATCCTGGCCGGTCTCGAGGAGCATCGGTGGTTCCACGCCAGTTGCCACGGCACCCAGGATCTGCGCGAGCCGCTGGCCGGCGGGCTGGTGCCGTACGACTGGCAGGAGAACGGTCGGGTGTCGGTCCCGGACATGAGTACGGGAGATCACGCCGGGGATCTTGCCTTTCTTGCCGCCTGCAAGACGGCCACCGGCGGTGTCGGCCACCTGGACGAGGCGATCACACTGGCGTCGGCCATGCACCACAACGGGTGGCGTCATGTCATCGGGGCCCTCTGGTCGGTCGGTGATGCCGCTTCCGGCGAACTGACCCGTCGTTTCTATCCCTCGCTGGGCGACGGCAACGCCGACGATGCGCCCCGGGCGCTGCACCGGGCGGTTCGCTCCATGCGCGACGACGCGCCCGGGTATCCCAGCAGCTGGATGCCGTTCATCCACGTGGGCGGGTAGGGCCCCTGCTCCGGCGGGGCGCCTCGTCATGACCGGGCGCGCCGGCCGATCCGGCGGCCCGGTCTACACCGTGGCGATGAGCATCTGGCACACCACGATCCCCAGCCCCAGCAGGGCGATCGTCTGCCCGACGAGGCCCCGCCTGATCCATCCCGCCTTCGACGCGTTGCTGCGCCGCAGACTCGAGATGATCTCGATCTGCATCTGTGCCACGTAGTTGCGGGCGTCGGTCTCCTCGTCGGTCGCCCATCGCTCCTTCACCGCGGCGCCGAGACTGCCGACGCTCGGCGCGTGGTAGGTGTGGTTCCAACTCGCGATGATGCCGGAGGCGGCGACGAGCGCCAGCGCGGCGATCGCGACGATCAGGGTGGGCAGCGCCGAGTTCGGAAAGGTCAGGTTGGTGCCGACCCGGAAGAACGCGACAACCGCGGCGAGAAGCGCGACCAGGCTCGACGAGGTGGTGACGAGCGCCGCTCCCCGGTTGTCGAGGTGGACCCGCCGGTCACGCTCGCACTTGAGCTCGCTCTCCACGAACGCGGCGTACGCCTTGCCCTGATCACTCATCGCGTTCCCGGGTCATCACCCACCACCTGTCGTCGGGCGCGGACTTCCGCTCGTCCTCCTTCTCCGACTTGGTGGCCTTGGTGGCCTTGGCGGGAGTCTTCTCGGCGTCGGACTTTTCCTGTGCGTCGTCACGTGGCATCCGGAACCCCGATGAGAGGAGGCGACGCTGCGCGTCGGGTGTGGTTCCAGTATGGCCGCCGTCTGCCAGGAGACTCGGGCGGCGGAACGACGGACCACCGCCGTACCGCCGCGCCGAACCCTCGGGCGGGAACGTGGACGAGCCCGCCGGAGACGCGGAAGCAGTACTCCAGGCACAAGGCGTCGATACAACGCGTTCTTCACCCTTTCGGGGAAGCCGCGCTGAGGGGCCCATAACCCGCTATAGCCTCTAAACGGGAAAAACCTTCCTATTCACGTTTCGAGCGTTAGAGGGATGACTCATGCTCCGAAAGCGGATTCTTGCTGCGGTCGTACTCAGCGCGCTGGCCGGTGGTCTCGCCGCTTCCGCGCCCGCGTACTCCGCCCGCGACGACGGCCCGGCCTGGGACGGCTCGCGCTGGGACGGCGCCGGCCACCACGGGAAAGACGGCGTGGACGGCGCGGTCTTCGTCCAGACGAACAAGCCCCTCGGCAACACGATCCAGGTGTACGACCGTGGCGACGACGGCGTACTCACCATGGCCGGCGAGTACCAGACCGGCGGCCTCGGCGGCGCCACCATCGGCCCGCCGGTCGACGCGCTCGCCTCGCAGGGATCGCTGATCTACTCCGACGGCCGGCTGTTCGCCGTCAACGCCGGCAGCAACACCGTCAGCGTCTTCCTCGTCGACGGCGACAAGCTCGAACTTCTCGACGTGAGCTGGTCGGGCGGCCTCCTGCCGGTCAGCATCGCCGTACACGAGGACCTGGTCTACGTCCTCAACGCCGGCGGCGCCGGCGCCGTCCAGGGGTTCCGGGTGGAGAACGACAAGCTTCACCGCATCGAGGACTCGGCCCGGTCGCTGCACCTGGTCAACGCCAACCCGCCCGCGTTCGGCACCGCGCCCGCCCAGGTCGGCGTCGACCCCGAGGGCCGGTTCGTGCTCGTCACCACCAAGGCCAACAACACGATCGAGGCCTACCGGATCGGGGACAAGGGCAGCCTGTCGAAGGAACCCACCAGCAACCCCGACCCCGGCACACCCTTCGGGTTCACCTTCGACGACGAAGGCAAACTCCTCGTCGCGGAATCGGGCACCAACGCGGTCACCCGCTACCAGGTCAGCGGTGACGGTACCGTCACCCCGATCGGCCCGTCGGTCCCGAACGGGCAGACCGCCACCTGCTGGATCCAGCGGGTTGGTGACTACTTCTACGCCGCCAACGCCGGCAGTTCCACCATCAGCTCCTACACCGTCGACGACAAAGGCGACCTCATCCTGGTCGCCGCGGTCGCCGTCGACACCGGAGGCGGCTCGATCGACATGACCACCGCGGACGGGATCCTCTACGTCCAGAACGCCGCCGCCGGCAACGTCCAGGGCTACAGGGTCAACGACGACGGATCCCTCACCCTGATCACCACCGTCGACGGACTACCCCAGTTCGCCAACGGCACCGGCATGGAGGGCATCGCCGCCTCCTGACCCGCGCACCGAACACCGCGGGCCCCGGTCCACGACCGGGGCCCGTGACGGCTGCCCGAATCTTCCGACAGCACTCGGGACCCGGGTGGTCGGCGTGGATTCCAGCCCCTTGGCAGCGCCTCGATCAAAACGGGTCGCCCAGGGCGTGGCAGACGCTGTCCTGCCGACCGATCGCGATCGCCATCCGACGGGTGCCGTCCGGGTCGAAGGTGATGGTGTGCAGGCCGTCGAGGATGTAGTAGCCACGTCGGTAGTGGTCCCCGGGCCGGAACCCGAAGCCGGCGGGGCCGAGGATGGTGTAGCGGGTCCAGCTTCCGTCCGGCCGGTACTCGGCCGCCCCGGAACCGCCCGCGTCCCGGCGTACCGACTGTCCGGTGTCGACGTTGACGAAGTCGACGAGGAGCGGGCCGGTGAACTCCTCCCGCCGTACGGCGCCTTCCGGGTGGCGGGCGGCGACCCGGACCCGTACGTCCTGGGCGACCACCCGGACACCGAGCGGGAAGGAGCAGTAGCGGCCCGGCTCGCTGGTCCACTCCTCCTGGATCCAGGTGCGCCACGGCTCCGGGTGGTAGCCACCGGCACCGGCAGAAGCAGGCACCCCGGGCGCCACCACCGCGGCAATGGCGAGGAACCCGACCAGAAGCCGCTTGACCGTACGCGAGCCCACGACATCCCCTAACCGGTACTCGGCGATTAACCGGTGTGGAGAGGATTACTGGTTAACGGCGGGGAGTCAAGGCATACTGAGCCCGTGCACTGGATCGAGGTCGAGGGCTACCGGTTGCCCGCCCTGCTCGCCGGGCATCCGGCGCTGGAACTCTGCAACACCCGGGCCGGCTGGGACGAGCCCACGGACCCACGACGGGAGTGGCTGCACGACTTCGACCACCTCGCGGTCTGGGCCGGGCACGCCGGACTGCTCGACCCGACGGTGGTGCCCCGACTGCGCGCGGTCGCCCGGGAACAGCACGTCGCGGCACACGAGGTGCTGACCGAGGTCCGGTCGCTGCGCACCGCGCTGCACGACGTACTGCTCGATCCGGCCGACGGCGCGGCGTTCGATGTGGTCGCCGCCCACGCCCAGCGGGCGGCCGGAGCCGCCGTACTCGAAGCCGACCCGGACGGGGTGGCCCGGTGGGCGCCGCCGCCCGGCATCGGCCCCGCGCTCCCCCTGCTCGCCTGTGCCACCGCCGCCGCCGACCTGTTGACGTCACCGGCCCGCACCCAGGTCCGCGCCTGCCCCGGCGAAGAATGCGGCTGGCTGTTCCTGGACCCCCGCGGGCGACGGCGATGGTGCACGATGGCCGTCTGCGGCAACCGCGCCAAGGTACGCACCTACGCCAGCCGCCGCTAGGTTCCACGCGGCGCCGACCGCGGCCCGGTCCGTCAGGTCCGCACGGTTGGGGCCGGACGGTTGAGATGTCGGTAGGCGAGGACGACGAAGACCAGCACGACGTTGACCGCGCTCGCCACGACGAGGGGCGGCGCGACGAGCAGACCGGGTGCCATGGCCGCCACCGCGAGCAGCGCGGCGAACGCGCGCCACGGTCGGCGGGCGTTGAACACCAGGGTGAGCAGAATCCGCCCGATGAGGTGCAGCGCCACCCCGCCGACGATGACAACCGACCACGCCGTACGGGTCTCGCCGAGTGGTTGCCGGATGAGTAGTGCGTTGCCGACCGCTATGACGACCACTCCCGCGATCATGATCCCCTGGGAGTAGGAGGCGGCAATGGCGGCTCGTGGGGCGTTGGTGTCGACCGCGGTCTCGAGATTCCGCCCGAGCGGAAGGACATAGATCCACAACAGCAGAACAGCGCCCGCGAAGGCGATCGCGAAGGCCAACGTACGCACGTAGTCGAAGCCCGAGGCGCTGTAGCTCAGGCCGCTCACGAGGATCGGGACGCCCAGGGCGACGATGTAGATCTGGCGGTAGCGCTCCGCGATGTGCTCGCCGACCACCCGCAGATGCTTCTCCGGTATGCGGCTGAGCCTGGGTACCGGCCAGCCGAACCAGGAACTGGCGCCGTCCAGGGTGAGGGCAACCGTCCACAGGACCAGTCGGGGCCCGGCGGGCAGGAAGGCACCCACCAGCCACGGCACGGCCGAGACGCTGAACCAGATCAGGACCCGGCCCGAACGTTTCTGGAGCGGGTTGCCCCGCAGGACGGGAAGGATCGCCAGACCTCGGCCGACGTTGATCGCGACGTACGCACCGGCGAACAGGAGACCGTTCTCGGCGAAGGCACGGGGGACGGCAACCGCCATGAGTAGCCCGGCGAACATCACACCGATGATGAGGCGTTGCAGGTAGGGCTCGTCCGGGTTGAACCAGTCGGTGGACCAGGCGGTCGCGACCCAGATCCACCAGATCGCGGCGAAGAGGACCGTGGTCTGCGCGGCATTGGTCAGGCTGAGGTCGTCCAGCAGTCGCTGCGTTATCTGGATCAGGGCGAAGATCAGGGCCAGATCGAAGAAGAGTTCGTGGAAGGAAGCCATCCGGGGGCGGCCACGCCTGTGGAGAAGCCGTTCCTGCAAACTGCCCAGGCGACGTCGTGCGGGTTCCCCGATCCGGGCGCTGAGGACAACGCCGAGCAGCACCGCGTTGACCGCGGCTGCCGCACCCAGTAACGGCAGGGTGACCAGGATCGGCGACATGGCCGCCAGGATCAGCATTCCGGCCGGCGCCCGCCAGACAGGGCGTTGGAATACCACCGAGACGAGCATTGTCCGTCCGGAGAGGTACAGAAACGGCCCGGCTATGAGGGCGGCCGACCACTCGTCCGGGGTGCTTCCCAGCGGCTGTCTGATCAGCACGTCGTCGGCCATCGCGGTGACGACGATTCCGGCGATCATCAGCCCGTGCGCGAAGGAACAGAGCACCGAGATGTAGGGCGGGCGCCGGTTGAGCACCTCCGCGAGGTCGAGTCCGCGCGGCACGAGATAGCTCCACAGCATCAGCGCCGCGTTCACGAAGGCAAGGGCGAAGGCCACCGTACGGACGCCGTCGGGTCGCTGTTGGGCGAGGGTCGTGCCGCCGGCAAGGATGAGTTCCCCGAGCCCGACGATGAAGACCTGCCGGTGGCGCTCGGCGATGTGGTCACCGAGGATCCTCAGGTGCGCGCCGGGGACCCGATCCAGGCCCGGCACCGGCCAGCCGAGCACCACACCCACGTAGTCCACGATCACCGCCGCCGACCACAGAATCAGTCGCGGTGTGGTGGGCAGCAGTGCTCCCGTCACCCAGAGGATCCCGCCCGCACCGAACCAGATGGCGGCCCGTACCGAGCGGATCTGCAGCGGATGGTTGTGCAGGGCCCGGATGATCGCCAGGTGCCGGCCGAGGAGGATCACCACGTACGCACCGGCGAAGACGATGCCGTGGTCGCCGAAGGCCCCGGGGACGGCGGCGGCCACCACCAGCCCGGCAAACATCACCGTTGTGATGATCCACTGCACGTACGGCTCGCCCGGGTCGAACCAGTCCGCCGTCCGGACCGCCGCCACCCAGATCCACCAGACCGCCGCCACGAGGATCAGCGTCCGTACGCTGTTCTCCCAGCCGAATCCGTGCAGCAGTCGCTGCGAGAGCTGCATGAGCGCGAAAATGATGGCCAGATCGAAGAAGAGTTCGAGGAAGGAGACCTCTCGCGGCCCTGGTTTTCGTATGAGCCGCTCTACCCCTGTCTCCACCACAGCTCATCCGTCTCGCCGGTCCTTCCATATTCGTACCATGTGGAAAGACCGGTGCGGACCGTTACCAATCGATGGGCAGACACGGGGATTCAGCGCGAATGATATTCACCATTTCCCGCCGGAGCCCCCGGTGCCCGCGCTACTTCCAGTCGTCGCTGTCGGGAAGCAGGATCAGGAAGAACTCCTCCGCACCGGCCGGGGTGTAGAAAACCAGCAGCTTGGACGGCTCCTCACCTTCCATCAAGCTGAGCCTACCGTCGGTCTCCTTCCCACTGACCTTGACGCTGAACGTCTCGTGTCCACCGTTGACCAGTTCGGTTGTTCCCTCGGAGCTGCGTACGACAAAACCGTTGGCGGCGGTCCAGATCGGGTCACTCTTGTCCAGGAGCGGAAGATCCAGGTTTATGACATTGCCTGCCTTCTCCATGGGGCGGTTTTGTTACTTCCTCTGCGGTGCTGGATTCGACCCTTCCGACCATGTCGCCGGTGGGATCGGAAAGTTGCGGTTGAACACGTTGTCGGGGTCGTAGGTCGCCTTGATGGCGCGCAGCCGACCGAGGGTCGGCTCGGGGAATGCGTCCAGCAGCCGTTCCGGACCGGTGTCCGACTCGAAGCTCAGGTACATGCCGTCGAGGTGCTCGTACAGGCCGGCCCAGAGCTTGTCGAGCCGGGACCGGCGATCCGCGACGGTGGCAGCGAGCACCGAGAAGTTCTGACTCCGGTGCGGATAGGCGGTGGCGTCGCGGGCGACATCGTTGACCGCCCCGCCTACGGAGCGGAACTGCACGATCATCACGTCACCGGAGCGGATCATGGATGCCATGACCTCCGCCGCCTGTGGTGTGATGTGGTGCAGGAGGCCGCTGTGGGTGTCGGCCAATCCCTGACCGCGATGCTGATTTCCCGGCGGTGCGACGATCGCCGGATACGGCACGAGCTGGGCCTGTTGGTCGAGGATCGGCCCGATCTCCAGGAACGGGCTCAGGGCGGGTTGCGCCGCCTCGACGTCGTCTCCCGCGTAGACGAGCGTGACCTGGGCCATCGGCGGATTACCGCGGCGACCGGGGAACAGGGAGAGGAAGCTGGTGATTTCCCGTGGTGCGTCCTCGACGAGCCGACCCCACCGGTGGAGCAGGTCAGCGGTGTCGGTCGCGTCGACGACCAGTTGGGCGTAGACGACGTCGCCGACCTCGTACGCCTCGAGTTCGAGGGCTGTGACCACGCCGAAGTTGCCGCCGGCGCCGCGGATCGCCCAGAACAGGTCCGGGTGTTGGTGTTCGTCGACGCGGAGCAGGCTGCCGTCCGCGGTGACGATCTCCGCCGCGACGACGTGGTCGATGGTCAGGCCGTACCGGCGCACCAGGTACCCGATGCCGGCGGTGGTGGCGAGGCCACCGACGCCCACGTCGCCGTAGTCACCCGAGCTCATCGCCAAGCCGTACGGAGCAAGCGCCGAAGCGACGTGTCCCCACCGGGCGCCCGGCTCCAGCCGGACCCGGCGGGTCGCCCGGTCGAGCACCTCCACCCTGTCCATCCCGGACATGTCAATGACGATTCCGCCGTCGTTCGTCGACCGGCCGCTGATGCCGTGCCCCCCGCTGCGTACGGCGAGCGGTACGTCCTGCGTCCGCGCGTAGGCCAGGGCCTCGATCACGTCGCCGGCACCCTCTGGGCGGATCACCAGTGCCGGCGATCCCTGCCGGCTGTAGCTGTGACGGACCCGCTCGTACCCGGGGTCACCGGGTTCGATGGACTTGCCGGCCAGCGAAGCGGGCAGCGCGTCGTAGTCGATGCCGGCCCGACGTTTGGCCAGGACGACCGCCGTACGGACCGGCCCCGTCGCGGTCCCACTCCCCTTGCGCTCCTTGGCGACGGCCTCCCGAAGCGCGGGCGCGACCTCCTCGCCGAACGTCCGGATGATCCGCGGGTCGTCGCGGCCGACGAGGAACGCACTGAATCCCTCCTCGATCACCAGCGGAAGGAGTTGCTCGACCCACTGCTCGGGTGACCCCTGCAGGAAGCCGGGATCGCCCGGGGTGAAGCCCACCTGGAAGAGGTTGAGCAGCCGGCGGATCTGTCGCGGGTCGCGCCCGGCCTCGACAGCCGCGTCGTCGATGATGCGGTTGGCCGTGATCCGGTCGGGGGACTGCAGGTACTCCAGTGTCGGCAGCCAGCCGTCGGCCTTTGATCCGGTCAGGGCGAGCATCCGTGGCTTGTACGCGCCCAGCCAGATGGCGATGTCGTGGGCAGGAGCGGGGCCCCGGCGCATACCCGGCACGGAGTAGTGGTCCCCCCGGAGACGCAGCGGTCCCGGTGTCGAGACGTCCCACGCGCCGCGTAGTACGTCAATGGCCTCGCTCAACGCTTCCACGCTGTGGCCGGCGGTCAGCCGCCGGCCGCCCATCCCCTCGATCGCGTCCCAGAACGCCCCGGCGCCCAACCCGAGTTCGAACCGACCGCTCGACAGCAGGTCCAGGCTGGCCGCCGCTCGGGCCAGCATCGCCGGCGGGCGCAGCGGCAGGTTCAGCACGTTCGCCGACACATGCAGCCGCTCGGTCCGGGCGGCGACCCAGCTCAGCAGGGTCCAGGTGTCGAGAAAGGCCGGGTTGTACGGGTGGTCCTGGAAGGTGGCCAGGTCCAGTCCGGCCGACTCCGCCAGTTCGGCGAGCGCCACCGCCTCCTCCGGCGCCTGTGCACCGGGCGTGACGAACGCCCCGAAGAGGAGTTCGTGGCCGTAGTCGGGCATCGTGTACCTCCACGCCAATCGTTTGCCTGGCATCAAGTCTAGGCACAAGATGTTCTGCTCGACAACACATATAGACCACAACACATCCTGTACGCTCGGACACATGGCCGCCGAGCCGAACCAGGCCGAACCGTCGAGCACCCACCAGCGGGGGACGAACCTCGGCTGGTCTCTCGGCATGGTGCTGCGGCGATGGCACGAGCACGTCGAGGAGGCGCTACAGGACCTCCCCCACGGCAGCCGCGGCTACCACATCCTCGGCGTGGTCGTACACGAGGATGTGCCCACGCAGAGTGCCCTCGCGGCCCGCCTCGCGATCGACCGCAGCGTCCTGACGTACGTCATCGACGATCTGGAGAACGCCGCTCTCATCGAACGACAACTCGATCCCCGCGACCGGCGCGCCCGTCGGATCGTCGCGACCGCGAAGGGCCGCAGGGCGCTGGCGGATGCCGAACGTCGTGTGGCGCAGGCCGAGGAAGTTGTCCTCGGCGGGCTCCCCAATGAGCAACGTGACGCGTTTCGCGACGCCGCCGAACGAGCCGCGGACGCCATCCACACCGCGGCACCCGACACCGACCCGTGCATCGCCGTGGAAGACGCGCTCGGGCAGGAAGGCGTACGGCGCCGTCGGCAGTGAGCCGCCCCCGTTCTTCCCCGACCGCGCAGCGCCGGCCGTCCTGGATCGGAGCCGGAGGAATCCTCACTTGCCCCAAAGTCACCGCCCCCGGGCGCCGACTGGACCATGCTCGGCTGGTGGACGTGACGGGGCAGCCGACACTGATCCGGCCGATGCTGGCCACCGCCGGTAACCTGCCGGAAGAGGCGGGCTGGGCGTACGAGTTCAAGTGGGACGGGGTGCGCGCCGTCGCGTACGCCGAGCGCGGTGGACGACTGCGGCTGTTCTCCCGCAACGACCGGGACATCACCTCGGCGTACCCGGAGATCGCGGTGCTGCCGTCCCTGCTCGGCGGGCGGACCGGGGTGCTGGACGGCGAGTTGGTCACCCTGGACCGGCACGGTGCGCCGAGCTTCTCGGCACTGCAGCGCCGAATGCACGTACAGGCGCCGAGCGCATCCCTGATCGCGTCGGCTCCGGTCCGGTACGTGGTCTTCGACCTGCTGCGGCTGGGCCGGACCCGGCTGGTGGACCAGTCGTGGTCACGGCGCCGGGCCGCGTTGGAGGAACTCGGCCTGGACGATCAGCGGGTCACGGTCCCCCCGGTGTTCGACGGCGACCCGGACCCGGTGATGGCGACGGCGCGGGAGCGCGGGCTCGAAGGGGTCGTCTCAAAACGGGTCGACTCCGCGTACCAGCCCGGCAGGCGGTCGCCGGCCTGGCGCAAGACCGCACTGATCCAGACGACCGAGGTGGTTGTCGCCGGGTACAAGCCGGGTGCCGGACGACGTGCCGGCCTCGTCGGTTCACTGCTGCTCGGGATCAACGAGCCCACCGGTCTGGTCTACGTCGGCGGTGTCGGTACGGGTTTCACCGATGCGATGTTGGAGGACCTCGGCAAGCGTCTACGACCGCTGGCGCGGGACCGGGCGCCGTTCGCCGCGCCGGTGCCGTCGGCGGACGCGAAGAACGCCCGCTGGATCGAGCCGAGCCTGGTCGGTGAGGTGGTCTACCGGACGGTCACCCCGGATGGGCGGCTCCGGCACGCGTCCTGGCGGGGGCTACGGCCCGACCGGGAACCGGACGAGGTCAGACGGCCACGGACCGACACCTGAGCCGAGACGGACGCGGCATAGCGATGGCCCGTGGTCATTCGGGGCGCTGTGCGACGAAGACCATCTCGCGGCCCGGCCGGTCCGGCGCCTGCCGTACCTCGCCGACGAGGAAGCCCGCAGCGGTCAGGGACGCGGTCACCTGGTCGCGGTGACGGAACCGCAGGGTGGAGTCCGAGGTCAGCGTCGCGCCGTCGGAGGTGAAGACGAAGGTCCAGCGGAACGAGACCAGGTCGCCGCTGACGTCGACCACGTCGACCCACGTCTCGACCGCGCCGACACCCGCGATGATCGTCTCCTGGTGCGACCGATCGCGGTTCCACTCCAACCACGCCTTCGCGGTCGGGTCGCGGGTCTCGAACACCAGCCGTCCCCCCGGACGCAGCGCCGCGTACGCCGCCAGCAGCGTCGAGCCCCAGTCGTCGTCGGTCAGGAAGACCTGGGCGACGTTCGCGGTCATCGTCGCGAGATCCACCTGCAACGGGGGCAGATCCGTCGCGTACCCGTGCACCCAACGCACCCGATCGGCGCCGACCTTGGTCCGGGCGACCTCCAGCGACGCCGCCGCCGGATCCACCGCGGTCACGTCCACGCCCCGACGGGCGAGCAGACAGGCAAAAGTTCCGGTACCGCAGCCGATGTCCAGGACCCTGCGCGCGCCGAACTCCCGGACCATGGTCGCGTACGCCTCCAGGTCACCGCGGTCGGGATCCAGTGGGTCGTAGATCCGCGCCAGACGGCGCTCGGCGAAGATCGGATCAGCCACGCGTCAGGTCTGCTTGCCGTGCAGGGCGTCGGTCAACCGACGTACGTGGTCCTCGGTGAACTTCCCGTCACCGTCGAGCGCCTGGTGCACCACGTCCCGGAAGACCTTGCTGAACAGGATGTAGTGCGGCGTGACCGGCCGGGAACCGGCCCGTTCGATCGCCCGCAGGAGATCATCCGCGTAGCCGTACCGTTCGGCGATGTTCGGATCCAGGTAGACGATCCGGCGGGTCGCGGCGAATCCGCCGTGTTCGAAGAGAATCTGCTGGCTGCGTTCGCCGGTGAGAAACTCGATCAGGTCTTGGGCGGCGTTCGGCATCCGGGTGCCGCTGGCGACGGCGAGATTCTGGCCACCGAGTACGCTGCGCCCGGGCACCGCGGCGACCTCGAAATCCACCCGCTGCGCGGCCTCGACCGAGGTCAGATCCCGGTACGCCACCGGCCAGTTCCGCATCGCCAAGAGCCGACCCTCGGCGAACGCGTTGGTGGTCGCCTTTTCGTCGAAGTCGACCGAATCCGGATGCACCAGCGGTTTGCCGCCGACCGCCAGCCCGTCCTTCAACCGGCGCAGCCCCTCCTCGGCGGCGGTGGAATCGAGCACCACCTGGTTGTCAGCGTTCACCACCTCGCCCCCGGTGGACCAGATCGCCTCCAACGCGTTCACCGTCAGGATCTCGTCGTCGACCAGTTGCCAGGCGTAGCCCGCCTCCAGCTTCGGGTCGTACTGCGGATCCTGCGGGTTCAGCGCCTCCTCACCCCGGTTCTGGATGTCCGCCCATGATTCCGGCGGATCGGGCCACCGCTGCCCCGGCGTCTCCGGGTTCTTCCGGTCGTAGGTGCGGTAGTAGAGCAGCCCGGCATCGGTGTTGAACGGCAGGGCCCAGAGCCGGCCGTCGTACTCGGCGGTCTTCCGGGGCTCCGCCAGGAATCCCTGAAGCAGCCCGCGTCGCTCCAGGCTCTCCGGGTCGAGTGACTGGATCCGCCCGGTGGCCGCGAACTCGGCGGTCCAGGTGACGTCCAGGTTGTAGACGTCCACCTGCTCGATCGGGTTCAGCATCTCGCTGTGTGCCTTGTCCGGCGAGCGGGAGACGGTCACCAGCTTGACCTCCTGATCCGGGTGGGCATCGTCCCACTGCTTGATCAGCTTGCCGCGCTGGCCGCCCTCGCTCTCGTCCTCGCTGGTCAGCAGCCGCAGGATGCCGCGCTCCAGGTCCTGGTCCGGCTCGAACAGCGGCGGCACCGCGATGCCGAGCACGAGACCGACCGTGAGGCCCAGGGCGACGAAAGCCAGTCCGGACAGACCGGGATGGGCCCGGGCCCAACTCCGGGTGGCATCGGCGGCGGTGCGCGCACGCGAACTCATCTGTCCTCCGCTCCTGAGCCGGCCGTCACCGGGTTTCCCACAATGCTTCGACGATCGTGGCGAGTTCCTCGCGGATGGTGCCGGGCGTCGCCTCCCGGCAGGACCCACCGGTGGTCCCGGTGATCCGCTGCAGTTCCCTGGCCCGGCAACTGGTCGTGCCGACGGCGAGGGCAAACACGCGTACCCCCGAGTCCCTGACCGCCGCCTCGAACTGGCCGGCGCTGATCGGGCTGGCATTGTCGTCCTGGCCGTCGGTCACGATCACCAGCGCGGTCACCTGATCCTCGGTGGTCCGCCCGACCGTCTTGATGCCTTCGACGATGGTGCTGTACAGCGGCGCCGGCCCACCGGGGGTGACGGTGGCCAGCCCCGCGCTCGTCGCCGTCCGGGTCTTCTCCCCGGCCGTACCGTCCGGCCGGGCGATCGGCACCAGCCGGCGGATCCCACCGGTCCCCTCGCCCTGGAAGGACCAGACCCCGAAGGAGTCACGCGGGCCCATCAGGCTCACCGAATCGGTCACTCCCCCGACGGCCGAGTCCCACAACCGGCGGTCGTCGGGCCCACGGGCGGTCATCGAGCCGGAGGCGTCCAGCGCGACCAGCACCCGACCGGGGCGGTGCACCTCGGCGTAGGTGTCGCGGGTCGACCGGAGTTGTTCCGGTGCGACGGCCATGGCGGTGATCCCGGCCCCGGGCTGTACGCCGTACTCGGTGGAGATCGGCGCCAGTGGCTCGGCCTCCGAGCCGGGCTCGGCCTCCGGTGGACGCAATCCTATGGCGGTCAACGCGCTCCGTCCGGCCGCCGTGTCGAGCCAGGCGCCGAAGCGTCTCGCCGCGCTGGTCTGCTGGGCACTCAGGTTGTCCCAGGCCAGCCGGACGAACGGATGGTCGAGCACCGGAGTGCTGGCTGGGTACAACGCCTTGAGCTGGTCGGAGGCGGGCAGCTTCTGCGGCGAGCCGGCGCACGTCGTACCGAGCGCGGCACCCTGGTTGAACCGGGCCAGGGACTGTTCGGTGAGGACAAACGCGACGTTCTCCCGGGCGTTCCGTTCCGGTACGCAGAGCAGCCGAGCGATGTCCGCCTCGGGTGGGTACCCCGCACGGTCGTAGGAGTTGCCGACGTACCGCTCCACCCTCAGCGGTGTCTTCGGCGCGACCCCGCGCTCGGGATCCCCGGCCGCGGCGGTGTAGAGAGCCAGCCGGGCCAGTTCGCCGACCGTCGCCGCCGGGTCCGGCGCGATCACACCCCAGCCGAGCGACTCCAGGCTGTCGAGGAGCTTCGGCCAACTCGCACCGGTGAGCGGGAGGCCCTCGACCGACCCGGCCGGCACCACCTGACGGTCGGCGACCCCGAGGACCAGCGGGGTGGACGCCACCGACCGGACCTCGGCGGTGACGACGGGCAGCGCGGTGCCGGTCGTCTCGGCCTCCTCCTCCGCCAGCCGCAGCTCGACCGTCGAATCCGGTAACCACACGTCCGGCCGGGGGCCGATCCGTTGCCGGTCGTCGTCGCTCCAGCCACGACCGAGCGCCGTCACGGTCTGCCCGCGCGGTTCGGCGTACACCAGCACCCGGATCTCCGGGCAGTCGAAGTTGTCCCGGGCGGTGTCCAGTTCGAACGCCTCGGCGAGTTGCCGGGTGGGCACGTACCCCTCGGGCGTGGTGAGCACCCGCAACTGGCTCGCGGGCGGACAGGTCGCCAACCAGACCTGACCGGCCGCGGCCGCGTCCAGGGTGGGAACTCCCAGGGCAACGGCGAGCACGAACGCCAGCGCCGCGACCAGCGCCACCCGCAGCCGGGTCAGCCGTCGCCAGCCGAAGTGGATCCCGAGCCGGCCGATCAGACGGGCGATCGGTCGACCCGCGACGAGCGCGGCGAACAGGCACACCAGGATCAGTAACAGGGTCCCCCAGACGCTGCGCAACAGCTCGCCGCGTACGCCCGGCGGGAGCTCGAACCAGCCGCCGCCGTGCCGGCCCGACACCAGGAAAGGCACCGTAGCGGCGCCGGCCGCCGCCGCGATCAGGACCGAGGGCCACCGGGCCCGCCGGGGGGCCACCGGCGGGCGTCGCCGTTGCGGTGGCTGGTTCGCGGTACGCGCCGGATTGGTGGCAAGCACCAGGTCGCCGGCCCGGCCGGTGACACTCCGCCGTGGCTTGGGGTACTCGGCGGCCGGCAACGACCAGCTCAGATACTGGTACGCGGACTCAATGGTGATCTCGGCCGCACCACTCGGGTCGCCTTCGGTGAGGAGTTTGATCAGCGCGCCGGTGAACGCGGTGTGCCTGGCGCCGTGGGGTGCGAGGGCGACCTCCTCGCGCCCGGCGGAGGCGAGTACGAAGGCTCCCTCGATCGCGGTCAGGTTCATGATCTGTGTCGAGGCACCGAGGGTGCCGATCGCCCGTCCGGAGAAGCAGCAGTCCAGGATGACGATCTTCGATCGTGCCCGGCTCTCCATCGCGTACTGGCGCAGGATGCGGTAGGGGAAAGCGGTGTGTGCCAGTCGGTGCGGGCGGGAGTTGGTCTGTCGGGCCGCCAGGAACAGGTCGCCGGCCGCGCTGACCAGGCCGTGGCCCACGTAGTAGATGACCAGGATGTCCTCGGCCCGGCGGGCGGCGTCGCTGATCGCCTCGCCCAGGTCCATCGGGGTGGCCAGGTCCAGCTTCACGGTGATCTTCCGGGCCCCGCAGCGCATCGCGAGGACCTGGCTGAGATCCGCCAGCGTCGCCGCGATCGCCGGTACGTCCGGCAGGTTGGAGCCGGGCTCGTGCCGGCCGGTGCCGCAGAGCAGGACGACGGCATTCGCAAGTCCACCGTGTCTGTCGTCGCGGCGGCTCTTCGTCGGCCCCCCGGGGTCCACCATCATCATGCCTTCCAGACACCCTCGGATCGGCGCGGAGTACGGCGTCCGACCCAACGGGCCTAGCGTGTCGTCCGGTCCGGCTCGCGCGTCGGTTCGACGGCGGACGGGGCGGCGGCATCGGTCGGGGTCAGCCGGTGGGTCAGCCGGTCGATCTCCGCGCCGAGTTGAGTGATGTCGGTTCCGCGCAGGCGGTCGGCGGTCAGCTCGATGCTGGTTCCGTCCGAGTGATCGATCTTGATGGTGAGGTCCGTAGTCCGGTGCCGGATCCACGAGACAACGGCACTGAGCAGGGCTCCGGCGCCGCCCGAGCCGAGGGCGACCACGACCGCGTCGGTGACCCCGCCCAACTCGCCGGGGGCCGGCTCCTGCTGCCGCAGCTCCACCGGACCGGGTAGTTCGTCGGCATCCAGCAACCACAGCCGCAGTGAACGGAAGTCGTCGGCCGATGCGTTGTCGATGCCGGAAATGGTCACCAGTGCCGGGGTGGACATCAATAGAAATTAACACGCCGAAACAATTCATCGGCAGCCCCGACGGCATAACTGTCGTCTTCATCGGATATCGGACCAAAGCCACGGATGCCGTTGATCGGAGTCCCGCGAACTGGCGCCGGCCTGCTCGACGAGCAGCCCTTGCCGGTCTCGTCGCGGAAGTCCGTGAGCAGCTTCTCGACGAGTGCCGCCTCGTCCCGGTCACCGAGCTGGCCGGACTTCGTCTCGGCCGGGTCGTCCGCTGCTGGGGCACGCTGGTGTTGATCCCCTGGAAGATCGGGATCGAGATCGAGATCGGGAACACCGTGTTGGCGGGCAGCGTGAACGTGGCGTTCTGCCAGTCGTCGCTGGCCACCAGCGCCGTACCGTAGATTCCCGAACCCTTGCCGTTGGCGTCGCTGTAGCCCAGGTAGCTCTGCCCGCTCGGCACGGCGATGCTCGACTTGATCCGTACGCGTACGCGCAGCGGCTGACCCGGCACCGTCACCCGGTTGTCCGCGGAGGTCGCGGCGATGCCGACCTTGCGCATCGCGGCAAAATCGATCCTGAGGCCGTCCGAGATGAATCCGCTTCGACCAGCCAATGATTAGCGGCTGCCGGTGCTCTCAAGGTCGGCGAGAAACCTCCCGACGCTGCCCCTGCGGTGCGCCTCGTCGGCGACGGACTCACCGACGATCCGGCCGGCCAGGTCAACCGCGAGCGAGCCGATCTCGGTCCGCAACTCCCGCACGGTCGTCCGGCGGTCGGCGGCAAGCTGCTCCCTGCCGGCCGCCATGGTCCGGTCCGACTCCTGCCGCGCCTCGGCCAGGACGGTCTGCCGGATGCTTTCGACCTCGGCACGCGCCTCGTTCCGGATCCGAGCAGCGTCGGTACGCGCCTCGGCCAGCTCGGCCCGATACCGGTCCAACAACTGCTCCGCCTCCGCCCGCGTCGCCTCGGCCCGTCTGACGCCACCCTCGATGGCCTCGATCCGGGCATCGAAGGTCTGCTCCATCCGTGGGAAGACGTACTTCATCAGGACAAAGCACAGGATCCCGAACGCGACCGCCCCGACCACAACCTCCTGCCAGATCGGGATCATAGGTTTGCGCTCGACTACCGCAAGGACGGTGTACATCGGATGCCCTCCGATCGAAACAGCCGCTGACGCGGCGAGATCAAGTTCAATACGATACGCAACAACCAATCGATTCGTGTTCCCGTAATCCGGCGCAGGGTCGTGTGTGTGGTTCAGGGCCGGGGCGGTTGCGCGAGCATGCGCTCCACCTGGTCGAACTGCTGCCAGGCGAATGACTCGTGCCCGTCCTCGTCGCTCATCCGGCGCAGCTCGCCCAGAGCGTGCGTGTCGCCGCGCAAGGCGAGGCCGGTTGCCGCGTGGATCCGTACCTGTCTGTTGTCGCTGTCCAGCCGGGTGACGAACAGTTCCCGCAGTGCGGGCACGTCGATCGCGGAGTAGACGAGCGTGGCCGTCGCGACCGCGCGGACCGTGGAGTCCGGGTCCCGGGCGAGGCCGAGCATCGTGTTCAGGATGTGCGGTGGCGGGTTGTCGGCGGGGCCGCCGGTGCCGTTGAGCAGATCCTGGGCGACCCGGCGACGCACCTCGGGACGGGGGTCCGCGACGAATGGCAGGAACTCGTGGAGGATCGCGCCGATCTCGCTGAACCCCGCGTACGCGCCGAGCACCTCGGACAACGTCTCGGCGTCGGTCTCGGCCGCCATTCGTTCCCGCAGCACCACCAGGGCGTCAGCGGCGTACGGCACGTCGACGGCCTCCCCGTCCAGCGCCGAGACGTGCAGCAGTTCGGCAGTGAAGCGGCGTACCGGCACGTCCGGATCGGCGAGCCGTCCGGCCGCCCAGCGGGAGGTTTCCTCCGCCGGGAACCGCACCCTGACGGCCTGCTGCGAAGCCCACCAGTCACACGATTCCGGGTCCGCCGACCAGAGGGCCCGCGCCAGCAGTTCGTCACGCGTGACGGGAAGGTCCAGCCACCTTTCGAGGACGGTCACGACGGCCCGGTGCGCGGCGAGGACCTCCGCCCGCTGCCCGTCGGCGGCCCTCAGTCGGATCCGCAGCACTCGGGGCAGGTATTCGCCAGCCGTGAGATGGTCCCGGGTCGCCGCAGCGGAGCCTTCGTCCGCCAGCCCCGATCGGCGACGCAGCTCGGCCTCCGGGTCGACGTCGAGCCAGGCCCGGGCCGCACTCAGCGCACCCCGCAGCGTGGCCTCCGACGCCGGGTGACGGGACAGCAGGTGTTCCAGCAGCTCGCTCGCTCCGCAGTCGGCCGTCCAGACCACCGGGTCGACCTCGCCCCATGGCCCCGAGGGCACGATCTCGCCGGCCGCGTAGAGCGACTGCGCAAGCGCCGGGCCGCCCGAGCGGACCACCTCGCCCGCCATCGCCCGACCCTCGTCCTGCCACTGGGCCTGCGTTGGCAGCGCGGACAGACATCGACGGACGGCGACCACGTCACCGTCCCGGATCGCATCGATCACCGCTTGCTGCATCCGATCATCCTGCCGCTTACCGCCCGGCGGCTCCGCAACCGTGCCGGGATCGCACGTCACACTTCGCGGCGCCGGCTCGTCCATAACGAAACAACGAGGGAGAGCTGATGTTCGCCGCTTACGTTACGGTCACCATCCTCACGTCGGTCTTCAACGGCATCGCCGCCGTCACCTACCTGATCGGCCACGACTATCCGAAGGCCCAGGCGGACATGAAGCGGGTGCCACGGTCCTGGGTACCGGTGTTGGGCATGTTGCTGGCGGCGGGTTCGCTGGGGCTGTTGGCCGGGTTCGCCGTGCCACTGCTGGGAACCCTCGCCGCCGCTGGTCTCGTGCTGTACTTCGTCGGCGCGCTCCTCGCACACCTGCGAGTGGGTTCCCGCCAGCTCGTGGGCTGGGCCGTGTTCTTCGCCGCCGCGGTGGCCGCACTCACCCTGAACGTGACCTACCACTGGTGAGACGCGGTCACGCCGCGGGTGCCGGTCAGGGGATCCGGGCGACCGCCCCGTACATGCAGATGTCGAGGGGGTCCGGAACGCGGTCGCCGGGGGCGGGCCGCCACTCGCCGACCGGGACGACGCCCGGGTCGACCAGTTCCAGGTCGGTGAAGAACCGGGCGAACTCGTCCCGGCTGCGGGGCCGGCTCTGCCCGCCGCTGGCGGCGTTGGCGTGCTCCAGCGCCGCGACGGTCGCCGCCGGTACGCCGTCGTAGGTGCCGTGGGACATGACGACGTAGCTGCCCGACGGCAACGCGTCGACCACCCGGGCGACGACCCCGTACGGGTCCTCGAAGTCGCGTACGAAGTGCAGGATCGCCACCAGCATCAGCCCGACCGGCTCACGCAGGTCCAGGGTGTCGTGCAGCTCCGGGGCGTCCAGGATCGAGGCGGGGTCGCGCAGGTCCCGTTCGATGTACGCGCCCTTGCCCTCCGGCGAGGAGGTCAGCAGTGCCCGGGCGTGGGCCATGACGAGCGGGTCGTTGTCGACGTAGACGATCCGCGACTGCGGTGCGATCCGCTGTGCGACCTCGTGGGTGTTGTCGGCCGTGGGCAGGCCGGTGCCGATGTCGAGGAACTGGCGGATGCCGACCTCACCGGCCAGGTACCCCACCGCCCGCTGCAGGAACCTGCGGTTCTCCCGGGCGGCCTGCATCGCCGTCGGGAACACGGCCGCCACCTGGTCGCCCGACTCACGATCGACGGCGAAGTTGTCCTTGCCGCCGAGCCAGTAGTTGTACCGGCGGGCGGGATGCACCACACTGGTGTCGATCTTGTTGACCGGACTGGTCGTGTCGCTCACGGCACCTCCAACGGAGTCGGTTCCCGGTCGGGCCGGGCGGCGGCGGACCGGTTCGGACGGCAAGCCGACGCGCGACCGACCGACCACAGTGGGACGAGCCACCCGCCCGATTATGGGCCACGGCGAGTGACGCGTCGGCAGGCAGGGCAACGGTTTCCGTCCGTGACGGCGTACTGCCAGGTCGGTACGGGAACCACCCGACGGGTTCCGGATCCCGGCCGCCATATTCGGGCCGACTGACGGCCACCGAGTGGCTGCCGACATCCGTACGGCTGTCATGATGCTGCGCATGACTGGCGGGCTCGGCCGAATTCTCATCTCCCACGCCCCCGACGACGCGGCGCACACCGATGCCGTACGGGATCTCTGGATCCTGCTGCGGGCCGGGGGTCTCGACGCGGGACTGCTCTCGGGGCCGGCGGAGCTGGCCGCCGCCGAGCTGGACTCGGCCGATGTGGTGCTGCTGATCGGCTCGCCGCTCTACCGTCGGGTCGCGGCCGGGAACGATCCGACCGGCGGCGCCCACTTGGAGCTGTGGCGGGCGGGCCGGGCGATCAGGGACCTGGTCGAGGGGGACGAGAAGTCCGCCGCCGCCGTGCTGCCGGTGGTGCTGCCCGGCGGTACGGCGCGCGACCTGCCGGCCTTCCTGTCCGCGCACGGCGGTCCGCTGCACCGGCTGCGGGCGCTGAGCAGACGCGGGGTCGCCACCCTGGTCGCGGAACTGCACCGACGGTGCGGGACGGTGGACCCCACCTCCCACCACGAACTGCGGCTGGAGGTGAGCGTGGCGCAGGGACGGCTGCGCAGCACCGCGACCCTCGCCGGGACCCCACTGTGTCAACGAGACGAACCACTGCCCTTCGGCCGCGACGAGGTCTGGTCGCTGTTGGACCTGCCGGACGCGGAGTCCCGGCTGGCGCGGCTGGGACAGCGGCTGTCCGCGGCAGTGTTCGACGCCGACTCCCTCGACCAGCTCACCACCCTCGTCACCAACGCCGACGACGGCACGGTGATCGATGTCGTGATCGACGCCGACGGCCCGGCCCACGAGCTGCCGTTCGAGCTGATCCGCCTCACCGACCAGCGGGTGCTCGCCACCGTCGAGGGCGTACGCCTCACCCGGACCGTCGCGGGCGTACCGGCGCCACCCCAGCCGCCGACCCCCGGACCGTTGAAGATCCTCGTCGCGGTCGGCGCACCCGAACACACCGAGAACCCACCGCTGGACGTCGAGGCCGAGATGCAGGCCATCGTCGGCGTCATCGGTGGGCTCGGCAGGGTGGAGGTGACGATCCTCGAGGTGGCCGGACCGCAGGAGATCGCCGACGCGCTGCGGCGGGACGCGTACCACGTCCTGCACCTGTCGGCGCACGGGTCTCCGTACGGGGTCGAGTTGGAGGACCGGGACGGCAACGCCGTCGAGGTCCAGGCGGAGGATCTCGTACGCGCGCTGCGCCGCGCCGGCCGGCCGGTCCCCCTGATCGTGCTGTCGAGCTGCGACGGGGCGGCCGACGCCGACACCGGGCTCGCGACGACGCTGCTGCGACACGGCGCGAACCGTGTCATCGCGATGCAGACCTCGGTCAGCGACGCGTACGCCACCCGGCTGCTCACGCGCGTCTACGGGGCGCTCGCCGAGGAGAACGTCCCGGTCGCGGCGGCACTCGCGCAGGCCCGGTCGGAGTTGTTCGACGAGGCGGTGGAGGCCGACTCCTCCGAGCGACCCGAGTACGCCGTACCGACCCTGTTCGCCACCACCGACGGCCCACTCTGGGACGCCACGGTGTTGCCCGTGCCGCTGAGCAATCCGACCGAACTGCCCACCGGTGCCGGCGTACGGGAACTGCTCCTCGGCGAACTGGTCGGCCGGCGGGCGCAACTGCGGACCGTCACCGGGACACTGCGCGACGAGGTCCCGGCCGCCGGGCAGTCCCCACTGGTCAACGGGGTGCTGCTGACCGGTGTCGCGGGAATCGGGAAGACCGCTCTCGCCGGCCGGGCCATCAACCGGCTGCGCGACGACATCGAGGACCCGTGGTCCGTCGTCGTGCACACCGGCTCCTGGAACCCGCCGCAGCTCATCGAGGACACGGCGGCCACGACGGCCGGGGCTGGCATCGGGGACCGCGTCGACCAGTCGGCCGCGCTGGCGGCGATCACCGACGTGTTGCGTACCCATCGTTTGTTGATCGTCTTCGACGACTTCGAGCAGAACCTGACCCTCGGCGGCGACGCCTTCCTCGACCCGGGTTTCGCGGAGGTCTTCGGCGAGCTGTGCCGGGCGGCGGAACGCGGAAAGCTCCTGGTGACCAGCCGGTATCCGATCCCGGCCCCGGTGCCGCTGCTGCGCGTCGAGATGCCGCCGCTGAGCGACGCCGAACTGCGCCGGTTGCTGCTGAGGCTGCCGGCACTGCGGGAACTCCCCTACTCCGACCGCGAGACGGTGGTACGTACCGTCGGCGGACACCCCCGGCTGGTCGAGTTCGTCGATGCCCTCCTGCGCGGCAGGGCCGGCAAGGCGCGGCTGCCCGAGGTGACCGAGCGTCTGCGCAGACTCGCCAGGCAGGAAAGCGTCACGCTCGCCCGATCGGCCGCGGACGCACCCGACGCGACCGAGGCGACCCGGCAGGCGGTCGCGCTCGCGGCCCGCGACATGCTGCTCGGGGAGCTGCTGGACCTGTTGACCCCGGCGGAACACGAGACGCTGCTGCAGGCCGCGGTGATCCGCGTACCGGTGTCCGGGGACGACCTCGCGTTCGCCGTACACGATTCGGAGCCCTCCGACGACGACAGCGCCGAGGTGACCGCGCAGCTCGACCGGCTGCTCGGCCTCACGCTGGTCATCTCCAGCGGGGACGAGGTGGTCATGGAGTCCTGGGTCGCGGAGGCCCTGACCCATCTGCAGGGCCCGGAGCACCTGCACCGGCACGACCGGGCCACTTCGAGAGCGCGCTGTCGCTGGCCGAGCGGCTGGCCGACATCGACCCCGACAGCGTCGACGGGCAGTGCGACCTGGCCACGGCCTTCCGCCGGATGGCCGACTACACCGCCGCGAACGGACAGCCGGAGGAGGTGCGCGGGAATCTCGAACGGTCGCTGGAGATCACGCAGGGCCTCGTGCACCGGTTCCCGCGCAACGGCGGGTTCCACCGCGACCTGGCACGATCCTGCGAACGCCTCGCCGACTGGGTACGCGACGCCGGAGACCCCGATCTCGCGGGCACCCTTTTCCGGCAGGCGCTGGCGCACTGGCGACGGCGGGCCACCCTCGATCCGGAGGACCTCGGCGCCCGGCTGGCGCAGGCCGACCTGAATCACCGCATCGCCGAGTTGGAGCAGGCCGCGGGCCACCCGGGGCGGGCGCGCAGGCGGTGGCAGGCGGCGCTTGTGCTCGCGCGGGAGGTCCACGCCGAAGCGCCGACCGAGGAGCACCGAACCAGGGTCGCGCTCTACCAGGCGAGACTGGACTGACCGTACCGTCCTCGGTGGTATGAGTGCTCAGACCGTACCGCCGGCTCGGGGCGCGTCGCCGGGACGTTGCCCCGAGCCGGCCGTCAGCCGGTTCGATCCGGTCCTCAGAGATGCGGAATCTCGTGGTTGGCCTGGAACAGGCCGCCGGGGTCGACGGTCCTGCGAATCTCGATCAACCTCCGCCAGGTCGAGGCGTCGTAACCGGCCGACGGGTCCACCGGCTCCTCCTGGAAGTTCAGGTACTCCCGCCCGCGCGAGTAGGGCGCCATCGCCTCGACCACCCGCTCGCAGTCGGCGATGGTCTGCTTTGCCGCCTCGCCCACCAGCATCCCGCCGCAGATCAGCTGGAACTGCCCGTCCAGCTTCGCCAACGCACCCGCGCCCGGCTGCGTACGCCCGAGGGCCCCACCGAGCTGCCGCAACTCCGCCATCAGAAACAGCGAACTGCCGGAGTCGACGCCCGCGACCTCGATCAGCCGGTCCACCGCGGCCGGCGGCAGTTCGTCGAGCAGCGCCGAACGCCCACCGCCCGGAGTGGGTTGCTCCGGGTCCATGTGTACGCGCATCAGGGCGGCGGCCGGCACCCGACCGAACGTGTCCAGCTCGGGTGCGAGTTCCCGCAGCGGCGCCAGGAGCCGCCGCGCCTCGTCGTCGTCGGCCAGCACGGCGCCGTCGATGACGACCAGTTGGCGACCGCGGAAGGGTTCCGGGATCTCGGGGATCGGCGGGAAGTGCAGGTGCCGGTACGAGGTGGTGACCGTGTCGGGTGCGTCGGGGGCCCACTTCGCCCACGCGCTCAGGACCCGATGCGCGTTGCTCAGGTCCCAGACCAGCATCCCGGCGTACGCGGTGTCGATCGGGTGGAGCGTGAACTCGATCGCCGTCACGACACCGAAGTTGGCGCCGCCGCCCCCGCGTACCGCCCAGAACAGGTCCGGGTCGTGCTCGGCGTCGACACGGATCAGCGAGCCGTCCGCGACGATCATTTCGACGGCGGTCAGGCTGTTGGCGGCCAGGCCCAGCGACCGCCCGTACCAGCTCACGCCCCCGCCGAGGGAGTAGCCGACGACTCCCGCGTCCGGTGCCGAGCCGTGCAGGGCAGCCAGCCCGTACGCCGCTGCCGCCTCGACCACGGACGACCACAGGACGCCGGCCTCGACCCGCGCGCGCCGGGCCTCGGCGTCGATCGTGATCCCGGTCATCCCCGACATGCGCATCAGCACGCTGTTGGTCAGGTCGCCGAGCGGATGGGCGTTGTGCCCGGTACCCAGCGGCGCGATGCGCAGCCCGACCGCCGCGGCGGCCCGGACCACGGCCGCGACCTCCGTCGCGTCGTTCGGGAAGGCCACCGCGGCGGGACGCAGGTCCAGGGCGAGCGCCCAGGTCGTACGGGCGCGGTCGTACTCCTCGTCACCCGGCAGGTGGACACCCCCACCGGCCAGTCCCCGCAGTGACGACAGATCACGTCCGAACTCGTCCGATCGCGTACTTCCGGTGTTCATGTACTGTTTCCCCCTGAATCGATGAATGCTCGACAACCCCCCGAATAATCGGACAAACTCCGCATTCGGTGTTGCGCGTCAACTGTTGCCGAAGCCGTCCTCCGATAACAGGGGAGAGCCTTGCCCTGGCTGTCCCCCGGCATCCGATCGACAATCCCGCGTCGGCCGCCCGCTGAACCGGTTCCCCGCCTGCGGGCGCGGGGCACCCCAGCTCAGGTCCGCGAATCGCGCGGAACAATGGTGTGGTGAGCTCTGACGAACTAGCCCATTTCCTACGGTCCCGACGCGCGGCGCTTCAGCCCGAGAAGGTCGGTCTGGGTCCGCGACCGCGTCGGCGTACCCAGGGGCTTCGGCGCGAGGACGTCGCCGGGCTGGCCGCCATGTCGACGGACTACTACCGTCGCCTGGAGCAGGCCCGTACCGGGCCACCGTCGCCGCAGATCCTGGACGCCATCGCGCGGGCCCTGCGGCTGACCGCCGACGAGCGGGACTACCTGTACCGGGTCGCCGACCAGGAACCGCCCCCGGGGTCCGAACTCAGCCGGCACGTCGCTCCCGCGCTGCGGCAGGTCGTCGACGGGCTCGGCGACTCGCCAGCCCAGGTCATGACGCTGCTCGGCGAGACCATCGCGCAGAATCCGATGGCCGTCGCCCTGTTGGGCGACCACTCGGTCTACACCGGTGACGCCCGCAACAGCACGTACCGCTGGTTCACCGACCCCGCCTCGCGAGCGGTCCACCCGCCCGAGGAACACGAGGAGGAGAGCCTTGCCCGGGTCGCCGAACTGAGGGCCAGATCGGTACGCGTCGGCGACCCCGAGGCCGACCGGCTCATCGGCACGCTCCGCGCCCACAGCCCCGAATTCGAACGGATCTGGCTGCAACAACGGGTGGCGATCTGCCGGTCCGGCACCAAGGCCCTGGTACATCCCGACATCGGCACGATCGAACTGGATTGTCAGATCCTGCGGGCCGAGGGACCCGACCAACTGCTCGTTGCCTTCACCGCCGCCGCCGGCAGCCGCGCCGCCGCACAGTTGCGCGGGCTCGGGACCGTACGCGCCGATCCGCCGGTCCGGCGGCACCCGCACGCCCCCGTGCGGGTGGGACGGATGTCCGGCCGCGCCCGAACCTCGTGAACACCGTGCCCGGCTGGACGGTGGCGGGTTACCCGGCAACGGTTCGGGACCGCGCGCAGGGCGGATCGGCTGTTCGCCCATCCGGTGCGGGACCGTACAGTGCCGTCCGTGATCGCAGATCTTGCCCGACGTGGGCGACGCCGTCCCCCCGCGCTGCTCGCTCTCGGGCTGGTCACGCTCGGCGTCGGCATCTCCACGGCGGTGGCGGTGCCGTTCCTCTCGCTGTTCCTGAGCACGGCCGTGCACGCCGGTCCGGTCCGGATCACGGTGTTCCTGATCGTCACCCCGATCGCGGGGGTGGTCGCGTCGACCCTCGTCGGGCGGTTGTCCGACCGGCGGCCGATCCGGCGGGCACTGCTGATCGGGACGGCGGTGGCGGGCGTGATCGGCATGGGACTGGCCGCCTTCGTACGCGACTACTGGATCCTGCTCGCGCAGGCGGTGACCGCGACGGCACTGGCCGGGGCGCTGTTCCCGCAGACGTTCGCGTACGCCCGCGAACTGTTGATCCGCGACGGCGCCGGCCGGGCCGCGATGGGAACCAACGCCCTGCGTACGGTGTTCTCCCTGGCCTGGGTGGCCGGCCCTCCACTGGCCGCGTTCCTGCTTGACGCCGGCGGTTTCACCTACCTGTACGGGATAGCCGCGCTCATGTACGCGGTCGTGGCACTGGTCGCGGTCTTCTGGCTCGACGAACTCGACCCGCCCACCGCACCGACCACGCCGACCGCTCCCGATGGCGAACCCGCCCCCGCCGTCCCCGGCACGCTCGAGGCATCGCGGAGGACCGTGCTGCTGACAGCGGTCGCGTTCACGATGCTGCAGTGTCCGTTGACCCTGAGCCTGCAGACCCTGCCGTTGTTCGTCAGCGGCAACCTCAACGGCGACCTCGACGACGCCGGCCTCATCCTCGGGCTCTGCGCCGCGCTGGAGATCCCGCTGATGCTCGGCCTCGGCGTGCTGACCACCCGGTTCCCTCTGCGTCTGCTGGTGCTCGTCGGGGCAGGGTCCGGTGTGGCGTACCACGTCTGCGCGGCGGTCTCGGGGAGCGTGTCGACGCTGGCCGTCGCCCAGATCCTCAACGCGGCCTTCATCGCGGCGGTTTCCGGGCTGGGCATCTCCTACATGCAGGACCTGCTGCCCCGGCAGCCGGGGCGGGCCACGACCCTGTTCACGAACACGTTCCCGATCGGAGCGATCCTGGCCGGTCCGCTGTTCGGGCTGGCCCAGCACTTCGGCCTGCGGCTCGCGTACGGGATCGGCACGGGCCTGTGCGCCGCCGGCCTGCTGATCCTGTTGATCATCCGGCCCCCGGCCCTCCGGACGGGGCAACCCGCGTCCTGACACGTTGGCGGCTCGCCCGAAACACGCCTCATTCCGGGTATCGCTCTGCGTCCACATCGGTCATTCGCGTACGCACCACCCGTGCTTCCCGCGTTTCAGTGGTAGCGGGGCCATACCGGTCCAGTGCGGGGCACGGATTTGCGCTGGCCAATGGGCCGAATCGACCGCGCCCACTCCCCCTCGACCGAACCCGTTGGACCTTCGGCAGAGGTCACCGAGACGGTCGTACGACCGGGGCAGCCGTCCGTACGACCCGTCACCCACCGTGTGGATGACCATAATCCGCCCAATATCTGCCCGAATGCTGCCCGTGAACGTGTCTTGATCAGCAACAGAGATCCACCGAACATGATCGAAGTCGTCGTGGGGACGTCCATCGATCGTTGGGTTCGCTCCCACACGACCGGTGGCACCGGACATCCCGGAGCTGCCTCTGTCGGTGCTCCGATTCGTTCGGGTCACCGAAAAGTGGGGAGGAAAGAGTGTCAGTACGACAAACACGCCGAGGCGGGGGTCGATTCAGACTCCGGTCATCGGTCGCCATCCTGGCGGCCGTTGTCCTCGGTGTCACGGCCCAACCGGCGTACGCGGCGCCCGCCGCGCCCAGCGCCACCGTCGACGCCCAGGTGCTCAAGGAGATCAGCACCAAGGGCAGCACCAGCTTCATGGTGTTCCTGCGCGAGCAGGCCAAACTGGACGGTGCCGCCAAGCTGCGCGACAGCGACGCCAAGGCCGTCGAGGTGCACCGGCAGCTCACCGGCACCGCCGCCCGGACCCAGAGCGGGCTGCGCGCCGACCTCGACGCGAGGAAGGCGGAGTACACGGCGTACTGGATCGCCAACGCGCTCCAGGTGCGCGGCGACAAGGCCCTGGTCGACTCGATCGCCGCCCGCGACGAGGTGGCCCGGATCGAGCCGGTGCACATCTACCCGCTGATCAAGCCGACGCCGAGCAAGACGACCGCCAAGGCCGAACCGAACGCGGTCGAGTGGGGCCTGAGCAACATCGAGGCGCCCCGGGTCTGGTCCGAGTACGGCGACCGCGGCGAGGGCATCGTCGTGGCCAACATCGACACCGGCGTCCAGTACGACCACCCGGCCGTCGTCGGTCAGTACCGCGGCAACCTCGGCAACGGCAGCTTCGACCACAACTACAACTGGTTCGACCCGGCCAGCGTCTGCGCCAACGACACCCCGTGCGACAACATCGACCACGGTACGCACACCATGGGCACGATGGTCGGTGACGACGGTGCCGGCAACCAGATCGGTGTCGCGCCCGGCGCCAAGTGGATCGCCGCGAAGGGCTGCGAGAACCAGCTCGGTTGCTCCGAGACCTCGCTGCTCGCCGCCGGTCAGTGGGTGCTCGCCCCGACCGACCTCAACGGCCAGAACCCCCGGCCCGACCTGCACCCGGACGTGGTCAACAACTCCTGGGGCGGTGGCCAGGGCGACCCCTGGTACGAGCAGACGATCGTGGCCTGGCGGGCCGCCGGCATCTTCCCCAGCTTCAGCGCCGGCAACAGCGGCGAGGCGGGCTGCGGGTCGGCCAACTCCCCCGGTGACAGCCCGAACGCGTACGCGGTCGGCTCGTACGACGTGAACAACGCGATCTCGTACTTCTCCAGCCGCGGGCCCAGTGTCAGCGGTCTGACCAAGCCGAACGTCTCGGCGCCCGGATCCAACGTGCGCTCCAGCGTTCCCGGCAACGGGTACGCGAACTTCAACGGCACCTCGATGGCCGCCCCGCACGTCTCCGGCGCCGTCGCGCTGATCTGGTCGGCGGCACCGACCCTGCGCGGCGACGTCCCCGCCACCGAGGCGCTGCTCGACGACACCGCCACCGACGTCGACGCGCTCGAGTGCGGTGGCACGGTCGACGACAACAACGTCTTCGGCGAGGGCCGGCTCAACGCGTACCAGGCGGTCACCGCCGCACCGCGCGGCCCGGTCGGTCAGGCCACCGGCACCGTCACCAACAGTGCCACCGGGGCGGTCCTGGCCGGTGCGACCGTCACCGCCGGTCCGCGCCGCGCGACCACCGGCGCGGACGGCACCTACTCGCTGACCGTCGCGGCCGGCGAGCAGACCGTCACCGCGAGCGCCTACGGCTACGCCGACCAGACCGTCACCCTGACGGTTCCCGAGGGCGGCGCGGTCACGAAGAACTTCGCGCTGGTCGAGACCCCGCCGGTGACCGTCACCGGCAAGGTCACCGACGGTTCCGGTCACGGTTGGCCGCTGTACGCCTCGATCGAGGTACCAGGGCGGCCGGGCGGGCCGGTGTTCACCGACCCGAGCACCGGCACGTACTCGTTCACCGTGCCGGGCAACACCGCCTACAAGGTCAAGACGACCGCCCGCTACCCCGGCTACCGCCAGGTGGAAACCACGCTGGAACTCGGCGTCGGAGCCACCACGGCGAACATCTCGGTGCCGGTCGACCCGGGCTGCACCGTCGCCGGCTACTCCCCCTCGGTCGGCGACCCGCTGCTGACCCAGTCCTTCGACGGCACCTCCGCCCCCGAGGGTTGGTCGGTGGTCAACCGGACCGACGGCGGCGGCTGGACGTTCGTCGACGAGGGGAGCCGGGGCAACCTGACCGGCGGCACCGGCGGCTTCGCCATCGTCGACAGCGACCACCTCGGCAACGGCCCGACGCAGGACACCGACCTGCGCAGTCCGGTGCTGGACCTGACCGGGGTGAGCGCGCCGTACCTGAAGTTCAACAGCGACATGTGGTTGACCGGTGGGACCAACACCGCCGACATCGACGTCTCGACCGACGGCGGCGAGAACTGGACCAACGTCTGGCACCAGAGTGCCAGCCGGCGCGGTCCGGTCGTGGAGGAGGTACCGCTCACCCCGGCCGCCGGCAGCGCGAACGCGGTGATCCGGTTCCGGTACGCCGGCAGCTTCTCCTGGTGGTGGCAGCTGGACAACCTCCAGCTGATAAACCGGATCTGCACCCCGATCCCGGGTGGCCTGGTCGCCGGTTTCACCACCGACGCCAACACCGGCGCCGCGCTCAACGGTGCGACGGTGAGCAGCGTGGACCAGCCGCTGGACAAGGGCGTCTCGGTGGCGACGCCGGACGACCCGAACATCGGTGACGGGTTCTACTGGTTCTTCTCCAGCCTGACCGGCGCCCACTCGGTGAGCGCCGCGAAGGCGCCGTACCAGCCGTTGGCGAAGAGCGTCACGGTGGTCGCGAACGGGACCCGCAAGGCCGACTTCGCCCTGAAGTCGGGTCGGCTGACGATCGGGCCGGCCACGGTCGAGTCGCACCAGCCGTACGGCAGCACCCGTACCACCACGGTGACCGTCAAGAACACCGGTAGCGCCCCGGCCAACGTGGAGGTGCTCGAGCGGTCCGGTCAGTTCGAGCTGCTCTCCAAGCCGGGAGCGGCACTGACCGAGCGGTTGATGAAGGGATTGACCCCGGCCCAGAACGGGGCCAGGTACTCCGGCGTCACCGGTGGGCCGGCCGCGGCCGGTCCGACCGCCGAGGGCGCGTGGAGCCGGATCGCCGACATGCCGTCGGCGATCTTCGACAACGCCGGTGCGACCGTGGGCGGCAAGGTCTACTCCTTCGGCGGTGCGAACGGCACCGGCACCGAGAAGAAGGCCTGGGTGTACGACCCGGAGAGCAACGCGTGGAGCAACCTGCCGGACCTGCCCACCGGGCGGGGGAAGTCGGCGGCCGCCGTGGTCGACGACAAGATCTACCTCCTCGGTGGTTGGAGCGAGAGCGGCGCGCCGGTCACCACGGTCGACGTGTTCGACCCGGCGACCGGTGCCTGGGGCACTCTCGACGCCACCAACCCGGCGGCCCGCGCGGCTGCCGGCACGGCGGTGATCGACGGCAAGGTCTACCTGGTCGGCGGCTGCGCCGACGGTGCTTGCACGCCGTCGGACAACGTGGTCGTCTTCGACCCCGCGTCGGGTAGCTTCACCACCGGTGCGAAGTACCCGCACAGCGTGGCGTGGATGTCCTGTGGCGGTATCGGCAGCAGCGCGTACTGCGCCGGTGGCGTGGCCGGTGGGACGTCGTACAAGGACGGGTTCTCCTACGACCCGGCCGCCGACGCCTGGACCGCGCTGCCCGAGTTGCCGATCGACCTGTGGGGCTCGCAGTACGCCGCCGCGGGTGGCCTCCTGGTGATCGCGGGTGGGGTGACCGGGAACTCGTCCGGGCTCACCAACCGGACCGTGGCCTACGATCCGGCCACGAACGCCTGGCAGGCACTGCCGAACGTCGGCTTCCCGGTCTACCGGGGTGCGCTGGCGTGCGGGGCGTACAAGCTGGGTGGTGCTCCGGCACCGGGAACTCCCGGCAAGGAGTCCGAGCGCCTCGGTGACCTCGGTGACTGCGACGGTGCGGGCGACGCGCCGTGGCTGGCCACCACGCCGGCGGACTTCACCCTGGCACCGGGTGCCTCGAAAAAGATCACGTTGACCCTGACCGCCACCGCGGAGAAGGGGATCGCCCAGCCCGGCACCTACCACTCGGACCTGGCCCTGCGTTCGGACACCCCGTACGCGGTACCGGCGGTCGACGTGGAGCTGAACGTCTCGGCGCCGAACAACTGGGGCAAGGTCCAGGGCACGGTCACCGGCCAGACCTGCGACGGGGAACGCGTACCGGTCAAGGCGACGGTACGGCTGAACCTCGCCGACGGCGGCTACACCCTGAGCGCGGACGGCCAGGGGCACTACGCCTACTGGCTGCCGAAGGGCAAGTACCAGGTGATCGTGGCCAAGGACGGCTGGATCCCCGAGGTGCACCAGCAACAGATCCAGGCCGGCTTCGTGTCGACCCTGGACGTCACCCTCGATCCGGTCACGGCCTGCGACTCGCGTGTGGGCGGGATCTGATCACCTCTGATACCGGTGGCCGTCGACCCCTGCGGGTCGGCGGCCACCGCCGTGTCGGCATCAGCGGAGTCGACCGGGTGGTACAGCCTGCTGTACCACAACTGACTCGTTGGCTGGATCGCTCCCGGTGACGGCGGCTCCTAGCGTTGAGGCGCCCAATACGCCGATTCCACAGGGAGTGCGCCGTGCCCGATCCGTATCAATCCCCCGAAGCGCCCGTGACGCGTGAGCCCGTACCGGTGCCGAGCTCACGGTACACAGTCATTCGACCCCTGCTCTGGCTGCTGCTGGCAATCAGCGTCGCCGCCAATGTGGTGGCCTCCGCCGCCGGCGCCAACCTGTTCGTCGGTTCCGGGTTCGGTCTGACGGCGCTGGCCTGCGCCACCGCGCTGATCATCCACCACTACCGGAACCGGCGTCGATGACCACCAGTCCTCCGGTGGTACCCCAGGCTGTACCTCGGTTCGGGTGTCCACGGTAGAGACTCGGCGAGAAGCGACTGATGGACTTCCTCATGAAAGTCAACAGCCCTTTCGAGGAGGACAACATGGTCGCGACAGCGAGTCCGGTGGTTATCGGTACGGGTCCCGGCGACAGCGGAATTCGCAATTTCATCCGCCGCCGTCCACTGCTCAGTTTCTTCGCGCTGGCGAATCTGCTGAGCTGGGTCGCCTGGATCCCGTACGTCCTCTCGGCCACCGGGCTCGGAGTGCTCGACTTCCGTTTCCCGACGATTCTCGGCACCACGCAGACCCTCGGCGTTCTACCCGGCGCCTACCTCGGCCCGATCACGGCGGCGTTCATCGTGACCGCGGTCGCCGACGGTAGGGCCGGGCTCCGCCGTTGGGTCGCGCGGATGTTGCGGTGGCGGATCGGCTGGCGGTGGTACCTGTCGGTCCTGATCGGCGTCCCCGCCGCCCTGACCATCACCTCCGTCGCACTGTCCGGCGGCTCCATCCAGGCGCCTCCCGCCACGGCACTCCTGGTCTACCTGCCGGTCCTCGTCCTACAGATGATCAGCACCGGCATCGCGGAGGAGCCCGGCTGGCGCGACTTCGCCACCCCGCGCCTGCAGCGGCGATACGGGCCACTCGTCGGCACGATCATCCTCGGGCCCCTGTGGGGCGCCTGGCATCTTCCGCTGTTCCTCAGCGAGTGGGGCGGATGGCCGGACGTGACCTGGCTGATGGTCGGCGAGTTCCTCGTCGCGGCCACCGCCCTGAGCGTGGTCCTGACCTGGGCGTTCAATCGGACCGGCGAAAGCCTGCCGCCGGTCATGTTGCTGCACGTCAGCGTCAACACCTTCATCTCGGTCGCGTGGGCTTCGATGTTCCCCACCATCGCCACCGCCCAGAACTCGACCCACGTTCTGTTGCTCACCTCCGCCGCCGGGGCGCTGGTACTGCTGATCGCGACCCGGGGACGGCTCGGCTACCGACCGGCCGTCGAATCCCCGACACGGGTCGTCGAATGAGATGAGCGAGACGGCGCTACCCGCACGCCACCCTGTTCGGTTCACGACCGGCGCGGGCGCACCGGCGGTGTCGTATGGTCTCCGGATCATCGAAATCTCCGATCCCCGCGAACCCTTCCGACCACGGAGGTACCGATGCCGAGTTCCGGCGCGTACGACATCCGCGACGGCACGCCGCCGGCCAGAGGGCAGCGCTGGCGACAGGCGGTGAGCGTCCGCTCCCGAGCCGCCCTGGACGCCCTCGAACATCTCGTCGGCGGGCTGGGCACCGGGTTGCTGGCCCTGGTGACACTGATCTGTCTGGCTGTCGTCGCACTGTTGTGCCTGCTCGGCATCGGCCTGCTCCTGATACCGGTCGCGCTACGGGTGCTACGGGTCGTCGCCGACCGGGAACGCGCCCGGCTCTCCCGCTGGGGTCCGGAGATCATCGGCCCCGAACCGGTGCCGAACCGGCTGGGCGCCGTCGTGCGGGACCGCGCGGTCCGCAGGGAGCTGGGTTGGGTGGTGTGCCACGCGACCCTCGGGTTCATTCTCGGCCTGTCCGGGGCGACGCTGCCCCTGTACGTGGTGACCGACGGCACCCTCCCGTTGTGGTGGTACCTCGTACCACCATCGGAAGCCTCCGACACGCTGGCGCTCGTGCACGTGCACAACCTGCCCGGCGCGCTCGTGGTGAGCCTGATGGGCCTGGGATGGCTCGTCGTGCTGGTGACTCTCACCCCGTACATGGCCCGGCTGCAGGCGTGGCCCGGTCGACGACTGCTGTCACCCGATCCCGGCACCGACCTGACCATCCGGGTCGCGCAACTGACCGCGACACGGGCCGCCGCCCTGGACGCGCACGCCGCCGAGCTGCGGCGGATTGAGCGGTCGTTGCACGACGGCACCCAGAACCGGCTGGTCGCGGTCAACGTCCTGCTCGGCGCGGCGCGTCGTGCGCTGGCGCGTAACCCGTCCGACGCCGAGGCGATCATCGACCGCGCCCAGGACGCCGCCGAGCAGGCGCTCGCCGAGCTGCGTGCCGTCGTACGCACCATCCTGCCGCCGGTGCTGACCGATCGCAGCCTCGCCGACGCCCTCACCGCCCTGGCCGCGGACTGCCCGGTGACCTGCCGGGTGGACGCCGACGTGTCGGACCGGTGCGCCGCGACCGTCGAGGCGACGGCGTACTTCGTGGTCGCCGAGGCGCTCACCAACATCGCTCGGCACAGCGAGGCCAGGTACGCCACCGTTAAGCTTCGTCGCCGTGAGGACCAACTCGTTGTGCGGATCACCGACGACGGACGGGGTGGGGCCGACGAGCACGGCGGTTCGGGACTCGTCGGGATCCGCCGCCGGGTCGAAGCGCACGACGGGACGTTCGAGCTGGTCAGCCCGGTCGACGGTCCCACCGACCTGATGGTGAGGCTGCCATGCGGATTTTGATCGCCGAAGACGACCCGCTGCTGCGCGAGGGCCTCGCCCTGCTGCTGCGGGCGGAGTCCCTGGACGTGGTGGCCGCCACCGCAACGCCCGACGAGTTCCTGACCGCCATCGACGCGCACGTTCCCGACGTGGCCATCGTTGACGTCCGGATGCCGCCGACACACACCGACGAGGGCATCGTGGCGGCCGTCGAGGCCCGGCGTCGGCAACCGGGGCTGGCCGTGCTGGTGCTGTCGGCGTACGTCGAGCAGGCTTTCGCCACCGACCTGCTCGCCCAGGGCAGCGCCCGCCTCGGCTACCTGCTCAAGGAGCGCGTCGGTCGGGTGCAGGAGTTCCTGGACGCGCTGCACCGGGTGGTGGACGGGGGAACCGCCATCGACCCGGACGTGGTCGCCCAACTGCTGGCCCGGACCCGACCGGCCACGCCGTTGGAACGGCTCAGCCCCCGGGAACATGACGTACTGGCGCTGATGGCCGAGGGGCTGGGGAACGGTGCCATCGCCGAACGGCTCGTCGTCACCGACGGCGCCGTACACAAGAACATCCGGAGCATCTTCGCCAAGCTCGACCTGGCGCCCACCGACCGCGCGGACCGCCGGGTCGCCGCGGTGCTGCGCTACCTCGAGGACGCCCGCCGCCGAGGCTGACGGCCGGCATTTAACAAACGTCCAGGAGACTCCCCGGGTTTTCCCACCCGGACCGCGCATCGTTGGACCTGCCGCGCCACCGCCCACCAGGTCGGGTGCGGTCAGACACCCCTGCCGGGTGATCCGCCGGCCCGTCGGCCGAGGAGCCCGGCTGATTCTTCATGCGCACATTGCGAGGGATGACGACCATGCCGAGTGAGAGTCGGAAGGAACGCGCCGCCGCGGCCCGCAGGGCAACGCAGCGCGCGAGGCACCGGGAGCGCCGGGTACGGCGACTGCTGACCGGCGCGGCGATCGGCCTGGTCGCGGCGGTCCTGGTGGCCGTCGGCCTGGTGGTCACGCTCGACCGACCGGACAACGGGGCAGCCGCGCAGACAATCCCGGCCACACCTCTCGCCACCGCCCAGGGACGCACGGACCAGCCGCCGTGGTCGGCACCCTCCGACGCCAGCACCCAGGTACGCGCCGCCGGGCTGCCCATGCTCGGCGCCGAGGGCACCGTCGAGCACATCCACGCCCACCTCGACGTCTTCGTCGACGGGCAGCCGGTCGTAGTGCCGGCGAGCCTCGGCATAGACGAGTCCGCCGGGCAGATCAGCCCGTTGCACACCCACGACACCACCGGGGTGCTGCACATCGAATCGCCGGTGCAGGCCGACTTCAGCCTGGGGCAACTGTTCACCGAGTGGCAGGTGTCGCTGTCGGCCGACCAGATCGGCGGGCTCCACGCGGGTGACGGCAAGGTGCTCCAGGCGTACGTCAACGGCAAGCCCGCCACCGGAAACCCGGCGGGGATCATCCTGCACGCGCACGACGAGATCGCGGTTGTCTACGGCACCCCCGCGCAGCAGGCGGACCCGCCGTCGAGCTACGCCTTCCCGGCTGGGGAATAGCCCGAGGGCGTACCGGGGCCGCACCCGCCCCGCCCCACCACCGGTCGGGTAGGTAGCAGGCCGCACCCGGCCTTCCGGGAAAACGATCCGACGGATCGTGTGCCGGGATGGCCGGGTGCGCCCCGGAGTGCTTGGCGGTTCCGCTTTCGGCCGAGGATTCGCCTGGCGGTGATCAGCCCAGGCAGGTGCCAACTTCCTGCCGAGCGTTCCCGCACGGCTGGTTTCCGCTGATGACGGTCTGGTCGTCGACCTTGACCGCGACATCCTTCGCGAACACACCGCCCGGTTTCTCGGCGGCGCTGTTCTCGGTCACCTTGCTTCTGAACAGGGACGCCTGTCCCCCTGCTACGGAGACGCCGCCGCCCTTCGACTCCGGGCCGAGCGCCTTGTTACGGCTGCTCTCGCTGTGCCGTACGAGTACTGTCGACCGCTCGGCGGAGATGCCGCCGCCGTCCCCGGCCGTGCTGTTGTCCACGACGGTGCTGTCGTCGACGGTGAGCAGACCCTGGACGGTCGAAATCCCGCCGCCGGCAACGTCCGAGGTGTTGTGGTCGATCGTGAGGTCGCGAAGGGTGATCGTGGCGTCCTTGTTGGCGACGCCGCCGCCAACCCTGGCGGTGTTGGCGGTGACCCTGGTTTGCCAGACCTTGGTCCGGGCGGCGTAGCTGGCGATACCGCCGCCCTCGCCCGCGGCGTTGTGGACGAAGGTGCTCTCGCTGATGTCGGCCGCGCCCTGGTAGTTCGCGAACCCGCCACCGAACCCGCCGGCACGGTTGTTGGTGAACTCCGTCCACTTCACCGTAAGGACACCCCCGTTGAGCAGGCCCCCACCCCTGCCCGCCCAACCTGCGGCGTTGTTGTCACGGAATTTGCCTTCGACGAGGGTCAGGTGGCCATCGTTGAAGATCCCACCGCCACCTCCCTCGGGGGCGAGCGCGGCGCTCTCGGTGATCGTGGTGCGCTCGACGACCGCGGTGCCGCCATGGTCGATCCGGATGCTGCCGCCGTCGGCGGCACGTCCGTTCGACAGGGTGAGATCGCTCAGCTTCAGCTCGCCACCATCCCGGACGGTGAAGAACCGGAATTCTTCGGACTTCGCGTCCCGCACGATGGTGGCGCCCTCACCCACGATGCTGATCGGTTGATATATCACCGGCAGGCCGGACCTGTCACTGATCTTCTCGTCACCTCGGTCCACGACGGCGGCGAGGGTGTAGGTGCACTTCGACGCGAGTTTGAGATCGCCTCCGCCTGCGGCGTTGGCGAGCGCGATCGCGGCGACGAGCTCCCCCGCGTCACAGGGCACGGGCTTCACCTCGTGGGGCCCGTCGGGCGACGCACCCTCCGAATTCATGCCGGGGGCGGGTTCTGGGGCGCCGGTCGCGGCGAGCCGCTCCAGGCTCGGACCGGTGGGGGCGCTGTCCCCGACCGGGGTGAGGGCGGCAAGGCCCGCCAGACCCGCCGCCACACCCCCGGCTACGAGGCCCGTGGCCAGAAGCCATCGCCGCCCCGTCGGCCGCGGTGCGGACTGTTCGGGATCTCCGTAGCCCCCGTGACAACCGGACATAACACTTCCCTGCCCTTCATATCGGACACCGCCGCACCGACCTGTCGCGCGGAGGCTGCGCATCGTCGCAACCATGGAAATTCACGGTACGGAGATCATGGGGACAAGCACGGCTTATGCGAATAAAGCACATGTTCGGGTGAAAACGCCGGCAGCATCATCGACGATCAGGTCCACCGACCTTCCGGAGCCCACACGTCGTGACCCGTCAGTCGAGGCGGGCGGCGCGGGCGGTGAGGTGGCGGCGCTCCGGGAGGCTGGTCGCACGGCGGGCGGCCTCCCGGAAGTCGGCTGCGGCGGCATCCCGTTCGCCGGCCATCTCGCGCAGGTGGCCGCGGGTCGCAAGGAAACGGTGGTGGCGTGCCATCCGGTTGTCGGCGCCCAGCGCTTCCAGTAGGACCAGCCCCGCCGACGGTCCGTGGACCATGGCAACGGCGACCGCGCGGTTGAGCGTGACCATCGGGCCCGGTGCGAGCTGTTCCAGCAGGTCGTACAGGCCGAGTACCTGGGGCCAGTCGGTGGCGTCCAGGTGCTCGGCCTCGTCGTGGACGGCGGCGATGGCGGCCTGCACCTGGTACGGGCCGACCGGGCCCCGGTCCAGTGCCTCCGTGAGGAGGTTGAGCCCCTCGGTGATCAGTTTTCGGTCCCAGGTACGGCGGTCCTGTTCGTCGAGCGGCACCAGGGAGCCGTCGGGCGCCGTACGGGCGGGCCGGCGGGCCTCGGTGAGCAGCATCAGGGCCAGCAGCCCGGTCACCTCACCGTCGTGCGGCAGCAGTCGTCGCAGCCAGGTGGTGAGCCGGATCGCCTCGTCGGACAACCGGGGCGCGGTGAGCTCCGGCCCGGTGGTGGCGGTGTACCCCTCGTTGAAGAGCAGGTACAGCACGTGCAGTACGGCACGCAGTCGCTCGGCCCGCTCCGCTCCCTCGGGCAGCGCGAAGGTCGTACCGCTGCTCCTGATGGTCTGCTTGGCCCGGCTGATGCGTTGTGCCATGGTCGCCTCGGGGACCAGGAACGCCGCAGCGATCTGGGCGGTGGTGAGACCGCCGACCGCGCGCAGGGTCAGCGCGATCTGGCTGGGCGGCGACAGCGCCGGGTGGCAGCAGAGAAAGAGCAGGGCGAGTGAGTCGTCTCGGTCGGCGTCCGGCTCGACGTCCGCGGGCCGGCCGAGCAGCTCCGACTGCGGGGTGGCGGCGAATATCGTCTCCTCGCGCCGCCGCCGCGCCTGCTCGCTGCGCACCTCGTCGAGGAGGCGATGGGTGGCGACGGTGATCAGCCACGCGCGGGGGTTGTCCGGTACGCCCTCGGTGGGCCAGCGCACCGCAGCCCGGAGCAGGGCCTCCTGGGTCGCGTCCTCGCAGGTGTCGAACTGCCCGTACCGGCGGACCAGCGCGCCGAGGACCTGCGGCGCCAGCTCGCGCAGCAGGTCCTCGACCCCCCGATCGACCTTCACAGGCTGGCGGGCGCCTCGTGCAGGATCGGCCACACCTCGACCGGCTCGATGTGCGCCCACGGCATCTCGGCGGCGATCTCGTACGCCCGCTGCTCGTTCTCGCAGTCGAACAGGTAGAAGCTGGCGATGTACTCCTTCGTCTCCAGGTACGGCCCGTCGGTGACCGCCGGGGCGCCGTCCGTACGCCGGACCAGCCGGCTCGCCGCCGCGTCGGCCAGCCCGTACGCGCCGAGCAGCTCGCCGTTCGCCTGGTACTTCCGGTTGAACGCGTCCTGCTTGGCGATCTCCTCGGGCCAGTTCTCGGCCAGGATCGAATCCCACTTCTCCTGATTGCCGTAGATCATCAGCAGGTACTTCATCAGGGTCGTTCCTTCCGGTTCGTGCACCGTGCCGGCGCTGTCACCTGGTGAACGGAGCCGCCGCACCGTCCTCGACATGCTTACCGGAAAAAAGTTTCCTCGGCCGGATCTGTCGAACCGGACAGCACTGCTTCGTCTTTCCCACAGAAGCACCAAACAACCGGACAACGGGAGAGACACCATGAACACGATCACGATCCGGGCCGACAACATGCTCACCACCCGGCCGGTGTGGCAGGTCAGCGCGCTGGCCGGACTGGCAGCGGCCGTCGCGACGGAGATCTTCGGCCTGGCCGCCCGCGCGGTGGGGGTGCCGATGATGGCGGGAGGCACGGGCGCCACGGTCGCCGAGCCGGTCAACGTCGGCATGTTCGCCATGGGCACGGTGATCTCCGTGTTCTGGGGCACGATCCTCGCGGTCCTGCTCGCCCGGTACGCCCGCCGCCCCGCCCGTACCTACCTGTGGACGACGATCGCGCTGACCGTGGTGTCGATGGCGGGGCCGTACCTCGCCGGTGCCACCGCGACCTCGACCAAGGTGATGCTCGCCCTGTCGCACGTCGTCGCCGCGCTGATCGTCATCCCGATCGTCACCCGCCGGCTCGACCGCCTCCCCGACCGGCCCGGCACCCGCTGACCGACCGGCACCCGGCCTGCCTCGGGCAGGCCGCCCGGGTGGATCAGTGCCGACCGTCCACGGCGCCCGGCCCGGGCGGCGTGGGCGGAGCGGATGCTGGTCGTGGGTGGGCCGGAGTAGCCGGCCGGCGGGCGGGTCGGCGCGAGCGGCGCAGCTCGGCCAGGGCGAACGCGGCGACGAGAACGGCGGCGACACCGACCAGTCCCCACGGGTAGCTGACGATGGTGGCACTGAACCGGGCCGGCCCGTCCGGCCCGCCCACCTCACCCCGGACGGTGTAGCTGCCGACGGCGGGCGCACCGATGGTCATCGGTAGACGTACGGTCCGCTGCTCGCCCGGTTGCAGGGTGTCGAGCAGGGGCGGGGGCACGAACCCGGTCGGGTTGGCACCCCGGCCGAGCGTCACCGTGATCGCGGGTTCGACCACCGGTGCGGTGCCGTTGTTGCGTACGTCGACGAGCAGGATGCGTGTCGCCGGGCCGCCGAGCAGGGCCGGCCAGGACCAGTCCCCCGTCACGGCGACCCGGGTGACCTCGATCGCGGCGACGCCCGGCGACGCCGCCATGGTTTCCGGTGGCACCGGCGGGGCGGTGACCCCGGCGACGACCACCGGCACCGTGCCGCCGAGGCTGCCGTTCAGGCTGGTCACCCGGACCACGCACGGGCAGCCGACGGGCGGCGCGGTCACGGTCAGGGTGATGGTCGCGGTCCCGGCCGTCGAGACGTAGGTCTGCAGCGAGTCGTGCACGGCGCAGTCCGCCGACCCGCGCCGGCCGTTGTTGCCGCAGATCTCGACAGCGGTGGTGCCGGCCGGCCAGCCACCGAGCCGGACCATGATCCGGTCGCCGGGCGCCGTCCGGTCCCGGTCGATGGTGATCACGGGCGCCGACCCGGTCGGGGATGCGGTGGGGGTGGCCGGAGCCAGGACGGCGGTGGCCAGCACCGTGGTCACGAACATCAGGGCGGGGACGCCGGCCACCGTCACACCCGCCCGTCGGTGGCCGCCACGGCCTCGCTGCCGGGTCCCCCGGAACCGGTCACAGCCGCCTCGGGGGCGGTCCTACCGGCCTCGGGGGCGGGTACCGGGGCGTCGGCGGTGCGGCGGGCCGGGCGGCGTCGGATGCGCCGGACCACCGCGACCACGCCGAGCAGCGCCAGCGCCGCGACCAGGAGCCACGGTGGGGCCCAGACACCACTGGTACGGGTCACCCGAGGCAGCGGTACGTCCATCGTGGATGGGGTCACCAGGACCGCGACGGTCAGCCGGCCGGCTGCCGGTAGCCCGGTGACCCGCTCGCGTACCTCGATGGCCGATCCGGGTAGCAGCTCGGGCAGTTCGAGGTTCCCGGTACGGGCCAGGGACCAGCCGAGCAGGCCGGTGACGGCGACCTGACCGGTGCCACCGATCCGTACGTTGCCGGTGTTGCGCAGTTGGTAGCGGATCGTCATGGTGCCGCCGCCGAACGGGTTCAGCGGGTTGTGGTGCGTCACCCGTAGCGTCTCGACCTGGAGCGACGGGTGCAGGGGCCCGGCCACGCGAAGGTAGATGCGGGCGGCGGCCCGCCGGTCCAGGTTGACCCGCTGCCCGCCGGCGTCGGTGCCCACCCCGGTCACCGAGGCGACCAGGCCACCGCTGTGGTCCCCCGGTGTGGCATTGGCGGGTACGTCGAGGTGGAACGGGACGACCACCCGCTGCCCGGCGGGGACCGTCCGGGTACGCGACCCGACGCTCGTCCAGGCACCGGGCCCGGTCGGAGGTTGGCTCGCCGGCAGCAGCCCGAATCCGCCGTCGATGGTGGTGAACGCGTCGGTGGCGTACACGGTGAGCGTCAACGGCGTGCTGCCGAGGTTGGTGATCGCGACATGGTCGTCGATGCGCTGTCCGGGGCTGGCGTCGTAGGCGAAGTAGCTGCGCCCGGTGGGTCCGGAGGCGCTGGAGGGTTGCACCGCCCAGGTGATGTCGGCAGCGGGTGACGCCGCGGGCGCGGCATGGCCGGGCGACGCGGACAGGACGGCGATCAGGGCCACGGCCAGCGCCGGCAGCGATCGGTGGATCATGTGCAGCTCCGCGGAAGGGGCGGCGGCAGCGGCGTCCGGTCCACAGATCGGACGCCGCTGCCGTAGGGGTCAGGACAGGGTGACGGTCAGGGTCGCGGTGTAGTCACCCGGCGAGGTTGACGCCGGTACACCGAGGTCGAGCCGTGCCCCGCACTCGAACTGTCCGGCGCTCGCGCCGGCCGCCGAGGTGCACAGAGCCCGGGCGGTGCCCAGACCCGTGCCCGCACCGGGGTTGGCCACCGCGCCCGACGTGACCACTCCCGGTGTGCCGACCAGCCCGTCGTTCACCACCGACGCATTCGGCGTCCAGCCGAGGTTGTCGGCGGCGATCACACCACCGGCGGCACTGGTGAAGTTCTCCACCTGGCCGACCAGGCTCCAGCCGGCGTTGGTGCCCCGCTGGTCGGTGACGGTGACCTTGTTGAGGTTGCCGGTCGCCGTACCGCCGGGGTCGACCGCGCCGAGGGCGACGGTCGATCCGGCCGAGGCCAGGATCAGCGCGCCGGTCTGGCGGACCTGCGCGGTGATCTCCTGTTCGGCGCTGCCGCCGGACCCGGGGGTGCCGGCGAAACTGACCGGGGTGAAGGTGTCCTGGCTCCGGTCGGCCAAGCCGTGCGCGGCGAAGGTCAGGATGTAGCACTGCACCGTGGTGCAGTCGACGGCGTTGCCGTTGCCGTCGGTGTACTTCGCGGCGACCGACAGCGTGGTGCTGAAGGTTCCGTCGCCGTTCAGCGTGTCCTGCCCCGCGCTCGGGGTGGTGACGTTCTTGTTCACCCACTTCACCGACTTGTAGCGCCGGGCGTTGACCCAGTAGTCGGTGTCGTTCTTCGGTCCGAAGGCGACGTAGACGCCGTTGCCGCCGGCACCGTCGGGGTTGAAGCCCGAGCCGGTGACGGTGACGGTCGCCTGTTCCGGGTCGATGCCGGTCGACGGGGTGACCGAGACGGCCGGCGCCGCCGGCGCTCCGGCGGAGGTGAAACTGAACGTCGCCGGGTCCAGGACCGTGCCGGCACCGTAGAAGCCGGCGAACGCCGACGCCCCGATCTCGGTCATGGTCGCGGCCAGGTTGGTCCAGGTCACCGTCGTGCCGGAGGACTGCGGGCCGGCGGACGCGTCCAGGGTCGCGATCGCGGCCTGGTCGACCGACACCGGCTCGAAACCGCCGCCGCTGACCTCAAGGTCGACGTCGGCGAGCAGCGATCCCGTTTCCCCTGCCAGGACCACCGTGGGGTTGGCCATGGTGATCTTGAAGAAGTGAGCCGGGTACGACAGCACCACCGTGCCGCCGTAGTGGACGGTCGCCGCCCCGGTCGCCGGGTCGTACGAGCCGTCGAGGGCGGCGAACCTGAAGGTGCCGTCCGCGTTGCGGGTGGCACCGTCGGCGACCGCGATCGGCGGATTGCCGTTACCGGTGGACACGTAGTTACGGAACGAGGCCTTGAATCCCCAGTCGAGGTCACCTGCGGTGACGTCCACCGGGGCCGCCGCCACGGGTGCCACCGCGACGATCGAGGCGGCGGCACCGAGGACAACCGCGGCCGTCCATCGCAGCGACGTACGCCGGGCGTTGCCGGCGTTCAGTCTGCCCATCCTGCTTCCTTTCCGAGAAGACCGGGGGAACACGTTCCCCCAAGAGCAACTTAGGTTAGCCTCGGCTAAGTTGCGGTCAACCCGGCACCCGGACAACAGGTCGACGCTGTTGATCCACAAGAAACGAGCCGGTCAGACGCTTGTCCTTCGACTGCATCCAGTCTTAGGTTAGGCAACCCTTATCAGTCGGTCGTCAACCAACCGGAGTAATCCCGATGTCCACTCGTCCAGGGCTGCGCCGTCGCCTCACCGGCACGGTCCTCCTGCTCAGCGCGGTCGCGACCGGCGTGCTGCCCCCCTCAACAGCCTCCGCCGACACGGTCGGTCAGGGCCCGAACGGACAACGCCTCACGGTCGGCAAGACGGCCGGGATCAACCGGGCCGGGGAGACGATCACCGTCTCCGGCTCCGGCTACGACACCAACAAGGGGATCTACGTCGCGTACTGCGTCGACAACGACAAGGGCGTGCTGCCCTCACCGTGCGGCGGCGGCGCGGACACCAGCGGCACTTCGGGCGCCTCCCATTGGATCTCGTCCAACCCACCCTCGTACGGCGAGGGACTGGCCATCCCGTACGGCCCGAACGGCACGTTCCGGGTCCAGATCAAGGTCAGCGCGAAGATCGGCGACGTCGACTGCACCGTACGCAGGTGCGTGGTGGCCACCCGCAGCGACCACACCCGCACCAGTGACCGTACGCAGGACGTACTCGTCCCGGTGAGCTTCGCGACACCACCTGCCCCGACCGCCGGGGCGACCACCGGCCCGACGCCGGCGCGTACCGGTGCCGCCACCACCCGCCCCGACACCCGGCCCACCACCACCGCACCGGGACCGGCCGGCACGTCGAGCGCCGCCGGTACGCCGGCCACCGGCACAGCGGTGACCGGCCCGGTCGACGGACCGGGTGGCGGGACGGCCGCCGCCGGCCCGATCGAGGTGACCCGGGTCAGCGAGAGCAGTTCCACCGGTCGCCTGTGGACCGGCGCGCTGGCCCTCGTCGTGGCCGCGCTGGTCGGCGTACTCGTGCTCCGGCGCCGCAACCGGCGCGGTGCCGCATGATCCGCCGGCCCCGACCCACCCACGGCGCCGCCCTGGCCCTGCTCGCCGTCCTCGGCCTCGCCGGCTGCGCCGGCGCCACCGCCGAGGCAGACCGCGACCCGGCCGCCGGCTGCGGCCCGTCGACCGCACGGGTCGATTCCACAGACGTGGTCCCGGTGGCGACCAACCCGCCGGCCGGACTGCCGGTCACCGTGACCTCCGCGGACGGTACGAGCGTGACGGTGACCGACACCAGCCGGATCCTGCCGGTCAACCTGTACGGCTCGATCGCCGAAATCGTCTTCAGCCTCGGCCTCGGCGACCGGGTCGTGGGGCGGGACACCGCCACCACCTTCCCCGCCGCAGCCCACCTGCCACGGGTCACCCCGGCCGGACACGACCTCTCCGGTGAGGCGATTCTCCGACTCAACCCCACCGTCGTGATCGCCGACGACAGCATCGGGCCGCCGGAGGTGCTCAACCAGCTCCGCCGGTCCGGCATCCCGGTGGTGCTGATCGACGACGAACAGACCCTGACTGCGGTGTCCCGGCACATTCGGGCGATCGCGGCGGCGCTGGGCGTCCCGGCTGCCGGAGAGGCGCTGGTCGGCCGGGTCGACGCCGACGTCGCGGCCGCCCGTCGCACCGCACCGGAGGGTCGCCCACCCCGCATCGCCTTCCTCTACCTGCGCGGCACCGCCGGGGTGTACCTGATGGCAGGCGAAGGCGCCGGCTCGGACGAGATGATCCGGGCGATCGGCGCGGTCGACGCCGGCACCGAGATCGGACTGGAGAAGTTCCGCCCGCTGACCAGCGAAGGTCTGATCAATGCGGCTCCGGACGTGATCCTGGTGATGACCGAGGGACTCGAATCGGTCAAGGGCGTCAACGGGCTGCTCGCGATGCCGGGCGTGGCGCAGACCCCGGCCGGGCGCGACCGGCGCATCGTCGACATGGACGACGGGATCCTGCTCAACTTCGGCGCCCGAACCGGCCTCGCCATCAGCGCCCTGGCCAAGGCGGTGTACGAGTGCGGGGACAACCGACCGTGAGCGCAGAACCCGTCACCGCGTCACCGACGCGGTCCCGCACCCCCGGAGCAGGACCGGTCGGCCCACCGGGCACCCGGCGCCGCAACGGGATACTCCTCGCCGGACTGACCGCCGGGCTGGTGCTGATCTGCCTGGTCGCGGCCGGCACCGGGCAGGTGCACGTGTCACCGGCCGAGGTGCTCGGCTCCGTCCTGCACCGGCTCGGCCTGCCCGTCGGTCCGCTCCCCGGTGCCGCGCAGGGCGAGAACGCGTTGTGGGTGGTCCGGTTTCCCCGGGTCAGCCTGGCCGTTGTCGTCGGCGCGTCCCTCGGCTGCGCCGGAGCGCTTATGCAGGGCGTCTTCGGCAACCCGCTCGCCGAACCCGGCATCATCGGCGTCTCCTCCGGTGCGGCCGTCGGCGCCGCCGCCACCATCGTCACCGGAATCTCCACCCTCGGCGGCTGGACCGTCGCCGCGGCGGCGTTCGTCACCGGACTGCTGACCACCCTGCTCGTCTACGCGATGTCCCGCGCCGACGGCCGTACCGAAGTGGTGACCCTGGTCCTGACCGGTATCGCGGTCAACGCGGTCGCCGGTGCCGTACTCGGCCTGCTGATGTTCTTCGGTGACGCGGACGCGGTCCGGGCCATCGCGTTCTGGCAACTGGGCAGCCTCGCCCAGGCCACCTGGGCCAGCGTCGCGGTCACCCTGCCCTGCGCCGTGGTCGGGATCGGCGCCGCGCTGGCCGCCGCCGGCCGGCTGGACCTGCTCGCGCTCGGCGAGCGACCGGCTCAGCACCTCGGTGTACCGGTCGAACGACTGCGGATCGTGATAATCACGGTAACCGCCCTGCTCGCGGCCTCCGCGGTCGCGTTCACCGGAATCATCAGCTTCGTCGGCCTGGTGGTGCCACACCTGATCCGGCTCGTCACCGGACCCGGGCACCGGGTGCTGATCCCCGCGAGCGCCCTCGGCGGGGCGATCATCGTGGTCGCCGCGGACCTGGCCGCCCGGACCCTCGTCGACTACCAGGAACTACCGCTGGGCGTACTGACCGCGGTCGTCGGCGGCCCCTGTTTCTTCTGGCTGCTCCGCCGGACCCGCAGCCGCGCCGGAGGCTGGGCGTGAACCCACCACCGCGCCCCGCGCCCGTCACCATGACGGTCCCGATCGAGGTACGCGACCTACGGGTCCGGCTCGGTGACCGGCTCGTCCTGCGGGACGTGAGCGTGGACGTCCGGGCCGGCGAACTGCTCACCCTGGTCGGCCCGAACGGTGCCGGCAAGTCAACCCTGCTCGCCGCGCTCTGCGGTGACCTCCGGGTGGCCGGCGGACAGATCCGGGTCCAGGGTTCGGCGCTGTCCGCGTGGACACCCGGCCAGCTCGCGCGCCGACGGGCGATGCTGCCGCAGCGTACGACGCTGGCGTTCCCGTTCACCGCGGGCGAGGTGGTGGCCATGGGCCGGGCGCCATGGGCCGGGCGCCCCGAGCAGGCGCAGGACAACGAGGCGATCGCCGAGGCGATGCGGCTTACCGAGATCGAGGACCTTGCCGGCCGCCCCTTCCCCGCCCTGTCCGGCGGCGAACAGGCACGGGTGGCGCTGGCCCGGGTGCTGGCCCAGCGCACCCCGATCCTGCTGCTCGACGAGCCGACCGCGGCACTCGACCTGCACCACCAGGAGCTGGTCCTGAGGGTCGCCAGAGCTCGGGCCCGAGCCGGGGACACGGTGGTGGCCGTGCTGCACGACCTGGGGCTGGCGGCCGCGTACGCCGATCGCATCGCGCTGCTCTCCGACGGCCGGCTGGTCACCGACGGTCCCCCGGAACGGGTCCTGACCGCGGACCGGCTCAGCGCGGCGTACCGGCACGAGATCGAGATACTCCCCCATCCCCGCACCGGAACCCCGCTGGTGCTGCCAATTCGATCCACAGAGGACAAACGATGAACGACACACCGGTTCTGACCGAGGCGAACGGTCTCGCCGCCCGGCTCCGTACGGCAACCGACGCGGCCCACCGCGCGGCCGAGTCGACCCCGTACACCACCGCGCTGATCGCCGGGAAGATCCCCCTCGCGGGATACGCCGCCCTGGTCGCCCAGCACTACTTTCTCTACGAGACCCTCGAACAGGCCGCCGAGGCGATGCGCGACGACCCGGTGGCCGGTCCGTTCGTGGCCGACGAGTTGACCCGGCTCCCCCGGCTGGCCGAGGACCTCGCGTTCCTGCTCGGGCCGGGGTGGCGGGAGCAGATCGCGCCCGGTGCCGCGACCGAGGCCTACCGTGACCGGTTGCGTGAGGTCTGCTTCACCTGGCCGGCCGGCTTCATCGCCCACCACTACACCCGTTACCTGGGCGACCTTTCCGGCGGCGCGTTCGTCGCCGCCGCGGTACGCCGCACCTACGGCTTCACCACGGACGACGGCACCCGGTTCTACCAGTTCGATCGCATCCCGAGCCGGGGCAGGTTCAAGCGGGAGTACCGCGACCGGCTGGACGCCCTGGCACTGGACGCGCCCGAGTCCGAACGGACGGCATCCGAAGCGGTGATCGCCTTCGACCTCAACCGGGAGATGTTCCACCAGCTCGGCGCCGCCCACCCCGCGACCCCGTAGGCTCACGGCACCGCACGGCTGGCTGGGTACGTCAGTCGCGGGTCAGCTCTTCACGCAGCAGTTCCGCCAATGTGGCGGGCTGGGAGAAGAATGGCGAGTGCCCGCTGTCGAGGCGCAGGACCGATTCGCACCGCTGGGCCAGTGCCTCCTGCCCGGCCAGTGGAAACGCCGCGTCTTCCGCACAGATGACGTAGGTGCTGGCGATCTCCCGCCAACCCGCCCGGTTCACCGGCTGGGTCGCCGAAGCCAGCGCCTGATGCCCGAGCCGTGGCACCATCTCGTCCGCGATGCCGGATTCCACGTCCTGGTAGAGAGTGGTCCGGGGATCGCGTACGTCGAAGTATCCCGCGTCCTCGTGCACGTCCCAGAATGAAGGGAATTCGTGGTTGGTGAAGTCGAAGAGGGACTGACCCGCGTCGAGCGGGAGACTGGACAGGTAGACGAGCCGCCGTACGTTGTCCAGCCCGGCCGCGGCTTCGGTGACCGGGATTCCGCCGTACGAGTGTCCGCAGACAACCACCGGACCGGTGATGTCCGTCAACGTCGTGCGAACCGCCACCACGTCGTCCCTCAGGTCACCCAACCTGGCCGGGTCCTGTCCGGTGCTCGGCAACACACCGACACGAACGTCGAGGTCCGTCAGTTCGACCAACAGGCGTTCCCAGCACCAGGACCCGTGCCAGGCACCGTGGATCAGGACAAGTGTCGGCATTTCCGCCATTTCATCACCTTATCCGGCGACTCCGGTCCCCTCACCGATTCTCGAAAAGCGAGGGCGGTCGACTGCTACCGCCTGCCCACTCGACGACGACCTTCGAGCCGGCCCATCTCGGGGCGGTCGCGGTTGACTGGCTCGTTACCCTCCACTGGGCATCGACGGCGAGGGTCGAGAGGATCAGCGAGCGTGGCGGACACAACCGATCGGATCGGCACCTCCGAGACGGGCGGACCGGAGCACGGCGTGGGGCTGGTCGAGCGGGTGATCGCGTCGATCTCGGCGAAGCCCGAGCACCTGATCCTGGAGTACGCACCGTGGGCGGGCGCCTGGCTGGACGGCCCACCCACCCCGGTGCCGACCGATGTCCTGGCCACGTTGAGGTTTCCCAGCGGCCGCCCGCTGCCGCCGAGCCTGCGCCGATGGCTGGCGTACGACACGAGCCTGCTCACCCGGTTCGGCTGGTTCCCGCCGGACGGCAGCCACCGGCTGACGCCGCGTCCGCTCGGTGAGCTGGCCGCGGCCGAGTACGGCGAGCCCTGGGCCACGCTCTACCGTCCGGTCTCGGCTCGGTTCACCGAGTGTTTCCTGCTGCCCGGCGGCTCGGACTCCCGCCGGGTGTTCGCCGTGACCGAACCCGACGAGACCGGCGAGTACCCGGTGCTTTCCCTGGACGTCGACGACCTGCCCTGCATCGAACTGATGTACCCGGGCTTCGACGCCTACCTGGCCGACACCGCCGGGCTCATCAGCATGCCCGAAGGCGGCTACACCGCACTGGCAACCGACCCCACGTACGGGCCGCGGATGCGCACCCACGCCCGTCATGCCTTCGACGGCAGGTACGGCTCGACCTTCCCCGAGCCGCCGTTCGACGACACCGTCTTCGACGACACCGGCACCGGACCGGCCTGACCGTCACCTGGCTCGCCGGCTACCGTCTCCCCCGTTTCACCGAACCGGCGGTGCGCACGGGGCGAGGACTTGATGAGGAAGGGCTGGCCCTCGACGGACCAGCCCTTCCGACAGCAGCAACGCGGTTGGCGCCGGGCCAACTACGTTACGGATCGAGCGGCCGTGCCGGGATCAGAAGTCGCCGACGTCGTTGCGCCACCTACGGCCACTGCGGCCGATCAGGCGCTCGGCGTCGGTGGGACCCCAGGATGCGGCCTCGTACGTGGGGATCGGGGACGAGTCCTTGGCCCAGTGTTCGATGATCGGGTCGACGATCCGCCAGCACTGCTCGACCTCGTCGGTACGGATGAACAGCGTCGGGTCGCCCAGCAGCGCGTCGAGCAGCAGCCGCTCGTACGCCTCCGGGGACTCCTCCCGGAACGTCTTGTCGTAGGAGAAGTCCATGCTCGCCGTGCGTACCCGGAACGAGTGGCCGGGCACCTTCGCGCCGAAGCGCAGCGAGATGCCCTCGTTGGGCTGGATCCGCAGGATCAGCGCGTCGGCGTCCAGTTCGGTGAGCTGGTCGGTCGGGATCGGCAGGTGCGGGGGCCGCTGGAACTGCAACGCCACCTCGGTGACCCGGGCCGGCAGCCGCTTGCCGGTGCGCACGTAGAACGGCACCCCGGCCCAGCGCCAGTTGTCGACGTTGAGTCGCATCGCCGCGTACGTCTCCGTACGCGACAGCGGGTCGACGCCGGGCTCGTCGCGGTAGCCGGCCATCAGGTCGTCCCGGGTGCCGCCGCGGGTGTATTGACCGCGAACGGCGAGGTCGGCGATGTCCCGGTCGGTGGGCAGCCGGATCGCCTGGAGCAGCTTGACCTTCTCGTTGCGCAGCCCTTCCGCGTCGAACGAGGCCGGCGGCTCCATCAGGGAGAGCGCGAGGACCTGGAGCACGTGGTTCTGCACGATGTCGCGCATCGCCCCGGCGCTCTCGTAGAAGCCCCCGCGGGTGCCGACGCCGAGCGTCTCGGCCACGGTGATCTGCACGTGGTCGACCCAGCTACGGTCCCAGATCGGCTGGAAGATCGAGTTCGCGAAACGCAGCGCGATCACGTTCTGGACGGTGTCCTTGCCCAGGTAGTGGTCGATCCGGAAGACCTGCGGCTCGTCGAAGCTGGAGTGCACGATCGCATCCAGCTCACGGGCGGTGGCGAGGTCGCGACCGTACGGCTTCTCGATCACCAGCCGGGCGAACGAGCCCTCCCGGGCACGGTTGAGCCCGGCACCGGCGAGGCCGTTGATGACGGGCTCGAACGCCTCGGCCGGAGTCGACAGGTAGAACAGGCGGTTTCCGGCGGTTCCGCGCTCGGTGTCGAGCTGGTCGAGGGTCTCGGCGAGGCGCTTGTACGTGTCCGGATCGTCGTAACCGCCGGAGACGTACCTGATTCCGCCTTCGAGTTGCGGATGGTCGCGCAGGCCGTGACCGTTGAGGGCGGAGTCGGCGAACTGCTCGTCACTCATCGCCGTACGCGCGACACCGACCAGGGCGAACTCACGGGGCAGCCGGTGGTGGCGGGCGAGGCTGGCCACCGCGGGGATCAGCTTGCGGCGGGTCAGGTCACCCGAGGCGCCGAAGATCACCAGGGTTGCTGGTGGTGCGTTGCGCTCAGACGTGATCTGAGGGGCGTTGTCCATGGTCCTGAGTCCTCCAATCGCGCGGAGCCGGTCGACCCGCGCGAGTGTCTGAGTGTCGCTGAGAGGCGTTACCGAACACGCCGTCGACGGCTGTGGCGACGGTCATCGGCGTAGGGGCGATGCCAGTCGTACCACTCTCGCCGTCCCCCATACAGCAAGCTTGCCAGCCTGTCCGGGCTGTCCGCCGGACAGGGTCGGTCGTGCGTCGGGAACACCCTGGCCGAGCCACACTCCGCTGAACGTGGCGGCCGAAGCACTCCTTCCCCCAGTGTCGGAGGTCACTTCCGACAACGTCCGGACCCCGCCGTACGGGGCGCAGGCGGTGCACGGCCACGCGGACGTAGTAGCGTTGCCGGTCGCCGTTCCGGCCGCTGACGTCGGGTCCGCTTTATCGCAACCTCGGCATCGGCCGCGAACTGGTCGCCTTCGCCGAGCGGTGGGCGCGGGAGCGCGAACTCCCCGAGGCCTACCCTGCGCTGCTGCCGTTCCTCGCCACACCGTGCGACATCGTCGTCTACCACAAGCCTCTCTGACGCACGGCTGCCCGCTCGTCGACGAAGTCACGAGGCGCGGGCTCTGGACGGCGGGGTAGCAGCAGCGGACTGGTGAGGATGAGCACTCCCGCGACCGCGATGGCCGTACGCGGGCTGGTTGCTTGCGCGAGCAGTCCGCCGAGCGCGCTGAGGATGGCGATGGCCGCGCCGCTGCTGATCGACCAGGCCGACAGGGTGCGGGCGACCCGGTCGTCGGGGGTGTGTTCCAGCCGATAGGCAGCGAGCACCGGGTTGTACAGGCTCATACTGACGATGATCGCGAACTCGATGGCGATCACCGTCGCGAGACCGGCGACGCCGGGCTGGACGAGGGCGAGGCCGATCAGCCAGACCGCGCGCAGCGTGCCGACGACCCGAAGGATGCGGTGTTGGCCGTACCGGGCCACGACACGTGGGGCCAGGCGTGAGCCGATGAGTCCGCCGACGCAGGGGGCGGCGAAGGCGAGGCCGTACTGCCAGGGTGGGAAGCCGAGCTCCCCGAGCAGCAGCACGGCCAACAGCGGCTCGGTGGCCATGATCAGTCCGGCGACGAGCAGCTGGTTGAGGTACAGCGCCCGCAAACCGGGATGGGCCAGGAGGTACCGCCACCCGTCGAGCAGATCACCGGCTCGGACCCGACGCCTGTCGGTCCGCTGCGGGTGCTCCTCTCGACCGCGGATCGACGTGATGCCCAGCGCGGAGAGCAGGTAGCTGAGCGCGTCGGCCACGACGGTGACAACCGGCCCGAACAGGCCGACCGCCGCCCCGCCCAGCGGTGGCCCGACCGCGATGGAGCTCCAGGTCGTCGACTCGAACCTCGCGTTGGCCACGACCAGGTCGTCCGTCCGGACGAGGGACTTGAGGTAGGCGCCGCTGGCCGCCCCGAAGGCGATCTTGGCAGCAGCGAGGACGACCGAGACGACCAGCAACTGCACGAACCCGAGCCGGCCGAGGGCGTACGCGACGGGGATCGTCATCATCGCCGCGAACCGGACCAGGTCCATCGCGACCATCACCGGCCGCTTGCGGCGGAACTCCACCCACGGCCCGAGCGGCAACGCGATCAGCGCACCCACTGCCGGCCCCACCGCGGCCAACGCGGAGACCTGGGCCGGGCTGGTCTCCAGCACCAGTACGGCGATCAGCGGCAACGCGCCGAACCCCAGCCCGGAGCCGTAGGCACTGACCGCGTATGCCGCCCACAACCAGCCGAACTGCCGACCCAGGGATCGTCTGGCCAATGTCCGCCCCTCCCGCTTGGAACAACCCGCTGTTGATCGGGGCGATCAAAGCAAGGGCGAGATGAGCGGATCAAACAACTGCACCGGCGGCGAGCCACAACCGAAAGTTGTGACGCTAGGGTGTGGCCCGTGGATCTCGATGCCGTCCGTACCTTCGTCGCCGCCGCGGATGCCGGCCAGTTCCAGGACGCGGCCGTCGCGCTGTCGATCACCCAGCAGGCCGTGTCCAAGCGCATCGCCGCACTGGAGAAGGATCTGGAGGTACGGCTGTTCACCCGCACGGCTCGCGGCGCCCAGCTCACGATCGACGGCCAGGCGTTCCTGCCCCATGCCCGGGAACTGCTCCGGATGGAGGCGCGGGCCGACGCATCCGTACGCCCCGGTCGGCGCGCCCTCCGCGTCGACGTCCACAGTCGACGGACCGCGCCGGCGGTGCTGCTGCAGGACTTCCACCGTACGCATCCGCAGATCGAGCTGGATGTCGTGACCCTCGACGCCGACGTCCACGCCGCGACCGCCGCCGTCGAGGCGGGGACGATCGACGCCACCTTTCACGCCGTCACCGTTCCCGCGCGCCAACTGCCGGACGCGATCAGGACCGTACGCGTGATCGACGAACACCACGAGTTACTCGTCGGGCCACGCCATGCGCTCGCCAACGCCCGCGCCGTCACGCCCGCACAGCTCGCCGCACACCGCATCTGGATGCCCGGCATGGTCCCCGGCACCGAATGGGCCAGCTACTACGACGAACTGGCCGCCGCGTTCGGCCTCACCATCGACGTGGTCGGGCCGGTCTTCGGAAACGAGGCGCTGCTGGCCGAGATCGCCGACTCCTCGGAACTGGCGACGTTGGCCGGCGAACGCACGCGCTACCTGTGGCCGGACAGCTACGACCTGCGGCGCATCCCGGTACGCGATCCCGCACCCATCTACCCGATGTCACTGATCTGGCGCGACGACAACCCGCATCCCGCGCTCGGCAAACTCCGCGACCACCTGGGTTCCCGTCGAGTGGACACACCCGACGAGAGGGTGTGGATGCCGAGGTGGGCGCACCACCCGGCCCCGACGTCGTAGTTGCTCCGCCTCCATACCTCATTCCTCCTCTGTTCGGCGGGATGAGGGCCCGGGAGGTGTTCGCCACGAGGCGGGTCGTAGGGACAGCATCGGGGCTGCGACCAGCGGTGTTGGCCCGCCGGTCGATGGGGACGGGCGCTGCCCCGTACACGTGTCCCGACCGCGACGGCACCCGTCCCGACCGTGCCGCCGCTGTCGCGGCGTGGATCGCGCCGGATGGCCGTTGACCTAATACATCGACGCATGCAAGTGTCTCCTCCGGTGGTCGCCGCGACCCCCACCGGAGCCGCGGCACCCCCTGCCCCCGCCCGAACCGACGGACTCCGGCCCCACCGGGTGGACCGTCCGCCGACCCCCACCGAGGAGTCTTCATGAGACGCAAAACCCTGATAACGGGCGTCGCGCTCGCTGTCTTCACCGGGATGACGGTGACGCTCACCGCCCAGCCGGTGTCCGCGTCACCACCCCCGTCCGTGGCCGGTACGCCCGCGATCGCCCCGCCCGCTGCCTCGCTCGCCGCGGCACCGGACATCTCGGTGGCGAACGTCCAGGCGCACCTGACACAGTTCAACAGCATCGCCACCTCGAACGGCGGCAACCGGCGGGCCGGATCCGCCGGATACACCGCGTCGGTCGCCTACGTGAAGAGCAGGCTCCAGTCCGCCGGCTACACGGTCACCGAGCAGCGCTGCACGGACTGCACCTACCCGTCGAACAACCTGATCGCCGAGTGGCCCGGCGGACCGGCCGACCAGGTGGTCATGTTCGGTTCCCACCTCGACGGTGTCTCGGCCGGCCCGGGCATCAACGACAACGCCACCGGCTCGGCGTCGCTGCTGGAGAACGCACTGGTACTGGCCCAGCAGAACCCGACCATGACCAAGCGGGTCCGGTTCGCCTGGTGGACCGACGAGGAGCAGGGCCTCAACGGCTCCGACTTCTACGTCCGCTCGCTCACGGCGACGCAGCGGGGCTACATCAAGGGGTACTACAACTTCGACATGGTCGGCTCGACCAACGGTGGGTACTTCATCAACCGGATCACCTCGACCACCGCGGCTCCGCTGAAGGCGTACTGGGACTCGCTCGGGCTCCAGCCGGAGGAGAACGTGGAGGGGCAGGGCCGCTCCGACGACTACTCCTTCCAGCAGGGCGGCATCCCCACCTCGGGATACGCGGCCGGCGCCAGCGCCCGCAAGACCGCCGCGCAGGCCAGCAAGTGGGGCGGCACGTCCGGATCGGCGTACGACCCCTGCTACCACCGCGCCTGCGACACCACCAGCAACGTCAGCGCCACCGTCCTCAACCGCAGCGCGGACGGCGTCGCGTACGCGATCTGGCAGCTCGCCACCGGCACCGGCACCCCGACCAACGACTTCTCAGTCGCGGTCAGCCCGACCTCCGGCAGCGTCGCCCGGGGCGGCTCGACCACCGCCACCGTTTCGACGGCCACCACCGCCGGTAGCGCGCAGACGGTCAGCCTGTCCGCCACCGGCGCGCCCTCCGGCGTGACGGTGTCGTTCAGCCCGTCCTCACTCACCTCCGGCGCGTCCGCCACCCTGACCGTCGCCGCCTCCGCCAGTGCGACCACGGGTACGCACACGATCACGGTCACCGGAACCGGCTCGGTCACCCGCACCGCCACGTACACCGTCACCGTGACCGGTGGCGGCAGTTGCAGCGGCGGGCAGGTCATCGGGAACAGTGGCTTCGAGAGCGGCACCACCCCGTGGACCGCCACCACCGGAGTGATCACCAACTCGGCCAGCCAGCCGGCGCACGGCGGCTCGTACAAGGCGTGGCTCGGTGGCAACGGCACCACCCGTACCGAGACCCTGACCCAGTCGGTGACCGTGCCGGCCGGGTGCTCGACGTACACCCTCTCGTTCTACCTGCACATCGACACCGCCGAGACCACCACGTCCACCGCGTACGACCGGCTCACGGTCCAGGTGGGCAGCACGACCCTGGCCACCTACTCCAACCTGAACAAGGCGGCCGGTTACCAGCTCAGGACGTTCAACGCGGGCGCGTACGCCGGCCAGACCGTCACCCTGAGGTTCACCGGCACCGAGGACTCCTCCCTCCAGACCAGCTTCGTCGTCGACGACGTGACGTTGCAGGCGAGCTGACCTGCCGGGGTGGGACGGGCGTGGCCCGTCCCACCCCGACGCTCCACCTCCACCAGCCCCACCGCCGCCGACGGGCCCGCCTGACATGCTTACCGGGTGCAACCCGAGGATCAGGTCGACCGGCCCGGACAGCGTCCACCCCAGCAGGTGCGCATCGTCCATCTGACGGCGCCGGTGTTCCGTGCCCTAGCCGACGGCAACCTGGAGGCCGCGAACGCGGCGAGCCCGGTGCCCCTCTCGGCGTACTTCGCCGGCCCCGAGTGGCGGGGGACGTGGCGTCGGCGCAGCAGGCAGGTCGAGGAGGATCCGGCCAGCGCGGCGTGGGTCACGGGTGTCGTGTGGGACGAGCGGCAGCGGGTGGCGGTCGGCCGGGCCGGCTACCACGGACCTCCGGATCCGTCGGGGATGGTCGAGATCGGCTATGCGGTCGACCCGGCGTACCGACGACGCGGTTACGCCCGCGCCGCCCTGGAGTTCCTGCTGGAGCGGGCCGCCCACGAACCTCGGGTACGCACGGTCCGGGTGACGATCAGCCCCGACAACGTCGCCTCTCGGACCCTGGCACTGCAGTACGGCTTCGCCGAGGTCGGCGAGCAGTGGGACGACGAGGACGGCCTGGAGGTCATCTACGAAGTGGACGCCGGGAGCCGCTAGGCCGTGTTTTAGGTAGCGGGTGAGTCTTGGGCGGAGAGTTCTTCGACCAGTTCCATACAGCGCAGGCGGGCTGGGGAGACGTCGTAGGGCATCTTGCCGGTGGCTTCGAACGCGCTCATGGCGTCAGCCTCCCGCCTGTCAGAGCTGAGGTCGGCCTCGTCCTCGCCGTCATCGGCGGTAGCGGGGTGCAAAGTTTCCCAGGTGTCGAAGAGGGCATCGTCGTCCTTCCCCAGGCCGGACGCCTCGATGACGGCCTGCAGGGCCCTTTCGAAGGCGTGCCGCTCGACGGCCACTTGAACCACCCGTGGATCATCGACGGCGACGTTGTCATCGAGTGCCTCCTCGGCGTCATCGATGCGGTCGGATTCCTCCCGCAGAGTGGGATGCGTGGCCAGGACGACGAAGCGGGTGGCCTGGACGGCCGCGCCGAGCGGGCCGAAGATCCGCTCAGTGACCAGCAGACTGTCCAGGTCCGCCTGGCGCAGGGAGCCCTCGGGCAGGCTCTTGAGGCGTTCGGTCACGAAGTCGGAGAGCAGGCCCATCCGGCTGCCTTCGGTGCGCATCCGCTGCACGGCGGTCCGCTGCCGCCGCGATTCCGCCTCCTGCTCGGCGAGGGTTTCCTCCAACCGCTCCAGAATGCCCGCGATACCGTCTCCGCTGTCCGCACCGGCGGAAGCCGTGCCGGTGGTAAAGGAGTCACGGATGTCGTCCAGGGCGATCCCGGCGTCGGCCATCTTGCGAATCCACAGCAGGCGGATCATGTCCTCGTACCGCGTCGGTCATCGCCGCCCCGCTCAGGCTCGGGGAGCAGGCCGATCTCGTGGTAATGGCGAATCGCCCGTGGCGTGCTGCCGGCGAAGGCCGCCGCGTCACCGATCTTGACTTGGCGGGGTGGCATGAAAGACGAATGCATGAGCAAGGACCCTTCCTCAAGTGATCGGGACGTAAGTCCACTGGACCACATGCCGCTACGGAAGGTGCAACCCCATGTTTGTCGAAGCGGGTCGCCACGGGGCCTGGTGCTGCTTGAGACGGCTGATCCCGCATTCGACCGCGTGCCGGGCCTTGTAGTCCTCGCGGTCGAAGAAGGGCGGACGGCCACCGCCACGCCCGAGGCGCCTGCGGTTGCGGACCTGACCGACCGGCGCAGGAACACCTCTGCGTCAGACGGCGGCGGGCAGGTCATAACGGACGTTGGTCAACTCCTCGGAGAGCGCCCACAGTCGCGCGGCCGTGGCCGGGTCTTCGGCGGACGCGACCGGACGGACCGTCGTCGGATATCCCTTGTACTCACCCTGACCGTCGGGACCGATGAACTGGCCGCCTTCGGCGAGCGGATCGGTGGCCGCGTACAACTGCGGTAGCGCCCCCATCTCGGCGTCCTGGGCGAGCAGCCGGTTACCCAGGCTCGTCAGCAGCAGTTTCATCACGCCCGTCGGCCCGCTGCTCTGCAGGTTGGTGACGGCGTAACCGGGGTGGGCCAGCAGGCTGCGTACGGGACTGGCGGCTGCCCGCAGGCGCCGGTCGAGCTCCAGCCCGAACAGGACGTTGGCGAACTTGGACTGGCAGTAGAACGCGGTCGGCGAATACCTGCGGGCGCCGGTCAGGTCGTCGAAGTGGATGTGGCCGCGCCGGTGCATGCCCGAGCTGACGGTCACCACCCGCGGGTCGTTTCCCCGCTGGAGGACGTCCAGCAGCAGGCCGGTGAGTGCGAAGTGGCCGAGGTGGTTGCCGGCGAACTGGATCTCGTGGCCCTGGGGGCTGAGCGCGCGCGGCGGCATCATCACGCCGGCGTTGTTGACCAGTACGTCGACCGGTACCCCGTCGCCGTGGAACCGGTCGGCGAACGCCCGTACCGAGTCGAGATCGGCGAGGTCGAGGTGGCGCAGTTCCAGGCTGGCGTCCGGCTGCGCGGCGGTGAGATCGGCAATGGCCTGCCTACCCTTGGTCTCGTTGCGCACCGCCATGATGACGTGGGCCCCGCGTCGGGCAAGCTGTCTGGACGTGGCCAGACCGAGACCGCTGTTGGCCCCGGTGACGATGAAGGTCCGCCCGGTCTGATCGGGAATACGACCAACAGTCCATTTACTCTCATCCATGCGCTCCAGCATGACGTTCTCGGCGACAGGTGTCCACCGGCCGGTGAGCGCGCCCGCTGGCCCCAACCCTCGACGGAGCCGGAGCTACCGCGACACCACGCTCAGGTCGCCTGTGCTCGGTGTGGGCGGGTTCAGAGTGTCTTGACGTAACGGCGAACCGGCACCGCGATCGTGCCGCCCGACACCTCGGCCGCATAGTCGAGCGGGCCGTCGTCGACCCACCCGCACCGCTCGTAGAACCGCCGGGCCCGTGTGTTGCCGTCGACCACGGCCAGCCAGGCCCGACCCGCACCGGAGCCGGCAACAAGTCGCTCGGCCTCGGCAAGCAGCAACGTGGCCACACCTGACCCGCGATGGCCCGCCGACACGAACACCTGCTCGACCTCGTCGCCGAGCACCATCACAAAACCGGCAAGCTGGCCGGCCACCTCGGCCACCACCGTGTCCGCGACGCGCCCGGCTGCCCGTACGCGGAACGACTCCGGCGTACGGACGGCGACGAGCGCCTCAGGCACGTGACCGACGTGGCCGTCGCGCCACCCGTCCCACCACACCCTGGCGACCGCCTCGGCATCGGCGGGCGTGGCGGACCGGAGGCTGACGGCTGACACCGGTCGATCCTACAAGCGCCCTCGACGCCGCAGCGGTGCCGCTCCGCCCGCGACTAACGGGAGAACGAGCGGGCGATCACCATCCGCTGGATCTGGTTGGTGCCCTCGACGATCTGCAACACCTTCGCCTCCCGGAAGTAGCGCTCGACCGGGTGGTCGGCGACGTAGCCGGCGCCGCCGAGCACCTGCACCGCGTCGGTGGTCACCCGCATCGCGGTGTCGGTGGCGAAGAGCTTGGCCTTGGCCGCCTCGATCCGGTACGGCCGCCCCGCGTCACGCAGTCGGGCCGCCGCCAGCGTCAACGCCCGCGCCGCAGCCACCTGGGTGGCCATGTCGGCGAGCATGAAGCCGAGCCCCTGGAAGTCGATGATGGAGCGGCCGAACTGCTGCCGCTCGCGGGCGTACGCGACGGCGTAGTCCAGGGCGCCCTGAGCCAGCCCGACCGCGCAGGCGGCGATGCCGAGGCGCCCCGAGTCGAGCGCGGCCATGGCGATCCGGAAACCGTCGCCCTCCTCCCCGATCAGCCGGTCGGCCGGCACCCGGGCGTCGTCGAAGACGATCTGGGCGACCGGGGAGGACCGCAGTCCCATCGTCCGTTCCGCGCGCTGCGGTTCGATCCCGGTGGTACGGGCGGGTGCGAGCAGGCAGGAGATGCCGCCGGCGCCCGGACCGCCGGTCCGGCAGAAGACGTTGTAGAAGTCGGCGGTCGCGGCGTGGGTGATCCACGCCTTGGTTCCGGTGACCCGGTAGTGCTCGCCGTCGCGGACCGCCCGGGTGGTCAGCGAGGCGGCGTCCGAACCGCCCTGCGGCTCGGAGAGGCAGTACGCACCGAGCAGTTCCCCGCCGAGCAGGTCCGGCAGGAGATTGCGCTGCTGTTCGGTGCCGTACGCGGCGGTCGGGTAGCAGGAGAGGGTGTGCACGCTGACCGCCTCGGCGACCGCGAGCCACCGGCTGGCGAGGATCTCCAACGCCTGCAGGTAGACCTCGTACGGCTGCTCGGACCCGCCGTACTCCTGCGGGTAGGGCAGGCCGAGCAGGCCACTGCGCCCGAGGGTGCGCAGCACCTCGCGGGGGAACTCGCCGCGGGCCTCGAAGTCGGCGGCGCGGGGGGCGAGTTCGCGGTCGGCCATCTCGGTGACGAGCTCGAGCAGCTCGTACGCCTCTCCGGTCGGGAGGATGCGGTCGACCGTCATAGCTGCACCAGCTCCGTCGGGATGGTGTTGAGTCGTTCGACGCCGTCCACGGTGCAGACGACGATGTCCTCGATCCGGGCGCCGTGGCGCCCGGCCCGGTAGATGCCCGGTTCGATGGAGAAGGCCATGCCCGGTTCCAGTGCCCGGCCGTTGCCGGTGACCAGGTAGGGGTCCTCGTGCCCGTCCAGACCGATGCCGTGGCCGGTGCGGTGCAGGAACTCCGGGCCGTACCCGGCCTCGGTGATCAGGTCGCGGGCGGCGGCGTCGACCGCCTCGGCCGGTACGCCGGGACGGACGGCGGCGACGGCGGCACGCTGGGCGGCGTACAGGACCCGGTAGTAGTCGGCGAAGTCCGCCGGCGCGTCCCCGACGACGTAGGTGCGGGTCGCGTCGGAGCAGTAGCCGGTGGGCATCGTGCCGCCGATGTCGACCACCACCGGGTCACCGGGGGCGATCCGGCGCTCCGAGGTGGCGTGGTGCGGGCTGGCGCCGTTCTCCCCGGCGGCGACGATGACGAAGTCCACGGTCGCGTGACCGGCCGCCCGGATCGCGCCGGCGATGTCGGCGCCGACCTCGGCCTCGGTCCGCCCCGGCCGCAGCCACTCCCCCATCCGGGCGTGTACCGAGTCGATCGCCGCGCCGGCCTCGCGCAGCGCGGCCACCTCGGCCGGCGACTTGCGCAGCCGCAGCTCGCGCAGCACCTCGCCGGCCAGGCGCTGGGTAGCGCCGGGCAGCACGTCCCGCAGGGCCAGGACCTGCTCGGCCCACATCCGGTTACCCAGGCCCACGTTGCCGACGGGCCCGCCGAGCGCGGCCACGACCAGCGGGTACGGGTCGGTACCGTCGGTGTGTTCGACGATCCGTACGCCGGTGCCGGGTGCCGGGGACGCCTCGGCCGCCGGCCGCTCCAGGGCCGGTACGACCAGCGTCGGCTCGCCCTGGGCGGGCAGCACCAGGCAGGTGAGCCGCTCCTGCGCGTGCGCGTGGTAGCCGGTGAGGTAACGCAGGTCGGAGCCGGGGGTGATCAGCAGCGCGTCCAGGCCGGCCCGGGCGGTGGCCCGTTGGGCGGCGGCCAGCCGCTGCGGTGGGTAGAGGTCGTCTATGCACACACCGCTAGCTTAACGGTCGTTCGGGTGAGGGGGGTCACCCTAGGGTCACATCCGGTGGAGGGCTCCGGACACCGCTGCCGAGCGGTCGGCATGCCCGAGCACGTCGGTGCTGTCGACGAACTGGTCCACCGCGCCGACCGGCGGACGGGCACGCAACCCGGGATCGGTCAACGCCGCCCGCAGGCTGCCGGCGAACCGCCCGGCGTCCAACACGAGGAACGGCCGGCTGTGGAACGGCCGTACGGTCGGGTCCATCGCCTCGGCCAGCCCCGTCTCGTTGCTCCAGACCGCCGCCGCCGTCAGGGCACGGGCCAGCCCCGCCTCCCGCGCCGCCGCGCCGGTGATCCCGGCCGGGACGCCGAGGCCGAGTGCCGTCCCCAGGTCCGCGGCGATCGGTGCCGCGCCGGGCAACCGGGCGAACTGGCTGCCGAGCCACTTGCCGTACGGCGGGTAGCGACGCCGCAGGAGCAGGCAGAGCCGCATCAGGTCGCGGGCGATCCGTCCGGTCACCACCAGCGAACCCAGTTCATCGCCCACCTCCGCGCAGCGGCCGACGAAGTGCTCCTCCTGCGCGATCCGGGTCCACTGGGCCGCCAGCACGTACCGCCAGACGTCGTCGGGGTACCAGTCCAGGGCCGTACGGACCCGGGCGAGGGCACCGTCGAGGTCGTCGTGGAACACCGCACCACCGGTGACCTCGGCCAGGCGCTGGGTCGGCACGGCCAACCAGTCCGCGACGGTGACCCCGGACCGGGGGTCGAAGCCGAGCGCGGCCGACAGCCAGTCGGACAGCCCCAGCACCTGGACACCGTGCCGGTCACCGTCGGCCGCGAGCACCCCGAGCCCGCCGAGTCCGGGGTCGGGGTGGCCGGCGAACCGGGTCGGATAACCGAGGAAGGATGCGGGCAGGTGCGCATCCACCGTCGCGATGATCTCGGCCGTCCGGTGCGTGTCGTCGGGTCCGACGAACACCTGCAGGCGCGGCCCCCAGTCGTGGTCGACCGAACGTACGGTGTCCAGTCCGAGCAGCTCCGAACCGGTGTCCAGGCGCCCCGCCGCGTACCGCAGGCCGGGGAGGTGGCGCCGCATGATCGGGCCGACGACCTCATCGTGGAAACGGCGGCACAGCACCAGTCCGGGCACGAAGTCCATGACCACAGCCTGCCGCATAGGCTCGCCGTCATGACAATGGAATACGTACGGCTCGGTGGCACCGGCCTGCGGGTGTCGCGGGTCTGTCTGGGGATGATGAGCTACGGTTCGCCGACCTGGCGGGACTGGGTGCTCGACGAGAACGGCGCCGAACCGCTGGTCCGGCGCGCGGTCGAACTGGGCGTCACCTTCTTCGACACCGCCGACGTCTACTCCCTCGGCGCCAGCGAGGAGGTCACCGGCAAGCTGCTGCGTACGCTCTTCGACCGCCGCGACGACTACGTGCTGGCCACCAAGGTCTACAACCAGATGGGTGACGGGCCGAACGACCGGGGCCTGTCCCGCAAGCACATCCTCGCCTCGATCGACGACTCGCTGCGCCGGCTCGGCACCGACCACGTCGACCTCTACCAGACCCACCGGTGGGACTACGACACCCCGATCGAGGAGACCATGTCGGCGTTGCACGACGTGGTCCGGGCCGGCAAGGCCCGTTACCTCGGCGCCTCGAGCATGTACGCCTGGCAGTTCGCCAAGGCCCAGCACGTCGCCCGGGTCAACGGCTGGACCCCGTTCAGCTCGATGCAGCCGCACTACAACCTGGTCTACCGGGAGGAGGAGCGGGAGATGCTGCCGCTCTGCCTCGACCAGGGGATCGGGGTCATCCCGTGGAGCCCGCTGGCCCGAGGGGTGCTCGCCGGCACCCGCAGCCGGGGCGGCGAACGGCGTACCACCCGGGCCCACTCGGACACCTTCGCCGACTCGCTCTACGACGAGTCGGACTTCGCCGTGGTCGACGCGGTCGGCCGGGTCGCCGACCGGCGCGGTCTGCCACCGGCGCAGGTGGCCCTCGCCTGGCTGTTGCACCAGCCGGCGGTCACCGCCCCGATCGTCGGTGCGACCAAGCCCGGCCACATCGAGGACGCGGTCGCGGCGGTCGGGGTCGGGCTCGACGACGACGAGCGGGCGGCGTTGGAGGCTCCCTACCGGCCGCACCCGGTCCGGGGACATTCCTGAGCGTACGGCCCGTCGTGGCCCGTGCCGGGGCGTCGGCTCCGGCGCGGGCCGCGACTGTGCCAGGCTGTCGGGTGTGACCGACCGACGCCCCCTGCTCCTCGTCGACGCTCCCAGCCTCTACTTCCGGGCCTACTTCGGCATCCCGGAGTCCGCCGCGCGGGCTCCCGATGGCAGCCCGGTCAACGCCGTCCGGGGCTTCCTGGACATGATCGCCTCGCTGATCCGCAGCCGCCGGCCGGACCGGCTGGTCTGCGCGCTGGACTACGACTGGCGGCCGGCTTTCCGGGTGGCGCTGCTGCCGTCGTACAAGGCGCACCGGGTCGCGCCGGCCGGCGGCGAGGTGGTACCGGACACCCTGGCCCCGCAGGTGCCACTGCTGCTGGAGGTGCTGGCGGCGATCGGGATCCCGGCGATCGGCGCGGACGGGTACGAGGCCGACGACGTGCTCGGCACCCTGTCCGCCACCCAGCCCGGCCCGGTCGAGGTGGCCTCCGGTGACCGGGACCTGTTCCAGCTCATCGACGACGACCGAGGGGTGCGGCTGCTCTACTGCGGCCGGGGCGTGGCCAAGCTGGAGGACTGCGACGACGCGGCGGTACGCGCCAAGTACGGCGTGCCCGCCGCCGGGTACGCGGACTTCGCCGCGCTGCGCGGTGACCCGAGTGACGGCCTGCCCGGGGTCGCCGGGGTGGGTGAGAAGACCGCCGCTCGGTTGATCGACCGGTACGGCAGCCTGGACGGCATCCTCGCCGCGCTCGACGAGCCCGGATCCGGTTTCGCACCCGGGCTGCGTACGAAGCTCGTCGCCGCCCACGACTACCTCGCGGTCGCCCCGCAGGTCGTACGCGTGGCACTGGACGTGCCGCTGCCCGCCCTCGACACCCGGCTGCGGACGGACCCGGCGGACCCGGAGCGGTTGTTCGCGCTGGCCGAGAAGTGGAACCTGGCCGGGTCCTGCCGCCGCCTGGTCGACGCCATGGCGGCGGATCGCTGAGCCCGGACCGGGATCAGGGCCGCTCGGCCATCCGGGCGTTCAGGTACGCCACCGCGGCCCGGTCCTCCTCGTTGGGGGCGGCGAGCACCGCGTAGACCAGTGCGACCACGCCGAAGACGACGGTGAGCACGATCGGCAGCAGCAGGGTCGACACGGTCGCACCGGGCAGGGCGGCAGTGGCGTTGTCGTGCAGGTGCACCGACATCGCGGACATGCCGGTGTAGTGCATGCCGCTGACCGCGATGCCCATCACCAGCGCGGAGCCGACGATGGCCAGCGGGCTGCGTACGGTCACGGCGAGCCAGAGCGCCACGGTCGCGGCGACCACGGCGATGACCACCGAGGCGATGACCGGGCCGGTGGCGTAGTCGACCTGTCCGTTGAGGTGCATCGCGGTCATGCCGACGTAGTGCATCGCCGCCACGCCCAGGCCGGTGAGCAGACCACCGGCGAGGATCTTCGGGACGGTCGCCCGGCCCATGCCGACGATGAACAGTCCGATCCCGACGGTCACGATGGCGAGCGCGGCGCTGGCCACGGTGATGCCGATGTCGTAGCGGATCCGGGTGCCGACCACGGCGAAGCCGAGCATCGCCATGAAGTGCATGGTCCAGATCGCCGTTCCACCGATCGCCCAGGCGGCCAGGATCAGCCACCAGGCGCGTTGCCGTGAGTTCGGCGCCTGGCGCACCCGTACGGTGCAGGTCAGGCCGAGTGCGGAACCGAGCACCGCGAGCAGGTAGCTCGCCGAGGGGGTCAACCACCCGTACTCAAAGTGATGAATCTCGGCCATGATCGCCCCTAAGCCACGTTGTTTCCAGCTCGTTAAAGGTCCCCCTGAGGCAGGATGATCAACGAGGTGGCCAGGCGCAACTTCAAGATCGCACAGATCGGGCAGAGATCGAGAATATGCCGAGCCGTGCAGGCAGGACCGGCCAAAGGTCGCCGAGCGTGACCGGGAAGCTGATCGCAGATTCAGGCCGTCGCGTGATACGCGAGAACTCCTCGGTTTATCGCCACCATCGCCTGCCGGGCCGTGGCCCGCAGGTCGGCGCTCGCGCCGTTGGCGTTGGAGAGCTGACCGAGCAGGTCGACCACCTGCCGGGTCCACCGGACGAAGTCCCCGGCCGGCATGTCCCCGTCGAGATTGTGCCCGCTGCCCAGCACCTTGGTCAGCGCCTCACCCCGGGCCCACCGGTAGATCGGCCAGACGAACCCCAGATCCGGCTCCCGCGTCGACTCCAGCCCCTGGGCGGCCTCGTCGGCCTCCAACTCGGCCCAGATCTGCAGGGTCGCCTCGACCGCGTCGGAGACGCCGCCACGGGGTACCGAGGCCCGCTCCTCGGCATCCCGCCGGGCCTCGAACACCACCACCGAGACCGCGGCCGCCAACTCGGCCGGGGCCAGCCCGTCCCAGAGCCCCCGGCGCAGGCACTCGGCGACCAGCAGGTCCGCCTCGGTCCAGATCCGACCGAGCATCCGGCCGGCGTCGGTCACCTCACCTCCGGGGGTGAGATACCCGCGCGAGGCCAGCAGCCCGCAGATCCGGTCGAAGGTACGCGCCAGCGAACCGGTACGGCCCGCCACCCGCTCCCGCAGCTCGTCGGTGTCCCGCTCCAGCCGGCGGCGCCGTTCCGCCCAGCGGGCGTGCTCCTCCCGGTCGGCGCAGGCGTGGCACGGGTGCCGGCGCAGCTCGGCGCGCAACTGGGTGAGCCGGTCGTCCTCGCCGCTGCCTCGGCCCCGGCTGCCCCGCCGGGAGTGCCGGTCCAGGCCCAGCCCGTTGAGTGCCGCCCCCAGGTCCCGGCGGGCGGCCTGCGAGCGGTGGTTGAAGTTCTTCGGCACCCTGATCCGGGCCAGCACCTCGGCCGGGGTGGTGAAGTCGGCCGGCGTGATCCGGCCGGCCCAACGGTCCTGGGTGAGCACCAGGGGTCGGGGCTCGCCGAACCCCGGTGCGCCCGGTTCGAGCACCACCGCGAGCCCGGCCCGGCGCCCGGACGGAACCCGGATCACGTCACCGACCCGCAACCGCTCCAGGGCGGTGATCGCGGCGTTGCGCCGCTGGGTCTGGCCCTGCCGGTTGAGTGCCCGTTCCCGCTCCCCGATCATCGACCGGAGCGCGAAGTACTCGTCGAAGTTCCCGTGGTGGCACTCCGCCTCCGCGCCGTACGCCTCGATCGTCTCGACGTTGCGCTGCACCTGCCGGGCCAGGCCGACCACCGATCGGTCCGCCTGGAACTGCGCGAACGAGGACTCCAGCAGCACCCGGGCGGATTCCGCGCCCACGGAGCCGACCAGGTTGACCGCCATGTTGTACGACGGACGGAAGCTCGACCGCAGCGGGTAGGTCCGGGTGGACGCCAACCCGGCCACGTGCCGGGGATCCACCTCCGGCGACCAGACCACGACGGCGTGCCCCTCGACGTCGATGCCCCGCCGCCCGGCCCGCCCGGTGAGCTGGGTGTACTCCCCCGGCGTCAGGTCCACGTGGGCCTCGCCGTTGAACTTCACCAGCCGCTCCAGGACCACGCACCGGGCCGGCATGTTGATGCCCAGCGCCAGGGTCTCGGTGGCGAAGACCGCCTTGACCAGGCCACGGACGAACAACTCCTCGACCACCTCCTTGAAGGCGGGGAGCATGCCGGCGTGATGGCTGGCCAGACCGCGCTCCAGCCCGTCGAGCCACTCCCAGTAGCCGAGCACCGCGAGATCCTCGGCGGCGAGGGTGGTGATCCGCGACTCCACCACCCGGCGGATCTCGGTCCGCTCCTCCGGCGTGGTCAGGCGCAGTCCGGCGGCCAGACACTGCTGCACGGCCGCGTCGCAACCGGCCCGGCTGAAGATGAACAGGATCGCCGGGAGCAGATCCTCGCGTTCCAGCCGCTCGACGATCTCGTGCCGCAGCGGGCCGCGCCACCGTGGCCCCCGGCCACCGCTGCGCCCCCACCCCGGCCCGTGCGTACGCCCGTCGCCGAGTTCCAGCCGGCGCAGCATCTCGCGGGTGTACCGCAGCAGTTCCGGGTGTACGTCGTGCTTGCGGGCGGCGTCGGCGTCGTGGAACAGGTCGAAGTTGCGTCGACCGACCAGCATGTGCTGCCAGAGCGGTACGGGTCGGTGCTCGCTGACCACCACCTCGGTCTCGCCCCGTACGGTGACCAGCCAGTCCGCGAACTCCTCGGCGTTGGAGACGGTGGCCGACAGCGACACCAGGGTCACCGACTCCGGGAGGTGGATGATCACCTCTTCCCACACCCCGCCCCGGAACCGGTCGGCGAGGTAGTGGACCTCGTCCATCACCACGTACGCCAGCCCGGCCAGGGTGGTGGAGCCGGCGTAGAGCATGTTGCGCAGGACCTCGGTGGTCATCACCACCACCGGGGCGTCGCCGTTGATCGCGTTGTCGCCGGTGAGCAGGCCGACCTGGTCGGCGCCGTACCGGTCGACCAGGTCGTGGTACTTCTGGTTCGACAGCGCCTTGATCGGGGTGGTGTAGAAGCACTTGCGCACCGGCGCCGGCTCGACCGCCACCGGCGCTCCGTCGACCGCCGGCCGACCCCGCAGCGCCAGATGTACGGCGAACTCACCAACGACCGTCTTGCCCGCACCGGTCGGGGCGCAGACCAGCACCCCGCTGCCGCGCTCCAGCGCCTGACACGCCTCACGCTGGAAGTCGTCGAGGTCGAACCCCAGATCGAGGGCGAACTCGTCCAACGCGGGAAACATGGTGACCTGCGCGGCCCGGCGGCGCGCCGCTGCGTACCGCTCGGCGGGGCTCGACATAGGGTCAAGATTAATGCGTGCCGGCACCACCCGTGCGGCGAGGCCGTCGAGCAGACGGGTCCGACCCGGTCGGTAGGGTGCACGACGTGCCGGACCATGCCGAACCGCCCAACCCCCGTACGCCGAGCGGAGCCGCCAACACGCTCCCGGCACCGCCACGTCGGCCGGTCGACGCGGTGCTGTTCGACTTCCACGGCACACTCGCGCAGGTGGAGGACCCGGTGAGCTGGGTCGTCGCCGGCGCGGCCGAGTGCGGAACAGCGCTGGACCGGGGCCGGGCGACGGTGCTCGCCGACCGGCTGATCACCGCCGGTCGGGCCGGTGGGCCCCTGCCGAACCGGGTGCCGCCGCAACTGGCCGAGGTGTGGGCCAACCGTGATCTCTACGAGTACGCCCACCGGGCCGCGTACACGGGGCTCGCCGGGACCGTGAACACCGGTGTCGAGGGCCTGGCCGAGGCGCTCTACGAGCGGCTGCTGCGGCCGGAGGGGTGGGTGCCGTACACCGACACCGCCGCCACGCTCCAGTCCCTGCGGTCGGCCAAGGTGCCGGTGGCGGTGGTCAGCAACATCGGCTTCGACATCCGTCCGTTCTTCACCGCCTGGGGGTTCGCCGACCTGATCGACGCCTACGTGCTGTCGTACGAGGTGGGCCGCTGCAAGCCCGACCCGGACATCTTCCTGCGCGCCTGCGGTGCCTTGCGGGTCGACCCGGAGCGTGCGCTGATGGTCGGCGACAGCCCGGCGGACGCGGGAGCGGTCCGCGCCGGATGCGCCGCGCTGCTGCTGCCAGCGGCGGAGGCCGGCCGACCGAACGGTCTGGGCGCGGTCCTCGACCTGGCGATCCACGACGACAGGGGCTGAGCAGCCGGGCTGGTGGAACGTGGCGACCACCGGGCGGCGGTCTTCCGGATCGCCGTCACGCCCACTGCCGGGCCGCTGCTGTGCGCCGCAGCGTTCACCGCCGGTGCGGGCCGCTCAGCGCAGCAGGCGGACCGCGCCGGGCACCGCGTCCACCGTCACCGGCAGCGGGCCGATCCGCTCCCCGTCGGCGTAGCAGACGATGCCCTCGGCGGCAGTGATTTCCACCGTCCGGGCCCGGTAGGCGCGCACCAGCGGATGGTCGACGTGCGTGCCCCGGTAGACCTGCGGCTTGATCCTCATCAGGGTGCCCCGACCGACCGCCCCGGCGACCACCACGTCGAGCAGCCCGTCCGTCGGGTCGGCAGCCGGGCAGATCCGCATGCCGCCGCCGTAACTCGCGCAGTTGCCGACCGCCACCAGCACGGCCTCGATCTCGTGTGCCACCCCGTCCAGGCGCAGGGTGTAGGCCCTCGGCCGGAGCCGGGCCAGTTCGACCAGGATGGCCAGGTCGTAGCGGAGTGGCCCGCGCGGCCAGCGCATCCGGTTGGCCCGCTCGTTCACGATCGCGTCGAATCCGGCGCCGAGCACCGCGCCGTACCAGCGGGGCGGTGCGTCCGGACCGGTCATCCGGGCCAGGTCGACCGGGCGGGCCCGGCCGGCGCGCAGCGCGTCGATGATCACGTCGGTGGCGGCGATCGGGTCGGCCGGGAAGCCGGTCTCCAGGGCGAAGTCGTTGCCGGTTCCGACCGGCACCGGCCCGAATCCGACCGGTGTGCCGGCCACCGCCTGCAGGGCCAGGTGCACCGTGCCGTCGCCGCCCACCGCCACGAGCGCGGCGACGCCGTCGGCCACCGCGGCGTGGCAACCGGCCTGGGCCTGTCCGGCCGTACGGGCCTCGAGTACGCGTACCGGACGCCCGGCCGCCCCCAGCCGTTCCAGTACGGCGGGCAGGAGGTCGGCGTACCGCCCCCGGCCGGCGGTGGGATTGGCGAGCACGGCCACCGGCCCGTCCCCGATCGGGACGGCGGCGGAACCGATCGGGTCGCGGTGCTCGGATGCGGTCACGGCGAGCACGGTACCGCCCGGCGCCGAGGATGCCGATACCTCGTTCGCCGGGCGGTGATCGACCGTCGGGTCGTCCGTCCTGTGACCGGTCAGGTCATGTCGTCGTAGCGGCTGTCGATCGGCTTCGGCGGCGCCACCGGTGCCACCGTTTCGACCCGCGCCCCGGCCTCGACCGGCTCCGGCTCGTGCGTCAACGGGGAGACCTCGTCGTCGTCGAGCCCGGCGTAGACCTCCTTGCCCCGTCCACGCCGCTTGTCGTTGATGAACGCGACCCCGACCGCGGCGAAGTAGAGCGCGGAGAGGCAGATCGCCAACGCGGTCATGCCGAACGGGTCCGGGGTCGGGGTGACCACCGCGGAGAAGGCGAAGAACAGGAAGATGACGACCCGCCACCAGCTCAGCAACCGCCTGGCGCTGGCGATGCCCACGAAGTTGAGCATGAGGATCACCAGCGGGAACTCGAACGCCACCCCGAACATCAGGATCATGCTGGTGACGAACGAGATGTAGCGGGTGACCTCCAGTTGGGTGTCGAGGCCGGTCACCCCGGACTCGAGCAGGAACTGGAGTCCCTTGTGCACCACGAAGTAGGCCAGGAACGCACCACCGGCGAACAGCGGCGCGGCCAGACCGGTGAAGGCGTACGCGTAGCGGCGCTCGTGCCGGTGCAGACCGGGCGCGATGAACGCCCAGAGCTGGTAGAGCCAGACCGGCGCGGCGACGACCAGACCCACCCACAGGGCGATCTTGAGGCGGAGCAGGAAGCCGTCGGCCGGACCGAGCTGGGTCATCTGACAACTGCCGTCGGGCTTCGTCATCCCCGGCAGGTCGCAGTAGGGCGCCTTGAGCAGTTCGAAGACCGCGTCGGCCAACCACATACCGACGGCGAACCCGATCACGATCGCCAGCGACGCCCGGAACAGCCTCGTACGCAGGTCGCGGACGTGCTCGATCAGGGTCATCGAGCCGTCGGCGGCCCGCTCGAACTGACTCGGTCCGCGCTTACGAAGTGCGAAGGCCACGATGCTCGGGCCTCCGGGTCAGTTGTCGCGGACGCGCTGCACCGGGTCGGTGACCGGCGGCGCGGGCGGCTGGTAACCCGGTTGGTGCACGCTGCTCGGCTGGATCACCGGATCCGGCGTGTACGGCTGCCGGCTGTGCTGCGCGTCGGCCTTCTCCGCGAGGTCCTTGTCATCGTCGGTGAGGCTCTTCGTCTCGGCCTTGATGATGCGCAGCGAACGGCCCAGCGAGCGGGCCGCGTCCGGGAGCCGCTTCGCGCCGAAGAGCAGGATCAGCACGACCACAAGTACGGCGATATGCCACGGCTTGAGGGCACCCATGGGAAGCTCCAGTCGGTCTTCGTGGAATTGCGAGTGTCGGGGCCTATCGTACGTGTGTTGCCGGCCCGTGCCACCCGACGGGATGATGCCAGTTGCATCCGGTCGGTGAAGTCTTGACCAACGCGAGCGCCCCGTCAACCCGTGCAACGGGCTCTTCCTGCCCGAACGCCCCGGTCGGGGACCGCAGCGGGGCACGAGGGCGATCACTCCCCGTGTTTGGCCTTGATCAAAATGAGACGTTGCTGGGTGACCTCGGCCTGCCGTTGCAGGACCACCAGGCGCTCCTGGAGCGTCTCGGCGCGTGCGGCGAGCGCCTCCACCTGCCCCTGCCGGCGCAGCAGGGCGAGCGCCGCCCGCTCCAGGCCGGGCAGCCGCGCCAGCACCGGCCGGGCGGCCAGCACGAGCACGAGCAGAGCGAACAGCACCACCGCGAGGACGATCCAGGTCACCACGTCGGTCAGCCTAGTGCCCGGCGACAGCCGGCGCCGGCACGGCGTACGCGTCGAGCGCGGCGGCGGCCGAGTCGCGTACCTGTTCGACCAGGTCGACCGGGGACACCACGGTCACCTCCGGACCGAGGCCGAGGACGAAACGACGGGCCCACTCCAGGTCGGTCACCCGCAACGAGACCAGCCACTGCTCACCGTCGCCCGGTTCGACCTGCTCGCACGGGTAGTACTCGGTGATCCACCGGCCACCGCGGCCCACCCGCAGGGTGACCAGGGGCAGATCGGGCGAGGGCTGGAAGACCCCGGCGCTGAAGTCGTGCAACCGGGTGGCCTGCGGCGGCACCACGGCGGGTTCGTCGAGCTCGGTCTGCGCGTCGATCCGGTCGGCCCGGAACAGCCGTACCGCCTCGGCCCGCCGGCACCACGCCTCGAGGTAGGCCCGGCCGCCGACCATCAGCACCCGGATCGGGTCGATGGTCCGCTCGGTGGTCTCGTCGCGGGCCGCGGTGTAGTAGGTGATCCGCAGCGCCCGGCCCCGCCGGACCGCACCGTGCAGCGCCTCGGCCTGATCGCCGTCACCGGCCATCCGGACCTCCACCGGCGCGTCGGCGAGGTCCCCGGCGGCATCCTCGATTTTCGCCAGGGCGCGCTCGATCGCGTCCCGGTTCGCGATCCCCGGCGTCTCGACCAGCATCCGCAGCGCCACCACCAGCGCCAGTGCCTCGTCGGGGGTGAGGCGCAACGGACGGTCGATGCCGGCGTCGTAGGTGATGGTGACCCGGTCACCGTCGAAGGCCATGTCGATCAGGTCACCGGGACCGTAACCCGGCAGGCCGCAGACCCAGAGCAGTTCCAGGTCCTCGCGCAGTTGCCGCTCGCTGACGCCGAGGTCGCCGGCCGCCTCGGCCAGCTCGATCCCCGGCCGCGCCAGCAGGTACGGCACCAGGTTGAGCAGCCGGGCGAGCCGGTCGGCCGAGGCCCGCGATCCACTCATTGCGTCACTCCGTCGCGTGCTCATGCGGTGCTCCCGCCCACCATCACGTCGTGCTGGGCGGCGATCTCCTTGAGTCGCTGGATGACCGCGTCCCGGACCTCCGGCGGGTCGAGCACCCGGATGTCCGGCCCGTAGCCCACCAGGGTGCCGGCGAGGGCCTCGGGATCCGCGTACGGCAGGACCAGCCGGTCCCCGTCCGGACCGGAGATGATCTCGCCCGCCCAGCGGCGCAGACCGGCGGCCCGACCGGGACGGGCCAGTACGGTCGCCCGGCCGGTCCGCTCGACCGGGCCGAACCAGCGGGCCACGTGGCTGATCAGGTCGACGCCCTCGGGCGGGGCGTAGCCGCCCGGCCGACCCACCATCCGGACCGTCCCGACGACCCGGGAAAGCCGGAAGCACCGGGTCGCCGCCCGGTCGAGGTCGTGCCCGACGACGTACCATCGGCCCCGCCAGCACACCACGCCCCACGGCTGCAGCCGCCTGCTGGTCGGCACGTCGTCGTCGGGCACCCGGTAGTCGAAGGTGACCGCCCGACGATCCCGGGCGGCGGCGGTCAGCGGTGCGAAGGCCGGGTCGACGGTGACCACCGGTTCCATGCCCAGGGTCGCCTGCGGGTCGACGTCGATGCCGGCCGCCCGGAGCTTGGCCAGGCCGGACGAGGCGGCGGCGGCCAGGCCGGCGTGCTGCCAGAGCCGGGCGGCGATCCCCACGGCGGCGGCCTCGTCCGGTTCGAGCGGGATCTCGGGCAGGGCGTACTCGCGGTGCGCGATCCGGTAGCCGGGCTCGGTGTCGAACACACTGGCCGTGCCGGTCTCCAGCGGTACGCCGAGTTCGCGCAGCTCCGCCTTGTCGCGTTCGAACTTGCGTTGGAACGCCTCATGGTCGCGCGGATCGTCCGGATCGTGCTCATAACCGGGCACGGTCGCGGCGATCTGCGCGGCGGTCAGGAACCGCCGCGTGGACAGCAGACATATCACCAGGTTGACCAGGCGTTCGGTGCGGCTCCGCGACACGCCTGAGACGCTAGCAGTGTTGGCCCGCCGCGTACGCACCCACACGGGGGTGGGCAGCAATCCGATCCATCGGTTATGTCGTCCACGGGACCATAGGCTGCCCTCATGGCGAGATCGCCGGAGGGTGCGCAGAGTGTCGGCACGGTGATCATCGCCGGCGTGGCGAACCTGACGATTGCCGCGGCGAAGGTGCTGGCGGGCCTGCTCAGCGGCTCGGCGGCGGTGCTGTCGGAGGCCGCCCACTCGTTCGCGGACACCACCACCGAGGTCCTGCTCTTCGTCGCGCTGCGCCGGGGTGCCCGGCCCGCCGACGACGAACGGCCGTTCGGACACGGGCGGGAGAGCTACGCCTGGGCGTTCCTGGCCGCGGTCTTCACCTTCGTCGGCGGGGGCATCTTCTCCATCACCCAGGGCGTGCACGCCATCCAGATCGACCAGCGCCAGGACGACAACCTCATCTCGTACGTGGTGCTGGCCATCTCGGCCGTCGCCGAGGGGATCTCGTGGCGACGGGCGAGCCGGCAGATCAAGGGCCGGGCGCGGAGGTTCTCGGTCAGCCCCTGGCTGGTGGTGCGGCGTACCCCGGACACCACGGTGAAGGCGGTCTTCTTCGAGGACAGCGCGGCGCTGATCGGGCTGGTGCTGGCGGGGGCCGGCGTCGGGCTCTCCCAGATCACCGACAACGGGTTCTGGGACGGCCTGGCCTCGATCATGATCGGCCTGCTGCTCCTGGTGGTGGCCGTGACGCTGGCCCGCAGCAATCTCTCCCTGCTGCTCGGCCGGGCGGCCGGACCCTCCACCCGACAGGAGATCTACGACGAACTGGTCGGGGTGCCGACGGTCGTACGGATCCACACCCTGCTGACCCTGCAACTGGGCCCGGACGAGATCCTCGTCGCGGCGAAGGTCGACTTCGCCGACGACGCCACCGGTGCCGCGATCGAGGCCGCCGCGGACGAGGCCGAGCGGCGATTGATCGCCCGCAACCCCGCCGTACGGTTCGTCTTCCTCGACCCGACCGGCTCCAAGTCGCCGGACCTCCCGGACACCCGGCCGGACTGACCCGACGCCCCCGCCGCCCCGGCGGCCACCGGCCCGGCTACCGTGCCGGACATGGTGCGATGGCGGTCCGGCACGGTGACGGCGGTACGACGGCAGTGGCGCGGCGCGATCGAGCTGGATGTGGCGCTGCCCGACGGCTCGGCCGTCCGGGCGCTGGCCTATCCCGCCCTGGTCGGCACCCCGGAACCCGGCGACCGGGTGCTGCTCAACGTCGGCGCGTTGCTGATGGGGCTGGGCACCGGCGGGTACGCCCTCGTGGTCGCACTCCCCGACCGGCTGCCGGCCGACCCCCCGGACGCGCTGGACAACCGCGACGGCGGACACCTGGTGAAGGCGCGGTACACCCCGCTGCAACCGATCCTGCTCGGCGCCGACGAGGAGGCCTCACCGCACCGGGCCGCCCTGGTCGACGCCGACGACCTCGATGGCCTGCCGGTGGTCACCGCCGACCTGCACTCGGCGCTGCCGGCGATCGTGGCCGGCATCCGGGCCGACGGGCCACGGGTGCGGATCGCCTACCTGATGACCGACGGCGGGGCGCTACCGGCGTGGTTCTCCCGCACTCTGGCCGCCCTCGACGGTGAACTCGCCGGCACGGTGACGGTCGGGCAGGCGTTCGGCGGTGACCTGGAGGCCACCAACCTGCACGGTGGGCTGCTCGCCGCCCGACACGTGTTCCACGCGGACATCGCGATCGTCGCCCAGGGGCCGGGCAACCTGGGCACAGGAACCCGCTGGGGTTTCTCCGGAGTCGCGGTCGGTGAGGCCGTCAACGCGGTTACCGCGCTGGGCGGTCGGCCGGTCGGCTCGCTGCGCATCTCCGGCGCCGACGCCCGGGACCGTCACCGTGGCCTGTCCCACCACAGCCTCACCGCGTACGGAAGGGTGGCTCTCACGCCGGCGGACCTGGTGGTGCCGAACGGCCTGGAGCCGGCGCTGGCCGCCGAGGTGGAGGAGTCACTGACACCGCTGATGGGTCGGCACCGGGTGATCCGGGTCGACACCGACGGGCTGGACGCCGCGCTGCGGGCGGCCCCGGTCACGCTGTCGACCATGGGCCGGGGACTGGACGCCGACCACGCCTACTTCCTCGCCGCGGCAGCGGCCGGCCGGCACGCGGTCACCCTCCTGGGGTGATCCGGACCGGCCGACCTAGCTGAACACCACGACCGAGATCCAACCGGCGACGAGCAGCACCAGTGCCGTCACCAGCACCCAGGTCGGCACGGTGTACTCGCCCCGCCGGTTGCGCGCGATCTCTTCGACGATCTTCTCGCGACGCCGGTTGACCCACCCCTGGCGCACCTGATCGGTGTTGCGCTCGGGCGGCTCTTCGGCGGAATGGTCAGGAGGTGTCATAACGCCCCCGAGACTACCCGGAACCGGCGTCGCCGCGTACGCCGGCCCGGCACCGCTCACATGCTCGCGATCAGCCGCTCCACCCGCTCGTCGTACGCCCGGAACGGGTCCTTGCACAGCACGGTGCGCTGCGCCTGGTCGTTGAGCTTCAGGTGCACCCAGTCGACGGTGAAGTCCCGGCGCTTCTCCTGCGCGTGCCGAATGAACTCGCCGCGCAGCCGCGCCCGGGTGGTCTGCGGAGGCGTCTCCTTGGCCTCGAAGATCTCCGGGTCGGTGGCGATCCGGTCCACCTGGCCGCGCCGCTCCAACAGCCCGTAGAGGCCGCGTCCCCGGCGGACGTCGTGGTAGGCCAGGTCCATCTGGGCGATCCGGGGGTGGGACAGCGGCAGGTCGTGCTTGGCCTGGTAGCGCTCGATCAGCTTCAGCTTGCTGACCCAGTCGATCTCCCGGGAGACCGGTTCGAGGTCACCGCTCTCCACCGCGTTCAGCACCCGTCCCCAGAGTTCCACCACCCGCTTCGCGGTCTGGTCACCGCCGCGACGCTCGACGAACTCGGTCGCCTTGGCCAGGTACTCCTGCTGGATCTCCAGCGCGCTGACCTCCTTGTTGGAGGCCAGCCTGACCTTGCGCCGGCCGGTGATGTCGTGGGACACCTCCCGGATCGCCCGGATCGGGTTCTCCAGCGACAGGTCCCGCATCACCACCCCGGCCTCGATCATCCGCAGCACGATGTCCGCGGTGCCGACCTTGAGCAGGGTGGTGACCTCGTTCATGTTGGAGTCGCCGACGATGACGTGCAGCCGGCGGTAGCGTTCGGCGTCGGCGTGCGGCTCGTCGCGGGTGTTGATGATCGGTCGGCTCCGGGTGGTCGCCGACGACACGCCCTCCCAGATGTGCTCAGCCCGCTGGGAGAGGCAGTACACCGCACCGCGCGGGGTCTGCAGCACCTTGCCCGCGCCACAGATCAACTGTCGGGTCACCAGGAACGGGATCAGGACGTCGGCCAGGCGGCCGAACTCCCCGTGCCGGGAGACCAGGTAGTTCTCGTGGCAGCCGTACGAGTTGCCGGCCGAGTCGGTGTTGTTCTTGAACAGGTAGATCTCACCGGCGATGCCCTCGTCGTGCAGCCGTTTCTCGGCGTCGACGAGCAACCCCTCGAGGATCCGCTCACCGGCCCGGTCGTGCGCGACCAGGTCGGTGACCGAGTCGCACTCCGGTGTCGCGTACTCCGGATGGGACCCGACGTCGAGATAGAGCCGGGCGCCGTTGCGCAGGAAGACATTGCTGGATCGTCCCCAGGACACCACCCGACGGAAGAGGTAGCGCGCGACCTCGTCCGGGGAGAGTCGCCGCTGACCGCGGTAGGTGCAGGTGACGCCGTACTCGGTCTCAAGACCGAAGATTCGCCGCTCCATGAACAGACACTAGCCGCCCGGAGCCGCCGAATGGTCGCCCTCGGGTCGCACATTCCGCGCGTCGGCGCCGAAACTCCCCGCGGAACGGCCGATGCGGGTACGTCAGCGGAGCAGATTGAGCAGGTATTCGCCGTACCCGCTCTTGAGCAGTGGCAGGGCCAGGGTGCGGAGCTGATCGTCGTCGATCAGGCCGGCCCGCCAGGCGACCTCCTCCACGCAGCCGATCTTCATGCCCTGGCGTTCCTCGATCACCCGGACGAACTCGGCCGCCTGCATCATCGAGGTGAAGGTGCCGGTGTCGAGCCAGGCGGTGCCCCGATCGAGCACCATCACGCTCAGCTCGCCGAGCTCGCGGTACGCCTCGTTGACCGCGGTGATCTCCAGCTCGCCACGGTCGCTGGGGCGCAGGTCGCGGGCGATCTTGACCACCCGGTTGTCGTAGAAGTAGAGCCCGGGCACGGCGTAACGGGACTTCGGCTTGGCCGGCTTCTCCTCGATCGAGAGCACCTGCCCGTGCTCGTCGAAGTCGACCACGCCGTATTCCTCCGGGTTGGCCACCTGGTAGGCGAAGACCCGCCCACCGACCAGGTCGTTCTGGTCGGCTAGCTGCCGACCGAGACCGACGCCGTGGAAGATGTTGTCGCCGAGGACCAGCGCCACCGAGTCGTCACCGATGAAGTCGGCCCCGAGGACGAACGCCTGCGCGATGCCCTCCGGTCGCGGTTGGGCGCAGTACTCCAGACGCAGGCCGAACTGACTCCCGTCACCCAGCAGACGCCGGAACTGGTCCTGGTCGTCGGGGGTGGTGATGACCAGGATCTCCCGAATGCCGGACATCACCAGCGTGGAGAGCGGGTAGTAGATCATCGGCTTGTCGAAGACCGGCATCAGCTGCTTCGATACCGCCTTGGTCAGCGGCCAGAGTCGGGAGCCGGTGCCACCGGCGAGCAGGATTCCACGCACCTGGGGAGAGTACCGATTCTCGGTGATGTCGGCGCGCCCCACGTGCCGGCTGGTTCCGCCCACTCGTCGCGTAGACTCACCAACCCGTACGGATCCCCCGTCGACGGGCCGGATCCCAGGGGCTCGGCCGGCGAAGCGAGGCGGGGAATGACCGAACGGATCGACAACTGGCTGGTCACCGGTGCCGGCGGCATGCTCGGCCGGGACCTGGTGGCGGTGCTCGGCGCCGACCCCGCCCGCAGGTTCACCGCCGCCACGAGGGCGGAACTCGACCTGACCGACCCGGCGGCGCTGCTGGCTGCGGTGACCGGGCACGACGTCGTGATCAACGCCGCCGCCTGGACCAACGTCGACGGGGCCGAGACGCACGAGGACGAGGCCACCGCCGTCAACGGGACGGGCGTCGAGAACCTGGCCCGGGCATGCGCGCAGGCCGGTGCGCGCCTGGTGCACGTCTCCACCGACTACGTGTTCCCCGGCAACGCCGACCGGCCCTACCCGGAGGACGCCCCCACCGCCCCGATCAACGCGTACGGGCGCAGCAAGCTCGTCGGTGAGCAGGCCGTGACCCGGCTGCTGCCGGAGACCGGTTACGTGGTCCGTACCGCCTGGCTCTACGGGACCCACGGCCGGAACTTCGTCAACACCATGTTGCGGCTCGCCGCCGAACGCGAACACCTCACCGTGGTCGACGACCAGCTCGGCCAGCCCACCTGGTCCCACGCGCTGGCGTCCCGGCTGGTCGAGTTGGGTGACGCCGCACGCTCCGGTGCGGCCCCGGCCGGGATCTACCACGGCACCGCGTCCGGACAGACCACCTGGTTCGGCCTGGCCCGCGCGGTGTTCGAGCTGAGCGGCCTCGATCCGTCCCGGGTCCGGCCCACCACCAGCGAGAACTATCCCCTGCCGGCGCCCCGCCCGGCGTACAGCGTGCTGGGCCACGATCGGTGGCGGTCGGCGGGACTCGCACCCATGCCAGACTGGCACGAGATGCTCGGTGGCGCGCTCGCCGGCCGGGGCCTCGTCCCGGCCACCTGATCGATCCCCCACGACCTGATCCATCCCGCGCAGCCCGATCCCATCCCGCACCGCCGAGCGATATCCGACCCCGGGAGAACACGCCGACATGCACGACCCGAACGCCGGTTCCTTCGTCGAACACAGCCGCCTCCCACGGGTCAGCGCGATCGTGCTCGCATGGAAGGCCGAGCCACTGCTTCGCCGCTCCGTGGAGACGTTGCTGGCCTCGGCGAAGGTGGAGGTCGAGGTGGTTCTCGTCGACAACGGCTGCACCACCGACGACGTCGAGGTGCTGGCGAAGCTGCCCGGCGTGGTGGTGGTCGGCGAGGGCGAGAACATCGGCTTCTCCGCCGGCTGCAACCTCGGCGTGACGGCCGCCAGCGGGGACTACGTGGCACTGGTCAACGGGGACGCGATCGTCGAGCCGAACACCCTGGCCCGGCTGGTCGAGGTGGTGGACCAGTCGGACGTGGGCATCGCCGCCGGGGCGGTACGCCTGGCCGACGAACCCGACCTGCTCAACTCCTCGGGCAACGAGGTCCACGTGCTCGGGGTGAGCTGGATCGGCGGCTTCCGGGAACGGGAGACCCGGTCCGAGCCGACCGAGACGGCCGGGGCGATGGGCGCCTGCCTGGTGACCTCACGCAGCCACTGGGACCGGCTGGGCGGCTTCGACCCGCACTACTTCGCCTACCACGAGGACGCCGACCTCTCCATCCGTACCTGGCGGGTCGGTCTGCGGGTGCTCAACGTGCCGGACGCGGTCGCCCTGCACCGGTACGAGTTCAGCCGCAACAGCTTCAAGTACTACCTGGTCGAACGGAACCGGCTGATGTTCGTGGCCACCCTCTGGGGTCGCCGGCCGCTGCTGCTGCTCGCACCGCCGCTGCTCGCGCTGGAGCTGGTGATGCTGCTGCTCGCGGTCAAGGAGGGCTGGTTCCGGGACAAGCTGCGCGGCTACGGCTGGCTCTGGCGGCACCGGCGGCACCTGGGCGAGCGCCGTCGGCAGTTGCACGCCGAGCGGACCGTCCCGGACCGGGTCTGGATGCGGGTCCTGACCGACCGGTTCAACACCCCGCTGATCAGCCCGCCGGGAGTGGGCCTGCTGAACGTGTTGATGTCGGCGTACTGGCGGGTGGTTCGACGCTGGGTCTGAGACCACCCGCCCCGCCGGACACCGGGTCAGCCCTCGGGCTGCTCGGTGTCCTTCGTTTCCAGGTCGGCCGAGGCGGCCGAGACCGCGGGCTTGTCCGGGCCGGTGGCCGGAGTCGCCGGGCCGGCCGGCGTCGGCTCGGGGGCCTCGGCGCCCTTCGGCTCCGCCTCCCCGTCGAGCAGGCTGGTCAGGGCGGCACCGGTGATCCGACGGAAGGTACGCCCGATCCGGCCCCGGTCCAGCACCGCGACCTCGAGCTGGTTCGCCGCGATCGTCCTGGCGGCACCGTTCTCGCCACCGACGCTGCGCAGGGCCTGCACCGCGAGCCGTACGGCCTCGCTGAGCGACATGTCGTTGCGGTGGTTGTCGCGCAGCGCGACGGTGATCGCCTCGCTCTGCCCGCCCATCGCCATCCGACCCGGCTCGTCGTTGACCGAGCCGTCGTAGGTCAGCCGGTAGATCTCGTCGTCGTCCGGGGTGACGCCGACCTCGGCGACACAGATCTCCACCTCGAACGGCTTGGACTGCTCGGTGAAGATCGCACCCAGGGTCTGCGCGTACGCGTTGGCCAGTGCCCGGCCGGTCACGTCCCGCCGGTCGTAGCTGAGCCCGTTCAGGTCGGCCATCCGTACGCCGGCGCGGCGGAGGTTCTCGAACTCGTTGTAGCGGCCGACGGCGGCGAAGCCGATCCGGTCGTAGATCTCACTGACCTTGTGCAGGGCGCTGGAGAGATTCTCCGCGACGAAGAGAATCCCGCCCTCGTAGCTGAGTACCACCGCGCTACGACCCCGGGCGATGCCCTTGCGGGCCAGCTCGGAGCGGTCGCGCATGATCTGCTCTGGCGAGGCGTAGAACTGCATGGCCACGGCGGCGGTTCTCCTTACAAGCTGGTCTGGCGACTAACGAGCTGACGGCGTACGGGAGGGATGGTGGTCGACCTCAGCCGCCCGGGTTCTCCATCCGGGCCGCGACGACGGCTTCGGCGACCGACGCGGTCTCGGCCTCGGTGAGCCGGTTGGTCCCCTCCGCCGTGGCTGTCATCACCACCGGGTAGATCCGGCGGGTGAGGTCGGGGCCGCCGGTGGCGGTGTCGTCGTCGGCCGCGTCGTAGAGCGCCTCGACGGCGAGCCGGACCACCTCGTCGGTGCTCAGGCCGGGCCGGTAGCGCTTCTTCAGCGCCGAGCGGGCGAACAGGGACCCGGAGCCGATGGCGTCGTAGCCGGTCTCCTCGTAGGGGCCACCGGCGACGTCGAAGCTGAAGATGCGGCCGGCCTTGGCCGGGTCCGCGACGGCGAGGTCGAAGCCGGCGAAGAGCGGGATCACGGCCAGGCCCTGCATCGCGGCGCCGAGGTTGCCCCGGATCATCGAGGCGAGCCGGTTGGCCTTTCCGTCGAGGGAGAGAACCGCGCCCTCGATCTTCTCGTAGTGTTCGAGCTCGACCTGGAACAGTCGCATCATCTCGATACCGATGCCGGCGGTGCCGGCGATACCGACCAGCGAGTGCCGGTCCGCCGGGTGGACCTTCTGGATGTCCCGGCTGGAGATCATGTTGCCCATGGTGGCCCGGCGGTCGCCGGCCATCACCACGCCGGTGGCGCTGGTGATGGCGACAATGGTGGTCGCGTGCGGCGCTATGTCGGCGGCCAGGCCCGGCGGTAGCGGCCGGCGGCCGGGCAGCAGCTCCGGCGCCACCTTGCTCAGGAACTGTGTGAAGGAGGACGTCCCCGCGTTGGTGAACACATCTGGTAGCCGCCCGGATGGATCAAAACCCGCTGCCACGTGGTTCCTCTCAGTACGTGATCGCCAATGCCCAACGCCCTGCGCCGTCGCCTGACCGGCCACGACCACCGTTGCGGTTGAAGCAGACTATCGTCTGCCTCCGCCCCGCGCGATGATCTCGGTGCCGGCGTGGTGTGACGACGCGAGCGGCTTACCGGAGCCCGACCGGAGGCTACTCGCCACCCTTTTGGACATAACCCCGGACGAACTCTTCCGCGTTCTCCTCGAGCACGGAGTCGATCTCGTCGAGCAGGTCGTCGACATCCTCGGTGATCTCGGCATGCCGCTCCGCGACCTCGGGATTCGCCTCGGTGGTGACGTCCTCGACCTCTTCGTCGCGGCGCGCCTTGCCGGACTGGGACTGACCGCCGGTGTCACGGGTAGCCATCTGGTGCCTCCTCCACGATCGCTTGCAAGAAACCTACCTCGGAAGAGCGACAGAACGGGGCGACGACCGCGACCTTTACCGCTCGCCTGCCCGATTCGCGTCCCCACGACGGGCACGACGGGACCGGTCCCGTGCCGGGGCACGGGAGACGACGGACGATCGGTACCGGGTCTACCCGGCGGCGGGTACGGCGACCGGCGGGCGACCACGGTCCGACGGGTCGGTGGCACCGGTCGGACCACCTCCCGGTACGGGTTCCCTCGCCTCGGGATCGCCACCGTCGTCGGGGCCCGACCTGCCGCCGCGCCAGGGCAGGCGGGGGTTCCAGTCCTTGAGACGCAGGGCCTGCTTCTCCACCAGGTGCCAGGAGAACGCGGCGATGACCAGGCTGACCAGGGCGCTGGCCACGAAGTAGCCGGCCAGGCCGATCTTCTGTACGCCGTACTTGGCCAGCACCTGTTCGACCACGAACGAGTAGATGTAGACGCCGTACGAGTAGTCGTTGGTCTGTCCGACCCGGTGCAGGGCCTTCGGTAGCCGCACGGCGAGCCAGAGGATCACGTACTCGTAGGCGAGCAGGCCGGGGCCGAACAGCTCGCCCCGGAACGCGAACCAACCGATCACCGCGAGCGCGGCCACGCCGAGCAGGTCGTTGATCGGTAGCCGGTCGCTGTACAGCTCGGCGACCCCACCGGCGAGGAACATGAAGCCGTACCAGAGGAACCACTGCTTGCCGAGCGGCCCGAGTAGCGGCAGCGGCCCGAACTCTCCGGAACTGAACACCGGAGGGTGACCGAAACGCAACTGCTGGTAGTGGTTGTAAACGAGCACCCCGAACACGAAGACCGCGAAGAGCAGCACCAGCCAGCGGGCCCGACGCAGGACCGCGAGCACCGCCAGCCCGGCGACCAGGAGATAACAGAAGATCTCGTACGCGAGCGTCCAGAGCGATCCGTTGGGCAGGGACCGCTTGTGCCCGATCCCGTACGGCGTGTCGAACCGGAACACGTCGACGATGCCGCCCTGTCGGAGGCCACCCCACCAGTTCTGCTGCAGGTAGTTGATCACGCCGACCCGGTGCCGCCACAGCCCGTCGAGGGTGCCGTGCCGCAGGTAGTAGAAGGTCGGCGCGACGACAAAGGCGACGAACAGCAGGCAGACCCACAGGCCGGGCCAGATCCGCAGGGCGCGGTGCCAGAGGAAGCGCGGCAGCGAGGTGCGCCGGGCGCTGCGGGTGATCAGGAATCCGGAGACCCCGAAGAAACCGGCCACGGCCAGCCCGGGAATGTCGACCCGGGTGGTGAGCGCGCGGTCGTAACCGAGCACCGCGGCGTGCGCCAGCACGACGGCGAAGGCGAACCCGAGCCGGAGGAAGCCGAAGCTGTTGGCCCGTCCGGTGTACGCCTTGCTCAGCGGTACGGACACGGTCGAGCGACGCGCCGTGCGCAGCAGGAGAGGAAACAAGAGAAACCGCCCGGGGTGGGAACGGAGCACGTGACACGGAAGCATGCCACAGCACCGATCTCCGACAAAAATCCCGGAGCGGCTCCCCCGATCAGTTGCCCGTGATGGTCTCCAGCAGGTCCTTGGCGCTCGGGCAGCGGTCGAACAACGCCCCCACGTGCTTGCGCGTGCCGCGCTCCGGTTCCATCATCGGCACCCGGACCAGCGACTCCCGGCCGACGTCGAAGATGACCGAATCCCAGCTCGCCGCGACCACCTCGGAGGCGTACTGGGCCAGGCAGCGACCCCGGAAGTAGGCGCGGGTGTCCTCGGGCGGCTCGACCATCGCCCGCCGGGTCTGCTCGTCGGGCAGCAGGGTGGCCATCGACCCCCGGGCCACCAACCGGTGGTAGAGGCCCTTCTCCGGGCGTACGTCGGAGTACTGCAGGTCGACCAGTTGCAGCTTGTGCGAGGCCCAGCCGAGCTTCTCCCGCTCCCGGTAGCCCTCCAGCAGCCGCAGCTTCGCCACCCAGTCCAGCTCGCCGGCGCAGAGCATCGGGTCGCGTCCGAGCCGGTCCAGCACGCCCTCCCACCGCTCCAGCACGTCCAGGGTCTGCTCGTCGGCGTCGGCACCGTACCGGTCCTCGACGAAGGCCCGCGCCCGCTCGTAGTACGCCCACTGCAAATCGAGCGCGGTGAGCCGGCGGCCGTCGCGCAGCCGCATCCGATGCGTCAGCGACGGGTCGTGGCTGACCGAGCGCAACTCGGCCACCGGATCGGCGATGCCGAGGTCGGGGGTGAGCGCCTTCTCCTCGATCATCGTCAGGACCAGGGCGGTGGTGCCGACCTTGAGGTAGGTGGAGATCTCGGAGAGGTTCGCGTCGCCGATGATCACGTGCAGCCGGCGGTACTTGTCGGCGTCCGCGTGCGGCTCGTCGCGGGTGTTGATGATCGGCCGCTTCAGCGTGGTCTCCAGGCCGACCTCTACCTCGAAGAAGTCCGCACGTTGGGAGATCTGGAAGCCCGGTTGCGAACCGTCCTGGCCAACACCGACCCGGCCCGCCCCGCAGAAGATCTGCCGGGTCACGAAGAACGGGGTGAGGTACGTGACGATGTCGGCGAACGGGGTCTGCCGGCGCATCAGGTAGTTCTCGTGCGCGCCGTAGCTGGCGCCCTTGTTGTCGGTGTTGTTCTTGTAGAGGTGGATCGGGTGGGTACCGGGAATCGTCTCGGCCCGCCGGGCCGCCTCGGCCATCACCCGCTCCCCCGCCTTGTCCCAACGGACCAGGTCCATCGGGTTGGTCACCTCGGGAGTCGAGTACTCCGGGTGGGCGTGGTCGACGTAGAGCCGGGCACCGTTGGTCAGTATCACGTTCGCCAGGCCCAGATCCTCGTCGGCGAGCGCCTCAGCCGGGTCGTAGGCCGCACCGGAGTAGGTGAAACCGCGCGCGTCGCGCAGCGGTGACTCCTCCTCGTAGTCCCACCGAGCACGACCGCCACGGGTCAACTCGGGACGTGCGCCGTAGGCGTTGACCACCTGTGACGAGGTGACCATCGGATTGGCCCCGGCCTGCCCGGGAACCGAGATACCGTATTCGACCTCGGCGCCCATGATCCGCCGTACGCTCATGCCGCTGCCCCACTTTCCTCTTCCATGAGGCGAGCGTAGTCCGCTTTCAGGCTCATCCGTTCGCCCGATGTGACGACACGGCCGCGGAATGCACCTATTGGCCGGTGTCACCCCGTTGCGCGCGGTTGTGCGCCCTTGCGGACCGCCCGCCGGGAGCCGGGTCCGCGCTACTCGCCCTGAACGGGCACCGGGTACGCCTCCGTGTCGACCGGCTGCCGTTGGCTCGGCACCAGCGGGCGGGGCGTGGGCTTCGGGACCGGCTCGTAGCGGCGTACCAGCGCCAGGCCGAGCACCACCATCGCCCGTCCGAGGTAGAACGAGGCCTTGGCGACGGACTGGCTGGGCGTACCGGCCATCCGGGCCCGCATGGCGACCGGGACCTGCACCACGCGCAGGCCGACCCGGGCCACGTGCACCACGGTCTCGACCGTGTCGCCGAGGTACTCCACCGGGTAGGCGCGGGCGAACAGCTCGATCACCTGCCGGTTGGCGGCCCGGAATCCGGAGGTGGTGTCGGTCAGCCGCGATCCGGTGATCCGGCTGAGTACGCCCGCGAGCAACGACATCGCGTACTTGCGCGGCCCGCGTACGGCGTAGTCGCCGACGCCCGCGAACCGGGCGCCGATCACCAGGTCGGCGTGGTCCAGGGCGCTCACCAGTTCGGGCACGAACAGCGGGTCGTGCTGGCCGTCCGCGTCGACCTGGATGGCCACGTCGTAGCCGTGGTCGCGGGCGTACCGGTAGCCGAGCCGCATCGCCCCGCCGACCCCGAGGTTGTACGGGAGCTGCAGCACCGCCGCACCGGCGGACCGGGCCTGCGCCGAGGTCCGGTCCCGCGAGCCGTCGTCGACCACGAGCACGTCGACGGTGGGCAGGGCGGTGCCGACCTCGCGTACCACCTCGGCGATGGAACCGGCCTCGTTCCAGGCCGGGATGACGATCAGGATCCGCTTGTCGGCGATCACCGTTCCACCTCTTCCCGGCGGACCTCGGCCCGCAGCAGTGCCACGTCTTCGGCGAGCACCCGGGTCTCCTCCTCCAGACGGCTGAGTTCCCAGCTCAGATGAATGCTGATCAGAAGCAGGAAGACCACGCCACCGAAGAGCACCAGGCTGACGCCGCTGACCACGCCGAGCGCGCCGGCGATCTCGTCCGGCAGCCGGGGGAAGAAGGCGAGCGGCAGCGCCACCAGGGCGACGCCGATCCAGAGTGCGGCGTACTTCTCCCGCAGTTGGCGGCGGCGCATCAGCTCGACCACGACCACCAGCAGGACCAGGCCGGTGATTCCGGTCAGCAGAGTCAGTCGCATCAGGAGGTCGGTTCCTCTCGCGAGCGCGGGCCGGCGACGACGTCGACGAGTTCCCGTTGCGTGGGTTGCGGGTCGGGGACGAGCCCGTCCGGGTCGGGGGCGGTGCCCGCGGGCAGCACCCGTTCCGGGGCGGTGAGCCGCCAGTGGTACGCGACCAGGATGGCGCCGGCCACGATGGCGAGCAGGATCGGGGTGATCGACCCGAGCGCGGGTTGCCACTCACCGCCCAGGACGTTGAACGAGATCACCCCGCGCCGGGGCGGCAGCCCCTGCTGGAAGCGCACCATCGTGTAGGCCAGGGCGGCGAGATGCGCGGGAACCAGCAGGAGGACGAACAGCCGGATCAGCTTGCGCAACGGGTCGACCAGGCCGCTCTCGGCCACCGTGTACGCGGCCAGGATCGGCACCCCGACCAGCAGCGGCAGGAAGTACCGCCCCTGGCCGATGAACGCGTATTCGTTGACGTTGATCGCCTCGATGACGCTCGGCACCAGCATGCCCAGTACGCCGAGCCCGGCGACCCGCCAGCGCGCGGCGTTCCCACCCAGGGCGAGCGCCAGCAGGACCAGGGTGCCGACCGAGAAGTACCAGGCAAGGTTGATCACCATGGGCAGCGGGGTGTCCAGCCAGCCGAGCACCCCCACCAGTTCCTGGATGTAGCTGTTCCACCGGTCGAGAATCTCGATCTTCATCGCGCCGACCAGGCCCAGGTGCCGACTGCCCACGCCGTTCGGGGTGATCTCGGCGGTCTTCTTCCAGAGGGTCCAGCCGACCGAGGCGATCCCGGTCGCCGCGAGCGCACCGGACAGGATCCAGAACCGCCGGGAACGCAGCAGGGCGCGGTAGGCCGGCAGGGTCAGCCCGATGAGCAGGACCGCGGCGATGACCGCGAACCAGGCCGGGCCACCCGACCGTACGGTGAGCAGCACCGCGCCGCCCACCCCGGCGAGCCACCAGGCGGACCGCCGCCGGCCGGCTCCCTCCGGTTCGAGCAGGATGGCGATCAGTCCCACGACCATGGCGGCGCCGGCCGCGATCTCGACCGCGTTCGGGTTGACCGCCCCGGCGAGGTGCGCGGTGATGGGGGTGACCGCGACGAGGATGCCGCCGAAGGCGAGGCGGTGTCGCAGCGTCAGGGCCACCGAGGTCGCCCAGGCGAACAGGGCGGCGACCAGGGCGGCACTGAGCAGCCGGGCGAGCAGTACGCCGGCCATGTTCGGGGAGAGCACCAGCGGCCAGCCCACGGTCAGGTAGTACGCGGGGTTGTATCGACCGGCCGGGGTGAGCACCTTGACCAGGGTCTCGTCCCCGCCGGGCTCCCGGGCACAGCCGGCGTCCTGGTCCGGGTGGTGCGCGAAGCAGTTGCTGCGGATCAGGCTCTTCGGCACTTCGTGGTACGCGCCGGGAAATTTGCCCTCTTTTGCCGGCGCGGGAGCGATGTCGCCGGAGGCCACCCCGTACGCGTGCTGGATGTGCCGCATCTCGTCCGGCGTGCCGTCGTAGGGCGTGGCGATGGCCCAGGCCGCGAACAGCAGGAAGAAGCCGGCGAACGGCAACATTACTCGCAGTAGCAGACCTGTGGCGGGCCGAGCCGACGGGTGGGGCCGGGCGGGTGCGGCCATGGGGGTGGTCACGGGTGCCGAGGGTACTCGATGTCGGGCTTCGAGCGGGTTCGGGTCCGAACGCACTCCGGCGCGTACGCCGCTATGCTCACCGGTCGTGACGACGACTGCCGATCAGAGCGCTCCCGACACCCGGGAGCCCGCGTCCGGATCCGCCCGGCCGAGCGGCCTGGTGCGCCGACTCCTCAACACCGGTTTCGTCCGGTACCTGGTGGTGGGCGGTGGGAGCGCGGCGCTCGACACCGGCCTGCTCTGGCTCCTGCACGGAGCGTTCGACGTCTGGCTGCCGCTCGCGACGTTCCTCGGGGTGGTGACCTCGACCGGGCTGAACTTCCTGCTCAACCGGAGCTGGGTCTTCTCCTCCACCGGCGGGGCCGGTGGGCAGCTCGTCCGCTACCTCATCCTGGTCGGCGTCAACTGGGTGCTCACCGTACTGATGGTCGCGGCCCTCGCCGGCCTCGGGCTGAACTACCTCGTGGCCAAGTGCGTGGCGCTGGTGGTGCTGACCACGCTCAACTTCGTGGTCTACCGGGCCTGGGTCTTCCGCGACCCGACTCCGGCGGCGGAGGCGAAGCTCGGCTGACCGGGTAGCACCGGGGAGATCGACAACGGGGGGCGACGCGTACTGCGTCGCCCCCCGTTCATCGCTGATCAGGTCAGAGGTACTGACCGGTGTTGCTCGCGGTTTCGATGGAACGGCCGGCTTCGGCGCCCTTGCCCCCGGAGACGAGCGTACGGATGTAGACGATCCGCTCGCCCTTCTTGCCGGAGATCCGGGCCCAGTCGTCCGGGTTGGTGGTGTTCGGAAGGTCCTCGTTCTCCCGGAACTCGTCGACGCAGGCGTCGAGCAGGTGCTGCAGGCGCAGCCCCTTGCGTCCGGAGGAGAGGAACTCCTTGATCGCCATCTTCTTGCCCCGGTCGACGATGTTCTGGATCATCGCGCCGGAGTTGAAATCCTTGAAGTAGAGCACCTCTTTGTCACCGTTGGCGTAGGTGACCTCGAGGAACCGGTTCTCCTCGGTTTCGGAGTACATCCGCAGGACCACGGCCTCGATCATGGCCGCCACCGTCGCCTGGGCATCCTGCCCGTGCTCGGTGAGGTCGTCCGAGTGCAGTGGCAGCCCGGTGAGGATGTACTTGGAGAAGATGTCCCGGGCCGCCTCGGCGTCCGGCCGCTCGATCTTGATCTTCACATCGAGTCGGCCCGGACGCAGGATGGCCGGGTCGATCATGTCCTCCCGGTTGGAGGCGCCGATCACGATGACGTTCTCCAGCCCCTCCACGCCGTCGATCTCGCTGAGCAGCTGCGGAACGATCGTGTTCTCCACGTCCGAGGAGACACCGGAGCCGCGGGTACGGAACACCGAGTCCATCTCGTCGAAGAACACGATGACCGGAGTGCCCTCGCCGGCCTTCTCCCGAGCACGCTGGAAGATCAACCGGATGTGCCGCTCGGTCTCGCCGACGTACTTGTTGAGCAGCTCCGGACCCTTGATGTTCAGGAAGTAGCTGGTGTGCTTCTGCTCACCACGCCGCTCAGCGATCTTCTTCGCCAGCGAGTTTGCCACCGCCTTGGCGATCAAGGTCTTCCCGCAGCCCGGCGGACCGTAGAGCAGAATGCCCTTCGGCGGGCGCAACTGGTGCTCCCGGAACAGCTCGGCGTGCAGGAACGGCAACTCGACCGCGTCCCGGATCTGCTCGATCTGGGACTGGAGGCCACCGATGTCGCTGTAGTCGACGTCGGGCACCTCCTCGAGGACGAGTTCCTCCACCTCGCTCTTGGGAATGCGCTCGTACGCGTACGCCGAGCGCGGTTCGATCATGAGCGAGTCGCCGGCTCGAATCGACGAGCCGATCAGTGTCTCGGCGAGATGCACGATCCGCTCCTCGTCGGCGTGGGAGATCACCAAGGCCCGGTCACCCGGACCCCCGGTGGGACTCTCCAACACCTCCTTGAGCATCACGACCTCTCCGACCCGCTCGAATCCGAACGCGTCAACAATGTTGAGCGCGTCGTTGAGCAGGACCTCCTGACCACGTCGTAGCTCGTCGACCTCCAGTGACGGAGATACCGCCACGCGCAGCTTCCGACCGCCGGTGAAGACATCCACCGTGCCGTCGTCGTGCCGCGCGAGGAAGACGCCGTACCCGCTGGGTGGTTGAGCCAGCCGGTCGATCTCTTCCTTGAGCGTGACGATCTGGGCCCGTGCCTCTTTGAGGGTGCTCACGAGCCGGTCGTTGTTCTCGGTCAGTCGAGCTAGCTGCGCCTGGGTAGCCGCCAGTCGCTCCTCGAGCTGCCGGACGTGTCGGGGGCTTTCGGTCAGCTTGCGCCGCACCAAGGCCAGTTCCTCTTGAAGGAACGCGACCTGGGTGGAGAGATCGTGGGCCTCCTTCTCCCACCGTGCGGCGCGCGAGTCCGCGTCGTCGCTGCGTGCCACGTCCCACCTCCCCGGGGGGCTTGAACGTTCTGCCCTAACACTAGCCGCTATGACGCCGATTCGGTCCCATGCAACACCCTCGTCACCGAACCTTGATCGTCACGGGGGACGCCGCTGGGGTCGTACGGGGGCGTTCGGGTACCGTCGGGTACGTGCCGGACGAACGGATGGAGGGGTCATCGTGGTAACCCAGACCGAGACCGATGAGCTGCGTGTTTGGGTGGACCAGGACCTCTGCACCGGCGACGGCCTCTGCGTGCAGTACGCCCCGGAGGTCTTCGAGTTCGACATCGACGGCCTGGCGTACGTCAAGAACGGCTCGGGCGAGATGCTGCTCGCCCCGGGCAGCCGGGTCGACGTACCCGCCCATCTGCGGCTCGACGTGATCGACGCGGCCAAGGAGTGCCCGGGCGACTGCATCCACGTGCTGCGCAGCCGGGATGACGTCGAGGTCGCCGGTCCGGACGCCGAGGACTGATCCGGGCGCGGACGACCCGAGCTTCCCGGCTCGGCCGGGGAGGCGAAGCCGGCGGGACCGGCTCACAGCATGGGACGGCCGAGTACCGAGGCAACCAGTCGGGCAAACTCCTCGAGCCGGGCGATCTGCCCCGCCCCGCCGTCGTCGAAGGTCTTGCCGAAGCGCAGCGCGTCGTGCCGGGGTGAACCCACCACCTCGTCCGCCGGGACCCCCTCGTCCAACGAGCTGAGCAGCAGGTAGACGTCGATGCTGTCGACCCGTACGCCGCCGCTCGGGGTCCGGGTCAGCCGTCGGCGGCACCCCACCTCGGTGACCGTCGACACCGGGACGACCCGCAGCGAAGAGGTCATCGACCCGGCCGGCCCGTCGTCCGGCGGGATGTCCTCACCGTGCCAGAGGATCAACCGGCTGCCGTCGCAGACCGCCACCTCCTGCCAGACCCCGTTCACCTCGTTGACGAACCGTTCCAGGGTGAACCCCAGCACGGAGGCGCCGCGCAGCACGCCGCCCAGCGCCTCCAGCGCCACCTCGGGGTCGCGGAGGTACGCCCGCGCAGCCGACTCCAGGTCCTGGTACGGCGACCAGTCCGGGAAGACGGCGGGGAGGTCCCCGCCGCCGAAGGTGGGCCTGCTCATGCGGACCTCCCGAGGTTGATGATCACTGCACGTCCCTCTACCCCGCCTCGTCCACGCCACCCGCCGGGGCGAGCGGTGCCGACTCCGCGTCCCGAACTGCCTGCTCCGCCGCCCGCAGTCCCGCCTTGCGCGCCGCGTACGCCTCGACGCCCTTGCTCGGCTTGCGACGCCGCGGCGGCGCGATCACGCCGGGCGCCAGCTTGCGCGCGGAGACCAGGAACGCGGTGTGCGCGATCATCCGGTGGTCGGGGCGCACCGCCAGCCCCTCCAGGTGCCAGTCCCGCACCAGCGACTCCCAGGCACGTGGCTCGGTGAAGCCGCCGCGCTCGCGCAACGCCTCGACCAGGTCGGAGAGCTGGGTCGTGGTGGCCACGTAGCCGATGAACACCCCGCCGGGCACCAGCGTGCGCGCCACCAGGTCGAGTACGTCCCACGGGGCGAGCAGATCCAGGATGATCCGGTCGAACTCCGGCTCCTGGCAGGTTGCCACGTCGCCCACGGTCAGGTGCCAGGACGGGTGCGGACCGCCGAAGAAGGCCTCCACGTTGCGCCGGGCGATCTGGGCGAAGTCGTCGCGCAGCTCGTACGAGTGCAGCTCACCGGTCGGGCCGACCGCGCGCAGCAGGGAGCAGGCCAGCGCACCGGAGCCGGCACCGGCCTCGAGCACCTTCGCACCGGGGAAGATGTCGCCCATGGCGACGATCTGGGCGGCGTCCTTCGGGTAGATCACCTGGGCGCCACGGGGCATGGAGAGCACGTAGTCGGAGAGCAGGGGGCGCAGCGCGAGGTACGCGGTCCCGCCCGCGGAGGTGACCACACTGCCGTCGGGCAGGCCGATCAGGTCGTCGTGCTCGAGCGCACCCCGGTGGGTGTGGAACGACTTGCCCCCCTCCAACGTGATCGTGTGCATCCGACCCTTCGGATCGGTCAACTGCACCCGGTCACCCGGCCGGAACGGGCCACGGTGGGCCGGTACCGGCGCGGCGTCGGTGGGGTGGGCGGTGGTGGGCTGTGCGGTCACTGAGTCATCTTTCGTTTCGGCTCCAGGAGCTGCGCCAGATCGGCGATGTGCAGAACGCCGACGACATCTTCGCCTGACGTCACGAGATACTGCGCGCCCGGGTCGGTCTGCACGGCCTGGATGACCTCCTCGCCGTCCAGATCCACCGGGAGGGTCGGAAGTCCGTCCAGGCCACGGGCCACCGTGTCGATCGCGACCCATGGCCGCCGGTCCACCGGCACCGCCTCGGCGGCGGCCCGGTCGACCAGGGCGACCAGCCGGCCCGACGAGTCGTCGACCCCCAGCGCCACCGGTGCCGGCCCGGTCGCCGATCCCCGCCGCTGCGCCTCGGCCAGCGGGGTCCCGGTGGGCACCCGGAACACCGGGCGGGCGAGCTGGTGCAGGTCGATGAGGGGGAACCGGCGGCTGATCCGGGCCATCCGGATGGACTGGCCGGCCCCCTGCCAGAGGGTGAAGGCGACCAGCACCATCAGGGCCAGTCCCAGCGGCGCGATCAGCCCGACCCAGGTCAGCACCCCGACCAGTACGGCGGTGACCACCGCGACGGCCCGGCCGGCCCAACCGGCGACCTCGGTGCCGAGGTGCCGATCCCGACTGGCCGCCCAGACCAGGGCACGCAGCGCACGGCCGCCGTCGAGCGGCAGACCGGGCAGGATGTTGAAAACCGCCACGATGAGGTTGCTCACCGCCAGTTGCAGGGCGAACTGGTCGGGCAGGGTGCGATCGGGCAACAGCACGGCGGCCACCACCGCGGCCAGGCCGAGCACCAGGGACACGGCCGGGCCGGCGAGCGAGACCAGCAGGTCCACCCGGGGTGTCGGGGCGTCACGGTCCATCTCGGTGTAGCCGCCCAGCAGTTCGAGCGTGATCCCGCGTACGCCGATGCCGTGCCGGCGGGCGGTCACCGCGTGACCGAGTTCGTGCAGGAGCACCGAACCGAGCAGGCAGACCACGAATCCGAAGCCGACCAGATAGCCGGTGACCTGCGACAGCTCCAGCTCACGACGGACGAACTCGCCGTACACCACGGTCACCAGGACGGCCAGCAGCACCATCGAGGCGTTGACGTAGACCGGTACCCCGAGCACCCGCCCGACGGCGAGGCCGGGACGGCGGTCCGGCCGGGTTTGCCGCCTTGAACTCTGCTGCACCGTGTCGATGCTACGTAACCGCGCGGAGCAAGCTCGCCCGCGGCATGCTTGCGGGGGCCCGTGCCCGCGTAACCGTCGTACCGGTGGCCTAGCCTTCCGGTCATGGTGGCGGAGATGGTGACGAAGCAGACGGCCGGGCGATCCCCGGTGGCCGAGCGGCCCCCGGGGCCCTCCCTCTCACCGTCGCGGGCGGCGGATTTCAAGACCTGCCCGCTGCTCTACCGGTTCCGCAGCATCGACCGGTTGCCCGAGCGGACCAGCCTGGACCAGATTCGCGGCACCCTGGTGCACGCGGTGCTGGAAAGGCTCTTCGACCTGCCCGCGGCGGACCGCACACCGGCGGCCGCGGACGACCTGGTGACACCGCAGTGGGACCAGTTGGTGGCCCGGGAGCCGGAGCTGACCGACCTGTTCCCCGAGGACGCGGCGATCGACGTGACCGAGTTCCTCGGCTCGGCGCGCCGGCTGCTCGAGGGTTACTTCACGGTGGAGGACCCCCGCCGACTCGAGCCCGCCGAGCGGGAGACGCTGATCTCCACGGTCGTCGACGACGAGTTGCTGATCCGCGGTTACATCGACCGGCTCGACGTCGCCCCGGACGGGGCGTTGCGGGTGGTCGACTACAAGACCGGCGGAGCGCCCAGGGAGGCGTTCGAGGCACGTGCGCTGTTCCAGCTCAAGTTCTACGCGCTGGTGCTCTGGCGTACCCGTGGGGTGGTGCCGAAGGTGCTCCGGCTGCTCTACCTCAAGGACGCCGAGATCTGCGACTACGCGCCGGACGCCGACGAACTCGCCCGGTTCGAGCGCACCCTGGTCGCCCTCTGGCGGGCGATCGAGCAGGCCACCGCCAAGCAGGACTTCCGGCCGAAGCCGAGCCGGCTCTGCGACTGGTGCAGCCACCAGGCGCTCTGCCCCGCCTACGGCGGCACGCCGCCGCCGTTCCCGGAGTTGACGGTCACCGCGGTCGTGCCGGAGCAACCCAGCCGGTCCGCCGGGCCCGCCGTGGACGAGTAGCCCCTCCTCCCGAGGCCGGTGGCCCTCCTCCTCAAGGAGGAGGCGCATTCCACCCCTGGGTGCGGACGTCGGCACCCAGGCAGCGGCTACCGTGCGGAACATGACCCGCATCGACGTCCCGGCCGTCCTCGACCGGCCGCCGGGTGGGACCGGACCGGACGCCGGGCCGCGCCCGCCCACCGGGTGGTGGCGGGGCCTGCTTCCCACCGGGTACGTCCCGGCCACGTTCGGCCGGGACGTTCTCCTGGCGGCTCTGGTCGTACTGACCGAGGTGCTGCTGGTGGCGACCGGACCGCCCGAGGCCACCATCGACGGATGGCCGAGAACGATCACCTGGAGTCTGGTCTGTGCGGTGCCGATCGCGCTGCACCGGGCCTGGCTGCCGGCTGCGGTGGCACTGGCGCTGACCGGTTTTGCCGCCGCGGTGGTCGACGGGCACCAGCCGCTGACCGCGGTGGTGGCGTTCATCCTGCTCACCTACACCACCGCCGCCGGCTTCACCCTGCGCCGGGCGATCCTCGTGGCCACCGCGCTCTGGGTGCCGATCCTGGTCACCGCCTTGGCACTGCCGGCGGCCCGGGACCAGATCGGGGTCTCCGGGGGATATCTGCTGTTCACCAACGTACTGATCGCGTTGGTCTGCTTTTTTGTCGGACGTACGGTGCACGCTCGGCGGGCGACGATCCGGGCGCTGGAGGAGCGTGCCCGGGTCGCGGAGGAGAACCAGCGCTCCATGGCCGACCAGGCGGTCGCCGACGAGCGGCGGCGGATCGCCCGCGAGCTGCATGACGTGGTCGCGCACCACGTCAGCGTGATGAGCGTGCTGGCGACCGGTGCCCGACGGGTGCTGCCCCGCGACCCCGCCGCCGCGGACGAGGCGCTGGACAGCATCGCGGAAACCGGCCGGACCACGCTGCGGGAGCTGCGCCGGCTGCTCGACGTGCTGCGTACCGACGACGCCGAACCGGCCGCCGACCTCACCCCGCAGCCCGGACTCGCCGGACTGGAGTCGCTGGTCGACCAGGTTCGCGAGGCGGGTCTGCCGGTCACCCTGCGGGTCGACGGCGTACCGGCGCCGCTGGAGCCCAGCCTCGCCCTGACCGTCTTCCGGATCGTGCAGGAGGCGCTGACCAACGCGCTCAAGCACGCCGGTACGGCCACCGCACAGGTCCGGCTCACCTTCGGCGTCTACTGGCTGGTGGTCGAGATCCTGGACACCGGGCGCGGCCCCTCGCTCGACCCCAACCTCGCCGGACACGGCCTGGTCGGGATGCGGGAACGGGTCGCCCTCTACGGTGGAACCCTGCGTACCGGCCCCCGTCCGGGCGGCGGCTTCCGGGTCTACGCGAAGGTCCCGATGGAACGCCTCGGCGTACCGAGCAACGAGGAGACGGCGTGACCGAGCCCCGCGAGGTCACCAGCCGGCTCAGGCCTTTAAGTCACGGCGACGACGAGCGAAGCGAGGAGACGACGTGACCGAGCCCCGCGAGGTCACCAGCCGGTTCAGGCCTTTAAGTCACGGCGACGACGAGCGAAGCGAGGAGACGGCGTGACCGAGCACCGCGAAGCCAGTACCTATGTGCGGGGTGGGGCGCGGCCGGTACGGATTTTGCTCGTCGACGACCAGCCGTTGCTGCGTACCGGGTTCCGGATGGTGCTCAGCGCCGAGAGTGACCTCGACATCGTGGGCGAGGCGGGTGACGGTGCCGAGGCGGTCGACCTGTCCCGCCGGCTGCTGCCCGACGTGGTGCTGATGGACATCCGGATGCCCCGGATGGACGGGGTGGCGGCGACCCGGGCGATCGTCGAGTCCCGCCTGCCGGTACGGGTCCTCATCCTGACCACGTTCGACCTGGACGAGTACGTGGTGGGGGCGTTGCGGGCCGGTGCGAGCGGCTTCCTGGCCAAGGACGTACCGGCGGACGATCTGGTGACCGCTATCCGTACGGTGGCCGCCGGTGAGGCGGTGGTCGCCCCGCGCATCCTCAAGCGGCTGCTGGACCAGTTCGCCGGGGTGCTGCCCGACCCGTCGGCGACCCCGCCGAGGGCGCTCGACGTGCTCACCGAGCGCGAGCGTGAGGTGCTGGTGCACATCGCCCGGGGACTGTCCAACGCGGAAATCGCGCGCACGTTGTCGATCAGTGAAACCACGATCAAGACGCATGTCGGACACGTACTCACCAAACTCGGTCTGCGCGATCGGGTGCAGGCGGTCGTGTTGGCGTACGAGTCGGGACTGATCCGTCCGGGCGCATGACGCACCGATAACGGTCGTGCGACGCAGCGTGGTGAGCCCGTACCCTCCTTTGGTCGGAGCCGGGAGGGTACGACGGTCGTACCGGAAAACCCTCCGCCGGCAGGATGGCCGGATTGCCTCGGCCACCTAGCGTGACCCAGGGACGGCAACCGTCGTCAATCGAACGAGGGAGAGATCGTGACGGGGACAACATCCGCGGCCGGCGGTACGGCGGCGGCGCGCGCGAGTGACGTGTGGAAGGTGTACGGCAGCGGTGAAGCGCAGGTCATCGCCCTACGCGGAGTCACCGCCGAATTCGAACAAGCCCGCTACACCGCCATCATGGGACCCAGCGGCTCCGGCAAATCCACCCTCATGCACTGCCTCGCCGGACTCGACTCCGTCACCCGCGGCACCATCCACATCGGCGACACCACCGTCACCGGACTCAACGACAACGGACTCACCAAACTCCGCCGCGACAAAGTCGGCTTCATCTTCCAACAATTCAACCTCCTCCCCACCCTCACCGCCGAAGAAAACATCCTCCTCCCCCTCTCCATCGCCGGCCGCAAACCAAACCCCGACTGGTACAACACCGTCATCAAAACCGTCGGACTAGCCGACCGACTCCACCACCGACCCAACCAACTCTCCGGCGGCCAACAACAACGCGTCGCCTGCGCCCGCGCCCTCGTCGCCAAACCCGACGTCATCTTCGCCGACGAACCCACCGGAAACCTCGACAGCCGAGCCGGCGCAGAAGTCCTCACCTTCCTCCGCGACAGCGTCCGCAACCACCACCAAACCATCGTCATGGTCACCCACGACCCCGTCGCCGCCAGCTACGCCGACCGCGTCATCTTCCTCGCCGACGGCGCCATCGTGGACGAGTTGACCGACCCCACGGCGGAGGCTGTCCTCGACACCCTCAAGCACCTGGACGTGCTGGCCCACCAGGCCGAGGTGGCGTGATGCTGCGTGCCACGCTGAAGAGCCTGCTCTCACGCAAGCTCCGGCTGGTCCTGTCCGGTTTCGCGATCATCCTCGGCGTGATGTTCGTGGCCAGCGCCTTCGTACTCACCGACAGCCTCGGCGGCCGGTTCGAGCAGCTGTTCCAGACCGTGAACAAGGACGTCGCGGTCCAGGTGCAGGCCACCGACGAGGCGCGGGAGGAGGTGAATCCGCCGCTGCTGACCGAGGCCGACCTGGATCGGCTGGCCGCGGTCGACGGGGTCCGCGCGGTCGCCGGGGACGCCAGTTCGGAGGGGATAACCCCGTTCCGCAAGGACAACGGCAAGGCACTGCCTGCCGGCGCCCCGCACCTCGGGATCGGGCTGGCCGACGACGACTTCGTCGCCGACGGTCTGCTGCACGTGGCGGAGGGTCGGGCCGCACAGGCCGACAGCGAGGTCACCCTGACCCGCTACACGGCCGAGCAGACCGGTCACAAGATCGGCGACCGGATCAAGATCTACGTGCCGCGGAGCGCCACCAGCCCGGAGTGGACCGTGGTCGGTCTGCTGGAGTACTCGGGCGGGCGGACGTCGCTCGGCGGCGAGACGATGGTCGGGTTCACCGTGCCGGAGGCGCAGCGCCTCTTCTACGGCACCACCGGGGTGTTCGGCGCCGCCCAGCTCGAGGCCGAGCCGGGGGTGTCGCAGGAGACCCTGAAGCAGCGGGTCGCCACGGCCACCCCGGCCGGGTTCGAGGCGATCACCGGTCAGGAGGCGGCCGACGAGCAGGCGTCCCAGCTCAAGCAACTGCTCACCTTCGTGAACTGGTTCTTCCTCGGCTTCGCGTTGATCGCCCTGCTGGTCGGGATGTTCCTGATCTTCAACACCTTCAACATCATCATTGCCCAGCGGTCGCGGGAACTGGCACTGCTGCGGGCACTCGGCGCGAGCTGGCGGCAGGTCACCGGCAGCGTGCTGGTCGAGGCAGTGGTGGTGGGCGTGATCGCGTCCACTCTGGGCCTGGGCGCGGGCATCGCGGTCGCGGCGGGGCTGCAGGCGCTCACCGGCGCCCTCGGTTTCCCCCTGCCCGAGGGCGGGCTCACCGTCAGCGGCACCGCCATCCTGGCGTCGTACCTGGTCGGCGTCGTGATGACGGTGATCGCGGCGCTGATCCCGGCGGTCCGCGCCGCCGGGGTGCCACCGATCGCGGCCATGCGCGACGTGGTCCGGCCGGACAAGTCACTGCGCGGGCTGACCATCACCGGCGGGGTGATCACCGCGATCAGCGTCGCGCTGCTCAGCATCGGGCTGGTCGGCGTGGAAGGGCTGACCGCGGTGGCGCTCGGCGGTGGCGTACTGCTCGCCGTGGTCGGGGTGGCGCTGCTCTCCCCGGCGCTGACCCGCCCGGTCGCCGGGACGATCGGGCTCCTGGTGAGCTGGGGCACCGCGACCGGGATCGGCCGGCGCAACACGCTGCGCAATCCCCGCCGGACCGCGGTGACCGCCGCCGCGCTGATGGTCGGCGTGACCCTGGTCAGTGCGGTCAGCGTGATCGGCGCGTCGCTGAAGGCCAGCGTGACGGACCTGGTGGAGAACGACCTGAGCGCCGCGGTCATCGTGACCACGGGCGTGGTGGCGCCGCCGACCGGCAAGGAGGGATTCGATCCGGCCCGGCTGGACCAGGCGGCCCGGATTCCGGGCGTCACGGCGGTCCTCGCGACCCACCTCGCGGTGCTGCCGGTCGACGGCAACGCGAACTCGTACGTCCAGGCGGCGGATCTGCCGACCGCCCGGTCCCTGATGTCGATGGAGCAGGTCTCCGGCACGTTGACCCCGACCGGGGAGAACGAGGCGATCGTCGACGACGGCACCGCGGAGACCAACGGCTGGAAGCTCGGCAGCACCTTCGTGGTCACCATGCCGGTGGGCGGCGACCGGACGTACACGATCGCCGGGATCTACCAGCGGACGACGGTGGCCAACGGCGTGATCCTGCCCCCGTCGCAGGTGAAGTACTTCGCCGGGCCGCTGGCCTTCCAGGGCCTGGTCCAGGTTTCCGAGGGTACCGACGTGATCGCGGTGACCCGCCAGGTCGAGCAGCTCATGGCCGACTACCCGCTGGTCAGCGTGGTCGACCAGGCGAGCTTCATCAAGCAGCAGACCTCGGCGGTGGACCAACTGCTGGTGATCTTCTACGTGCTGCTGGCGCTGGCCGTACTGGTGGCGTTCCTCGGCATCATCAACACCCTGGTGCTCAGCATCTACGAACGCACCCGGGAGTTGGGTCTGCTGCGGGCGGTGGGCATGGGCCGCCCGCAGATCATGGCGATGGTGGGTGTGGAATCACTGCTGATGGCCGTCTTCGGCTGCCTGCTCGGGGTCGGACTCGGGGTGGCGCTCGGGGTCACGGTCACCGAGGTGCTGCGCAACCTGGACGCGATCTCGATCGTCGCGCTGCCGTACCTTCAGCTCGTCGGTTTCCTGGTCGCGGCCGCGCTGGCCGGGGTACTGGCCGCCGCGTGGCCGGCCTGGCGGGCGTCGCGGCTCAACGTGCTACAGGCGATCTCGTACGAGTAAGCGACCGCCGGTACGAGTGCGGGGTGGGCGTTCGCGCCCGCCCCGCACTGCCATTTCTGCCGGTGAAAACGCTCGGTGACCGGGTCGGGCACGCTCGACGATCCGGTCAAATCACCACACGAAGCGCTCCGTTGCGGAAAGATCCGGTAGGGCGATCGGAATGGGTCGCTACCAGTCAGGGGCAACCCTGAGTGGGCATCCGGGCCGACCCGCAGCGGAATATCCGCTGTGGCTCCACCCAGGGGTGGACGAGTCGGGCTTCGGCGGCACCGACGATGGAGACTGCCGGCCGGACCAGGGGTGCCCGGACGGATCAGACTTTTCATCGAAGGAGAATTCGAGTGACCGCGACGGTAGGCCAGAACACGCAGGCGGCTGCGCGTGCCAATGAGGTGTGGAAGGTGTACGGCAGCGGTGAAGCGCAGGTCATCGCCCTACGCGGAGTCACCGCCGAATTCGAACAAGCCCGCTACACCGCCATCATGGGACCCAGCGGCTCCGGCAAATCCACCCTCATGCACTGCCTCGCCGGACTCGACTCCGTCACCCGCGGCACCATCCACATCGGCGACACCACCGTCACCGGACTCAACGACAACGGACTCACCAAACTCCGCCGCGACAAAGTCGGCTTCATCTTCCAACAATTCAACCTCCTCCCCACCCTCACCGCCGAAGAAAACATCCTCCTCCCCCTCTCCATCGCCGGCCGCAAACCTAACCCCGACTGGTACAACACCGTCATCAAAACCGTCGGACTAGCCGACCGACTCCACCACCGACCCAACCAACTCTCCGGCGGCCAACAACAACGCGTCGCCTGCGCCCGCGCCCTCGTCGCCAAACCCGACGTCATCTTCGCCGACGAACCCACCGGAAACCTCGACAGCCGAGCCGGCGCAGAAGTCCTCACCTTCCTCCGCGACAGCGTCCGCAACCACCACCAAACCATCGTCATGGTCACCCACGACCCCGTCGCCGCCAGCTACGCCGACCGCGTCATCTTCCTCGCCGACGGCGCCATCGTCTCCGAACTGATCGAACCGACCCCGGAGACCGTGCTGGACACGATGAAGAAGCTCGACGGGCTCGCCGAGGCGGGGATCTGATGCTGCGCGCAACCCTGAAGAGCCTGCTCGCCCGCAAGGTCAGGTTGATCCTGTCCGGGCTGGCCGTGGTGCTGGGCGTCATGTTCGTCTCCGGCTCGTTCGTGCTCACCGACACCCTCGGGCGTTCCTTCGACTCGGTGTTCAGCGACGCGTACGCCAACACCGACGTGAACGTGGCGGCGAAACCGAAGATCGCGGTGAACGAGTTCGAGGGCGAGCAGCTCGCGAACCCGCTGCCGGCGGCCACCCTGGACACCGTACGGAAGGTGCCCGGTGTCGCCGAGGCGACCGGGGTGGTGGCGACCGACGGTGCCCGCCTGATCGGCAGCAACGGCAAGGTCGTCACCTCGTTCGGGCCGCCGCAACTCGGCGAGAACTGGACCGGCGAGGACGACCTGGTGAAGTTGCGCGAGGGCCGCGCCCCGGCCGCCGACACCGAGATCGTGATCAACGCCGGGCTGGCCAAGGCGGCCAAGGTCAAGGTCGGCGACCGGGTCGGCGTACTGGTCGACCTGGCGCCGAAACAGGAGTTCACCCTGGTCGGGGTCTTCGGTTACAGCGGTGACCGGGACAGCCTCGGCGGGGTCAACGAGGTGGCGTTCACCGACCCGGTCGCCCAGCGGCTGATGCTCGGGGAGACCAACGTCTTCACCAACATCGCCGTACGCGCCCAGGACGGGGTGGACCAGGCCACGCTGCGCGACCGGGTCGCGGCGGCGGTCGGCGACGGGTACGAGGTGAAGACCGGCAAGCAGCTCTCCGCCGACTCCTCGGCCGGGTTGAAGGAGGGACTGGCCTTCTTCAACCAGATCCTGCTCGGCTTCGCCGGGGTGGCGCTGCTGGTCGGCACCTTCCTGATCCTCAACACCTTCTCGATCATCGTGGCGCAGCGCACCCGCGAGCTGGCCCTGATGCGGGCGATCGGGGCCAGCGGCAGGCAGGTGATCCGCTCGGTCCTGGTCGAGGCGGTGGCGATCGGCCTGGTCGCCTCGATCCTGGGCCTGGGCGCCGGCATCGGGGTCGGTGCCCTGCTGGCGTACGCGTTCGGGCAGTTCGGCGGCGGCCTGGAACTGGCCGGCGTGGGTGTGCCACCGATCGCGGTGATCAGTTCGTTCGCGGTCGGGATCCTGATCACGGTGGTCGCCGCGCTGATCCCGGCGATGCGCGCCTCCCGGATCCCTCCGATCGCGGCGATGCAGGACGTGGCCACCCCGGACCGCCCCCTGACCAAGCTCACGGTGGCCGGAGCGGTGGTCTCGGTACTCGGTGCCGGGCTGCTGACCCTGGGTCTGACCGGTACGGCCGGCGACGCGATCCTCGGCACCATCCTCGGCGGTGTGCTGCTCGCGTTCATCGGGGTGGCCCTGCTGACCCCGGTGATCAGCCGGCCGGTGGTGTCCCTGCTCGGCCGGATCTTCTCCTGGTCGGTGCCGGGCAAGCTCGGCCGGCTCAACTCCGGCCGCAACCCGCGCCGGACCGCGATCACCGCCGCCGCCCTGATGATCGGCATCGCGCTGGTCACCGGGGTGACGATCATCCTGGACTCGGCCAAGTCGAGCATCTCCGGCCTGGCCGAGGACACCATCAGCGCCGACCTGGTGATCTCCGGTGCTCAGTCCGGGCCCCGGCCGCCGACCTTCGACCCGGTGGTCCTGGACCGGGCTACCGCCCTGCCCGGGGTGAAGGCCGTCGCCGGCTTCTGGGGCGACATGGCGCTGGTCAACGGGAAGCGCGAATTCGTCAACGCGACCAACGACGTGCCGGCGATGCGGGACATCTACGGGGTGAAGGCGACCGCCGGCAGCGTCGACTCGCTCACCCCGGACCAGGTGTTGGTCGACGCCGACACCGCGCGGGACCTCAACCTGGCCGTCGGCTCCACCGTGCCGGTGCAACTGTCCCGGGGTGACCCGCACACCTACACGGTCAGCGGTATCTACGCCGACTCGGAGCTGTACAGCGGCTTCCTGCTGCCCCGGGACGCGACGAAGGACTTCGCCATCCCCCGGCCGTCGCAGGGGTACGTGCAACTGGACCCGGGCACCTCGGTCGGGCAGGTGCTGCCGGCGGTCGAGTCGCTGCTCGCGGACAGTCCCGAGGTGTCGGTGGCCGACCGGGCGTCGTTCATCAAGCAGCAGACCGGGCAGTTCGACACCCTGCTCCGGATGATCCAGATCCTGCTGGCGCTGGCGATCCTGATCGCCGTACTCGGGATCGTGAACACGCTGGCGTTGTCGGTGCTGGAGCGTACCCGCGAGTTGGGGCTGCTCCGGGCGATCGGGCTGAACCGGGCCCGGACCATGTGGATGGTGACCGTGGAGGCCGTGGTGATCTCGGTCTTCGGCGCGCTGCTCGGGATGGCCGTCGGCACCGGCCTCGGTGCGGCGGTGGTCCGCGCACTGCGCGACGACGGCATCACCGATCTGGTCCTGCCGTGGGCGCAGCTCGGCGTACTGATCGGCCTGGCCGCGGTGGTCGGCGTGGTCGCGGCGGTGCTGCCGGCGATCCGCGCCGCCCGGATCAACGTGTTGGGGGCCATCGCGCACGAATAGCCGCTCCAGGGGGACGGGGGATGGTGGGGCGGCGTCCGGGGGGACGCCGCCCCACCGCACGTCTCAGCCCGGCGTGGTGGGCAGGTCCAGCGGGGCCACCAGGCGGGCCAGCAGGTCCAGGTCCGCACCGGTCAGGCTCTCCAACAGGTGTACGCCGTCCACCCGGCCCAGCGGCACCTCGCTGGGCACCGCGAGTACGGCGGCACCGGCGGCAACCGCACTGGCCACCCCGGCCGGCGAGTCCTCGATCGCCACACACCGCTCGATCGGCACCCCGAGCATCCGGGCGGCGGTCAGGTACGGCTCCGGATCCGGTTTTGTCGCCAGCACCTCGTCACCGCAGACCACCACGTCGAACCGGTCCCGTCCGAGGGTTTCGAGGGCGACCTCGACCAGTTGCCGAGCGGTGGAGGTGACCAGCGCGGTCGGGATCCCGGCGGCCCGGACCAGGTCCAGCAGCCCGACAGCGCCGGGACGCCAGGGCAGTCCGGCGACGAAGAGCTCGGCCATCCGCTTCTCCAGCCAGGCCGCGCCGTACGCGGGGTCCCGGTCCTGGGCGAGGTCGGTGTTCAGGATCGCCATCGAGCTGGCCATGCTGGAGCCGATCATCGCCAACCGGGCGGGCTCGGAGAGCCGACCGCCGTAGTGGGCGGCCAGTTCGTGCAGGGCGACGTCCCACAGCTTCTCGCTGTCGACGAGCGTGCCGTCCATGTCGAAGAGCACGGCGGCGGGATGCTGGCCAGTCAGAGGATCCTCCCGGGTACGAGCGCTGATCCCCCGATCATGCCAAGCACGGGTCGGGGCGGTGCGCGTACTCGGGGTGAACTGTGGCCGATCCCTCAGGGTGCCGGCGGGGTCAGGTCAGGTCGCAGGCGGCGAAGGAGCGCTCGTAGCCACGGAAGAAGGAGTCGATCCGCTGCTCGGCGGTGCCGTGCGAGCCCTCGGCGAACCACGGCTGGTCCGGGTCGTCGCCGACCGCCACCAGCCCGGCCCGGAACTCGTCCAGGTCACCGTCCTGGAGGTCGAGCTGCCGCTCCTGGACCGAGTCACCGATGTACGCCCCGGCCATGCAGTCGGCCTGCAGTTCCGCCTGGATGGTGAACTGGTGCTGGATGCCGAGTCGCGCCTGGATCGCGTGGGCGTACTCGTGGCCGAGCAGGAAGAACAGGAACGCGTCCCCGATCTGCCGGAAGGCGGCCACGGCCCAGTTCACGTCGTACGCGATGAAGTCGCCGGCCGGGCAGTAGACCGCGTTGTTGCGCGGCACCGCCTGCTCACCGCAGGCCACCTCCCCGTCGCGGGAGTACGCGAACACCCGCCGGACCGGCTGGAACCGCTGCCGGGACTCGGTGAACCGCTCGTCCCAGTACTGCTCGGCGAGCCGGACCGCGCCGGGGATGTCCCGCTCGAACTCCTCGACCGTGCCCGACCCGTCGACCGGTTCACCGGATGACGGCGCCGGAGCCGGAGCGGGCTCCTCCCCCGGCGTCGTGGGTCCGATCGCGCAGGCGAGCGTGACCACCAGCACCGTGACCAGGCCGAGCAGACCTGCGCCCCGACCGGATCGGTACCCGGTTGCTGTCTGCATGGCGGCCTCCTCGGCGATCGTGGCCGCCCGACGTCCGGCGGTGGTTCCATAATTCCCGCCCGACCGGTTCCTGACCACGATCCACATTGGCATGTGCCGACCGGAGCGCCGAGCCCGAGGCCCCACGGTCGACGAAGGGCCCGACGAGCAGACCGAAAAGCCGGCCGGCCGTACGACACGGCCAGCCGGCTTCTCGTCACCGCCCGGTGTCTACCGGCTGCCGGCGGCGATCGGTGTCGGCGTTACCAGCGGGGTCGACGTCTGGTCCGCGACCGGACGGGGCGTACGCCGGATGGTGGGTACGAGCAGCGCCGCCGCGACGGCGAGCACGGAGAGCCCGGCCAGCAGGGCGAACCCGTGGGTGTAACCGGCCTCCCGGGGCAGCCCGCTCGTCTGGAGGTTGCTGGTGACGATGCTGCTCATCATGGCCGCGCCGATCGCGCCGCCGATCGTACGGATGTTGGCGTTCATTCCGACCGCGGCGCCGGTGTGGTGGGCGGGCACGCTCTTCACGATCAGGTTCGTCATCGCCGAGTAGGCCAGGCCGATACCGAGGCCGAAGACGGCCGCGGCGGCTCCGAGCTGCCAGCGCTCGTCATGTGCCACGACGAGCGCGGCACAGGCCACCACGCTGAACGCCGACCCGGTGATGAGCTGCGCCTTCGCGCTGAAGACTCCTTCGAGACGTCCGCTGAGCAGGCCGGCGACGAACATGGTGACCAGCATCGGCAGCATCAGCAGGCCGGCCTCGGTGACGCTGGCGCCGAAGCCGTACCCGGCCGACGCGGGGGTCTGGGTGAACTGCGGAAGGAAGCCGTAGAGGGCGAACATCGCGCCACCGAACAGGAGCGCGACCAGGTTGGTCGCCCAGACGGCCGGCAGCCGCATGATCCGCATGTCGATCAGGGGGTTGGCCGAACGGACCTCGGTGGCGGCCCAGGCGGCGAAGACCGCGACCGCGACCACCAGCAGCCCGCTCACCTTCGTCGACGTCCAGCCCCACTTCGGCGCCTCGCTCACCGCCAGCAGCAGCGCGACGAGCCAGCCGGACATCAGTGCTGCGGAGAGCAGGTTGATCCGGCCCCGGTTCCGTACCGGCGACTCGGGCACCAGCAGGTACGCCGCCAGTGCCGTCAGCGCCACGATCATCAGCGGGATCCAGAACAGCCACCGGTACCCGAGCAGGCCGACGATCGGTCCGGCGAGCACGACGCCCAGGCCGCCGCCGACCGCGATGATGGCCGACATCGCCCCGATCGCGGAGGACATCCGGGACGCCGGGAACTCGTCCCGGATGATGCCGAACGACAGCGGGAAGACCGCACCGCCGACGCCCTGGATGAGCCGGGCGATGATCAGCACGGTGATGTTGGGCGCGATCGCGGCCAGGAGGCAGCCCACCGCAAGGCCGACCAGGGTGAGGACCAGGATGCGTTCCTTGCCGACCATGTCGCCGACCCGGCCGAGAATCGGGGTGAAGATCGCGGCGGAGAGCAGGTACGCGGTCAGCACCCAGGTGACCGTGCTCTGTGAGGTGTGCAGGTCGTGCTGGATCGTGGAGAGCACCGGGCTGATCAGCGACTGCATCATCGCGAAGAAGCCGGCCCCGGCCGCGAGTACGGCAAAGGTCAACTGCCGAGGGGTACGTCTGGTGGTCGATGCCACGAGAACTTCCTTATGGAGTAGCTGGAATAGATCCTGCCGATGGCCCGATCGGCGCGCCTGGTCGTCCGGCGGGCGGACATCGAGCGAACGTGCTGCGCCACCCCGTTCCGACGGGGAGGTAGAGTATCTGGAGGGCTCCCTCCGGACATTCCGATACCGGAGGGGTGCCTCCGAAAACATTACCGGAGGGATACCTCCGGTCGCAACAGAAGTAGGGAGACCCGGCTGTGACGAGCGCCGCACAGGTACCCGAGACCCTCTCCCGACGCCCGAAGCGGGCCGACGCGCTGCGCAACTACGAGAACCTGGTCTCCGCCGCGCGCGACGCCTTCGCCGAGCACGGATCGTCGGCGTCGTTGGAGGACATCGCCCGACGGGCACAGGTCGGCATCGGGACGCTCTACCGGCACTTCCCGACCCGCCGGGACCTCTTCGAGGCCGTCTACGTCGACGAGGTCGAGGCGCTGTCCCGCTCCGCCAGCGACCTGGCCGACGCGCCGCCGTGGGACGCGCTGGTCGGCTGGTTGCACCGGGTGGTCGGATACATCGCCACGAAGCGGGCGCTGGCCGAGGAACTGCTGCACGACTCCGAGATCTTCCAGCGGTGCCGTACCGAGGTCTACGACGCGGGCCGGCCGCTGCTCGTACGCGCCCAGTCGGCCGGGGTGGTGCGCCCCGACACCAACATCGACGACGTGATGCGGCTGGTCAGCGGCATCACGATGATCAAGGTGAGCGAGCCGGGTCAGCTCGACCGGGTGCTCGACATGGCCCTCGACGGCCTGCGCCCCCAGCCGCCGAAGGGCTGACTCAGTCCCCCGGCAGGTGCGTCACCGAGTTGTACTCGGCCAGCACGAGCCGCCCGGTATCGCCGGTCCAACGGGTGACCGAGGCGTTCGCCACCATGCCGACCCGGACGACCGATTCCAGGTCCGGTAGCGACAGCCCGTCGACCAGGTGGCGCAGCATCAGCACCACCGAGTCGTGCGCCACCAGCAGCACCCGTGCTCCGGCGTGCTCCCGGCGTACCTCGTCGAGCAGTGTCCGGAGGCGGGCGGCGACGTCCAGCAACGACTCCCCGCCCGGCGGACGCCAGTGAAACTCGCCGACGGCGGCCCGCCGGGCCGCCTCGGCCGGGTACCGCGCCGCGATCGCCGCGCCGGTCAGCAGCTCCAGCTCACCCATGACCCGGTCCCGCAGCCGGTCGTCGATCCTCGGCGCCGATAGGTCCGGGCCGTCCGCCGCCCGCGCCGCGTCCGCCGCCACCCGCCAGGTCTGCAAGGCCCGGAGGTACGGCGAGCAGAGCACCACCTGCGGCCGGTGCTCCACCGCGAGCGCCCCGAACCGGTGCCCGAGCGCCACCGCCTGCGCCTGCCCGAGCGGGGAGAGTGCGATGTCCGCGTCCCGGCCGGTGACCCCGCTCTCGACCCTGCACGCCGCTTCGGCCAGGGCGAACGCCGCGTTGGCGGTGCTCTGCCCGTGCCGGACCACCGTCAGTTCCGCGATCTCGGCGGGTGGGGGTCGAGAGTCCACCACATCACCCCGTCTCCTCTGGCAGCTACCGGGGTCAACGGTTGCGACGGCGGCGGGACATCGCCCAGAGCACACCACCGAGCGTCGCGACGAACAGCGGCAACAGGCAGACGATCGACAGTACGAGCACATGCCACGGCTTGATTGCACCCATTCGCCGTACCCTACGGTGATCTTCCGTCCGTCGGGTACCCGGATCCGCCCGGCCTCACAGCACGCCGTCGAGCTGGGCGAACAACTCCGCCGGTACGGCGCGGTCGTGCCGCCGGGCCAACTCGATCCAGTACTGCCGCCCGTGTTCCCAGGCCGCGCGCAGCCCCGCCCGTACGCCGTCCCCGTCCGCGCGGACCGTGGTGTCCAGCAGCGCGGACACGGCCCGCGACGACAGTTCGTCCTCGGCCCGGCGCGACGGGGTCAACCAGTGCGCGGTGCTCTGCTCGGCCAGCCGCGCCATCCACGTCAGGTGCCGGTGCGCGTGGCCCAACGCGTCCCACGCCCGCAGCGTCTCACCCCGACTCGCGACGTGGTGGGCCAGGACCAGCCAGTTCGCGAACCGGCCACAGAGCGTCTCGATCTCCTCGGCGTCGGTTGGCACGACCGGCTGCTGGGGCACCGAGTCCAGGACCGGACGCAGTGCCCCGCCCCGATCCAGCACGATCATCCGGTCCGTCGCCGCACCACGGGCCGGCCAACTCCGCACGCTCGGGATGTCGTCGGTGGTGGCGAAGTGGAACTCGCCGCGTACCAGGTCGGGGAAGAACACCACGTCGGTGCCGAACTCGTTGCGTACCAGGTGGGTCACCGGGGCGATCCGCTCGCACCAGCCACGCCGGTCGACCTCGTCGCGCAGGTCCGGCCGGAAGAACAGCCAGAACTCCACATCGCTGTACGCGTCCGCCTCGCCGATCGCGAACGACCCGTACATCAGTGCCGCGTCGAGGCGCTCGTCGGCCAGACAAACCTCACGCGTACGCGCGATCAACCGTTCCTGGAGCAGCACCGGACCAACGTACTCCCGGAGCGCGCCGCCGGTGCCCGGCCAGAGGCCAGCACGGTCAGGCGTCTCGGCGGCGAATGCTCCAGTAACCGGCGGCGACGGCGATTACCGTCCAGCCGAGCAGCACCAGCAGGCCCTCATTCTGGGTGAGTTCGCCCGGCCCGACGGTCGCCTCCATTGCCCGCATACCGGCCTGGTCCGGCAGGAAACGCGCGGCCGACCTGGTCACGGGAATGATCCAGAGCGCGGGCGAGACGACGAAGAAGAACGGGATCAGAATGCCCAACGACAGGGCGGTACTGCGCAGGACGGCGGCCACGGCAGCGGCGAAGACACCGAGCAGGGTCACGTACGCGAGCCCACCGAGCACCGCTCGGACTGCGCCGGGAGCGTTCAGGTCCACCCCGTACGGACCGAGCGCGACCTGAGTCACCAGGAACGACCCGAGCACGGTGGCGCCGCCCACGATCAGGCAGACCAGCCCGGCCACCCCGAGTTTGCACAGGTAGAACAGGCCACGTCGGGGCACCGCCGCGAGCGAGGCCCGGATCGTGCCGCTGGTGTACTCGGAGCTGACCACGAGCACGGCGAACACGGTGAAGGCCAGGTTGCCGTAGAGCAGAGCACCGAAGCCGGCGTCAATCGGGTGGAAGTCGGGCCGGAGCGCGTCGCTGCTCCGGTCGATGGCGGCCCGGATCGAAAGGCCGCTGGCCAACGCGAGCCCGAAGCTGACCACGACGCCGACCGTCAGCGTGATCATGGTTGCCAGGGTGGACCTGACCTTGATCCACTCCGATGCGAGGACCGGGCGTACCGCCGTGCCGTTCATCGGTTCACCTCCACTTCCTGGTGGCCCCGGTACTCGACCGCCTGCGCGGTCAACTGCATGAACGCCTCTTCCAGCGAGGCCGCACAGGGGGTCAGCTCGGTCACGGTGAGATGTTCGCTGTGGACGATCGCGCCGATCTCCTCCATTCGGGCGTCGATCACGTGCAGCGCGCCCTCCGAGCCGTCCTCGACGCTGAGCCCGCCGGCCACGAGGGCGTGCCGCAGGCGCTCCCGCTCCGGCGACCGCACCCGCACGTACGACCCGGCATGCCGGGCGACGAAGTCGGCCGTGCTCAGGTCGGCGAGGAGCCGACCCTGCCCGATGATCACCAGATGCTCGGCGGTGACCGCCATCTCGTTCATCAGATGGCTGGAGAGGAAGACCGTCCGCCCCTCCCGGGCCAGCCGGGTGAGCAGGTCACGCATCCACTTGACTCCCTCCGGGTCCAGCCCGTTCACCGGCTCGTCCAGGATCAGGACGGGCGGGTCGCCGAGCAGGGCGGCGGCCAACCCGAGGCGCTGGCTCATGCCGAGCGAGAAGCCGCGTACCCGTTTGCGGGCCACGCTCTCCAGCCCGACCAGCCCGATCACCTCCCGGACCCGCCGCCGGCCGATCCGGTTGCTGGCAGCCAGGCCGAGCAGGTGGTCGTACGCGGACCGGCCCGGATGGGCCGCCTTCGCGTCCAGCAGCGCACCCACCTGCCGCAACGGCTCGACCAACCGGCCGTACGGTCTGCCGTCGATCATGGCGGTGCCCGAGGTGGGCCGGTCCAGCTCCAGCAGCAACCGCATGGTGGTCGACTTGCCCGCGCCGTTGGGGCCGAGAAATCCGGTGATGCGGCCGGGATGCACGGTGAACGACAGTTCGTCCACCGCCACTCGCCGGCCGTAATGCTTGGTCAACTGCGCTATCTCGATCACCGGACCAACATCCCAGCCGAGGGCCGGACGGCGCGTCAGACCGAGGTTTGATCCTGTTTGCTCGACGCGTCAGACCGGAGTCTGACCCGGCACGCCACCGGTCGGGAGCCGGCCGCCGCCCAACGGGACCAACCCGCTCTCGTACGCGACGATGACCAACTGGGCCCGGTCCCGGGCGCCGAGCTTGGCCAGGAGCCGGGTCAGGTGGGTCTTCACCGTGGCCATGCTGATCTGCTCGTGCCCGGCGATCTCGGTGTTGGACAACCCGGCGGCCACCAGGGCGAGGATCTCCCGCTCCCGATTGGTCAGCCCGTCCAGCCGGGTTCCGTCGGTCCGGGCCGGCTCGGCCCGCCCGAACTCGGCGACCAGTCGCCGGGTCACCGTCGGGGCGAACAACGCGTGCCCGCTCGCCACCACCCGCACCGCGTCGAGCAGGTCGGCCGGTGGGGTGTCCTTCAGCAGGAAACCGCTCGCCCCGGCCCGCAGTGCGCCGAAGACGTACGGGTCCAGGTCGAACATGGTCAGGATCAGCACCCGTACGTCCGAGGTCGCCGGGTCGGCGCAGATCCGGCGGGTCGCCTCGATCCCGTCCAGGTCGGGCATCCGGATGTCCATCAGCATCACGTCGGGACGTTCCCGGGCGGCGAGCCCCACCGCGGCGGCGCCGGTCGCCGCCTCACCCACCACCACGCAGCGCGGGTCGGATTCGAGCAGGAGCCGGAAGCCGCCGCGCAGCAACGCCTGGTCGTCGGCTATCGCGACCCGGATCGGGTCCGTCACGAGGCGGTCCCGGCCGGTCGCCGGTCGCCCCGCTGGAGGCGATCGGGCGTCGGGTACGGCAGGCGGGCGCGAAGGTGGAAGCCGCCCTGCTGACGCGGTCCCGCAGTCAGCTCACCGCCGTGCATGGCCACCCGCTCCCGCATCCCGAGCAGGCCGTGCCCGCTGCCGGCCAACGGGGTACGGCCCCCGCCCCGCCGGTGGTCCGGCCCCTCGTCCAGCACCTCGATGACCACGTCTGCCTCGGCGCACCGCACGGTGACCTGGCAGCGGGTCAGCCCGGCATGCTTGATCACGTTCGTCAGCGCCTCCTGGAGAATCCGGTACGCCGAAACCGCCGTCCCCTCCGGCAGCCGATCCGTACCGGTGATGTCGGCCCGCAGGTCGAGGCCGGCCGCCGCGGCCCGTGTCACCAGCAGGTTCAGATCCCCCACCGTCGGGGCCAACTCCGCCTCGATCCCGGTGTCCGCTGGGACCGCTCCCCTGCCATCGCCGCCGCTCGGGTCGGCGCCCTGCGTCGGAGCGCTGCCGTCCCGGTCGGCGCCGTGCGTCAAAGCGTCGCCGTCCGGGTCGGCGCCGTGCGTCAAAGCGTCGCCGTCCGGGTCGGCGCCGTACGTCAAAGCGTCGCCGTCCGGGTCGGCGCCGTCGGTCGGGTCGGTCCGCAGCACGTACAGGACCTGGCGCATGTCGGTGAGGGCCGAGCGACCTACCCGCTCGATCAGCTCGAGGGCGTCGGTCGCCGCGCCCGGCTGGGTGTCCGCGACGTGCCGGGCCACCGCGGCCCGTACGGTGATGATCCCGAGGTTGTGCGTGACGATGTCGTGCACCTCCCGAGCGATGCGCAGCCGCTCGTCGGCGACCGCGCGGGCGGTCTGTTCCGCGTTGCTCCGAGCCTGGTACACCCTGCGTTCGCGGACCGCGACCCCGGCCGTCCACGCCGCCCCGACCAGCGCCAAGCCGGGAAGCAGCACACCGAAGGCCTCCGCACCGGTGGGGGTCGGGCCGGCGGAGACACTGAGCAGCAGCAGGACCAGGGTGAACACGCCCAGCATCCGCCACCGGATCCGGGTGAGTGGCCGGCCGGCGAGCGCGGCCGTGTAACCGGTCAGGGCGGCGGCCAGGAACGGCTCGTACAGCACCCCGGACGCCAGGGCCAGCACCGAGGCTGCCGCGACGACCAGGAACACCGGCACCGGCCAGAGTCGGCGTACCGCCACCGGGAGGGCCATGAGGAGCACGACCAGGCAGAGTGTGAGCGCGGTCGAGCCGATCACGGGGCTCCCCGAGGGGGCACGGGTCATCGGGACGAACGCGTACCACAGGCCGAGGACCAGCGCGAGCAGCCCGTCAAGCGCGATCAGCTCCCGACGGCGCAGCGGGCGGGTAGGAAGCGACGAGGCGGTCACCGCACACCCTTCTCCGACCACGACTTTCCCCGGAGCCTATCCGGCCCCGCTGTTCGCCCTGGTCGGCGCAGAGAGGTCGACGTGACGGCTGCGCTCCGGTTCAGGCGGCGCGGGTGTCGTACGTCGCGCGGTTGGCGAGCACGTCGTCCATGTGCGTCTCGGCCCAGGTCTTGAGGCCGCGCGTCATCTGGTGCAGTGACAGGCCGAGGTCGGTCAACTCGTAGGCGACCGTGACCGGCACGGTCGGCGTCACGGTACGGGTGACCAGACCGTCACGCTCCAGGGAGCGCAGCGTCTGGGTCAGCATCTTCTGGCTGACGCCGGCCAGCAGGCGGGACAACTCGGAGTAGCGCATCGACCGGGGCTCACCGGCACAGTCGGCGCCGAACCGGTGCGAGCCGTCGCTGCCCAGCGCGGCCAGGACCAGCGTGACCCACTTGTCGGAGAGCCGGTCGAGCAGCTTGCGGCTGGGACATCCCGCCAGGAAGGCGTCATATTCCGCCTTGGTCTGTGCCCTCTGCTGGGCCGCCGTCATCGTCGCCATCGACCGCTCCTCCCACGGTGGGTGCGTTGCGCACTCGGAAGTGCCTACTTCCTACCAGGAAGTTACCCCTCGATAGTGAAGCAGGCATCCGTCAGGTAACCAGGACGGCCCGGTTCGACCCGAAAGTCAGAGGTATGAGCATGCTCCACACTTCCCTTCCCGGCGGCACCTGGACAATGGGCGACCTGACCGTCACCCGGTTCGGCTACGGCGCCATGCAGCTCGCCGGCCCCTGGGTCATGGGACCTCCCGCCGATCACGACGGCGCACTCGCCGTCCTCAGGGAGGTCGTCGACCTCGGCATCACCCACATAGACACCAGCGACGCATACGGGCCACACGTCACGAACCTGCTGATCCGTGACGCGCTGCACCCGTACCCCGGTTCGCTGCACGTGGTGACCAAGGTCGGCGCGAACCGCGACCAGCAGGGCGGCTGGCCCCCGGCCCGAGAGCCGGAGAACCTGCGCCGGGCAGTCCACGAGAACCTCGAGAACCTCGGCCTCGAGGTGCTCGACCTGGTCAACCTCCGACTCGGCAACGCCGAGGGACCCGTGCCCGGCTCGCTCGCCGAGCCGTTCGAGACTCTCGTCGAACTCCAGCAGCAGGGCCTGATCCGGCACCTCGGGGTGAGCAACGCGACAGCGGACCAGGTCGCCGAGGCACAGGCGATCGCGCCGATCGTGTGCGTGCAGAACCTGTACAACCTCGCGTACCGCCAGGACGACGGACTGGTCGACGCGCTCGCCGAACAGGGCATCGCCTACGTGCCGTACTTCCCGCTCGGTGGTTTCAGTCCACTGCAGTCCTCGGTGCTCTCGACCGTGGCCGCCCGGTTGGGCGCGACGCCGATGTCCGTCGCCCTGGCCTGGCTGCTGCAGCGGTCACCGAACATCCTGCTCATCCCCGGCACCTCGTCCACCACGCACCTGCGCGAGAACGTCGCCGGCGCGGCACTTCAGCTCTCCGACGAGGACCTGGCCGACCTGGACAAGATCGGCCGCTGACGAGGCAGTCTGCCGCGTGGAGGCGGCTACTTCGCGCTCGGCCTGATCAGATACCGGCGCCGTCCCGGGAGTCGGCGGCGCCGGTCGTGAACGAGCACAATGGATGGGCGGCACGGGGCGTGGTCAGAGCTGCCGGCTGATACCCAGTGCCACGGTCCGGACGGCCGGGCCGACCGCGCGCAGGTCCAGCCGGTCGGCCCAGCCCGATACGGAGACAGCCCCGGCCGGGCGCCCGTCGGCGTACAGGACGGCGCTGGCGACGCACCCGACCCCGGCACCGGATTCCTCGCTCTCGTACGCCACCCCGCACTCCCGGATCCGCACCAACTGCCGTCGTAGCAGGCCGGGAGCGGTGATCGTACGCGGGCCGACCATCCTCAGTGGCTGGTCGCAGACGAGGGAGATCGCGGGCTCACCACTGAACGCCAGCAGCGCCTTGCCGACCGCCGAGGCGTGCGCGGGCAACCGACCGCCCACCTCGGACGGCATCGACGGCGCGTCCCGCCCCCGCAGAACCTCGACGTAGACAACGTCGGTGGCCTCGAGGACCGCCAGGTGCACACTCAGCCCCGTCGCCTCGCACAGGTCAGCAAGGTACGGCGGGGCGATCGTCCGCAGGTCACGCCGTCGAGCGGCGAACTGCCCGATCTCGAACACCCGGACGCCTATCCGCAGCGACGGTCCGGTGCGTTCCAGGAACCCGTACGTCACCAGGTCGGCCACCAGCCGCGAGGTTGTCGACATCGGCAGTCCGGCACGACGACTGACCTCGGACACCCGCAGTTCGCGGTGTCGTGCGTCGAACGCGCCGAGGACCGCCGACACCCGGGCGACGGCCATGTCGGGGATGTTCCGCTCAGCGGCACGCACCAATGCAGCTCCTTGACAGGTCCGCCGAATCGTAGCTTACTAACGGACCAGTTCGTACATTCACTGTCGCGGATCGTCCACGGCGGTGGGCGATGACGGGAGTCCCACCCCATGCAACCTTGCCGGTACGGCCTGATCGGTTCGGGGATCGGGGCATCGCTGTCGCCGGTGCTGCACGAGACCGAAGGTCGTCATCACGGTCTGGACCTGTCGTACCGGCTGATCGATGTGGACGAGCCGGGGACCCCGTCCGACCTCGGCCGCCTGTTGGACAACGCCGAGGCGGATCGGCTCGCCGGCCTCAACATCACCCACCCGTTCAAGCAGCAGGTCATCGACCTGCTCGACGACCTCTCCCCGCAGGCGCGCGACATCGGGGCGGTCAACACCGTCGTGTTCCGCGACGGCCGACGGCTCGGTTTCAACACCGACGCGTACGGATTCGCCGAGTCGTTCCGGCGGGGACTGCCGGACGCGCCGGTCGACCGGGTGGTGCAGCTCGGCGCCGGTGGCGCGGGCGCGGCCTGCGCGTACGCCCAACTGAGCGCGGATGTCGGGCACCTCACCGTGGTCGATCCGGACACCGAGCGGCGCGGTGCCCTGGGTGAGGCGTTGGAGGGACGGTTCGACATCCACCGGATCGCGGTGGCCGCACCCGACGAGTTACCCGCCGCGCTGGAGCACGCCGACGGCTTGGTCAACACCAGCCCCGTCGGCATGCGGACGCACCCGGGGATACCGCTGCCCGTCGGGTTGCTGCACCCGGGGCTGTGGGTGGTCGACGTCATCTACATGCCGGTCGAGACCCAACTGCTGCGCTCCGCCCGGGCGAACGGACTGCGTGCCATCGGTGGCGCGGCGATGTGCGTGTTCCAGGCCGCGGCGGCATTCGAGCTGCTCACCGGCCGTACGCCGGACACCGAACGGATGCTCGGCCACCTCGACCGGCTGCTGAACGGCAGTGGACACCATGTCCGGGCCTGAACGGGTGCGGCCCGCTCCCCCACCGGACCAGGCCCACGCCACCCACACCTCGGTGCTCCCGCGCGGCGTGGTCGTCGCGGCCACGCGGCCCACCGCCGACGTGCACCGGCAGCGCCCGCCGGCGCTGGAACCCCCACTCCACCACCACACCCCTGGAGTTTCCCGATGAGTCAACCAGCAACACGACCGGAAACAGCCGCCCCACCCGACGGCGGCACCGTCACGCAGCAACTGCCGGAACCCATGTCGCTACGCCGGATGGTCGGCCCCGGCGTCGTCGCGGTCGGGATCGGCATGGCGGCCGGAGAGATCATTCTCTGGCCGTACCTCACCGCGATCGGTGGACTGGGCCTGCTGTGGTTGGCGTTCGCCACGCTCGCCGTCCAGTTCGTCATCAACATGGAGATCGAGCGCTACACCCTGGCCACCGGACAGACCGCCGTCGCCGGGTTCTCCCGCTGGTGGAAGGGTTGGGGCATCGTCATCTGCCTGGCCGGGGCGTTCCAGTACGTCTGGCCGGGCTGGGCCACCGGCGGGTCCACCGTCTTCACGTACCTGGTCGGGGGCGGTGACGCCGTCTGGATCACGGTCGCCGTCCTGGTCGTCATCGGCGTACTGCTGTCCGCCTCGAAGGTCATCTACAAGACCGTCGAGCGGGTCGAGGTCGTGAAGGTCGCACTCACGCTGTTCTTCCTCGCCGTCATCGTGGTTTTTGTCATCTCGCTGTCCACCTGGGGCGAGGGCGCGAAGGAGACGGTTCTCGGGTTCGGCCAGATCCCCGCCGGCATCACCTTCACCCTGCTGCTCAGCGCGATCGGTGCCGCAGGCGCGGGCGGTGTGCACAACCTGGTGCTCAGCAACTGGATCCGGGACAAGCGGTACGGGATGGGCGCACACGTACCGCGACTCATCTCCCCGATCACCGGCCGGGAGGAGGCATCAGGCGCCGACCGCTACACGTTCCCCCAGGACGAGCAGAACCTCGCCCGCTGGAAGATCTGGTGGAAGCGCGCCAACACCGAGCACTTCTTCGCCTTCCTGCTGGTCTGCTTCGTGACCATCACGATCATGAGCCTGCTCGCGTACGAGACCCTCTTCGGGCGGGACGACCTCAAGAACGACACGACGTTCCTGCGGATCGAGGGCGACATCCTCGCCTCCCAGGTCGGCGAATGGCTCAAGCTGCTGTTCTTCGCGATCGCCGCCGTCTCGCTGTGGGCCGCCGCGATGGGGCTGCTCGACGTCATCGGCCGGGTGGCGAGCGACTTCCTCCGCCGCAACTACCTCGCCGACTCGGCCCGGTGGACCGAGGCCCGCCTCTATCTGGCGATCGTCTGGGCCGAGATCGTCCTCGGTTCGATCATCCTGCTCTCCGGTTTCACCCAACCGATCGGACTGCTGCTCGTCTCGACCTGCGCCGCGTCGGTGGTCACCCTGCTGTACTCGATCCTGCTCGTACGCCTCAACACCAGGGACCTACCCACCGCGATCCGGCTGCGCGGATGGCGGCTCGGCGGCATGGTCACGGCGATCGGCTTCTACGGGTTCTTCGCCATCGCCATGGTCGTCACCCAGATCCAGAAGCTCTGACCCGACACGCTCTGAGTACGCGCTACCCGGTCGGAACCGACGCCATCGGCTCCCGGCCGGGTCAGCTCGCGGACAGGCGCAGATGACGGTGGGCGGCCATCCGGACGGGTGCGTTCGACTCGCCGAAGCCGTCGTACCCGCCCCGGCGCTGCACGATCTCGAAGAAGACCCTTCCCCCGTACAGCGGGGTGTAGAGGTGGAGCAGTTCACCGCCGCGCTGGTCGCGGTCGTAGAGGATGCCGTGCCGGCGCAGGCGCGCGACCAGGGCGTCGGCCAGGGCGAACCGGGCGACCAGGTCGGCGTAGTAGTTCTCCGGTACGTGCAGCGTGGTGCCGCCGAGCCGGTCGATCGCCACCGCGGTGGCGAAGATGTCGGCGGTGGCGAAGGCGACGTGCTGCGGGTCGACAACGGCGGGAGCCCACTCGCCACGACGGAGCAGCGCCACGGTCAACGCGAGCCGTACCGCCCGGTCCGGAGTGGCGTAGGCGCGCGAGCGCATGAGCCCGAACGGTGCCGCGTACTCCTCGGTGCTCAGCCGGTCGAGCCCGAGCACGGAGTGGTAGAACAGCCCGGCCTCGTCGAAGTGGTCGAAGGGCTGCGCCAGCCCGAGATGGTCCGTGGCGGTGAGGCCGGCGTCGCCCGCGACCTCGTCCCCCGTGGGCAGGAAGTCGGCCCGCCAGTCGTTGTCGTCCCGGCTGAGGAACACCGACGTACCGTCGGGGGCCGCGACGGCGGGCAGGTCCGCCTCGCGCGGACCCCGGACACGCGGAAGGGCCGGCGCGAGCAACGCCTCCGCCCGCGCCCGCGACCGTTGTGGGTCCGCCGTTGTCAACGCGAAGGCACTCATCGCGGCGGTCCCCGGGGCCTGCGGGCGGGTCACCGCACTGTTGAGAATCACCCGGCAGGTGCCCTGCTCCCACAGCTCCACCGGCTTGGACCGGTGCTGCCCGGTGTGGGCGAAACCCAGACCCCGCAGCGCGGCCTGCAACACCGGCCCCGACCGGCCGTCCACCGCGAACTCACTGAAACCGTGTACGGACAACGCCGGCGCCTCCGGTAGCCGACGAGCCTCGACGCCCGACCCGCCCGCCGGTCGAAGGCTGTCCTCCAGGGCGATCAGCGACCGCATCCCGTCGACGGCGGTACGCACCGGATCGGCCTGCCGGAAGACGTCGTTGAACACCTCGAGCGACAGCGGTCCGGTGTAACCCGCGGCGAGCACCCGGTGGACGAACGAGGTCAGGTCGAACGATCCCTGTCCGGGGAAGAGCCGGTGGTGTCGGCTCCACTGGAGGACGTCCATGCTCAGGTGCGGTGCGTCGGCGAGCTGAAGGAAAAAGATCTTGCCCAGGGTGATGTCGGCGATGCCGGCCGGGCTGACGTCGCGCGACAGCACGTGGAAGGAATCCAGGCACAGGCCGAGCGCGGGATGGTCGGCCCCCCGCACGATCCGCCACGAGTGGTCCCAGGTGGACACGTGCCGTCCCCACGCCAGCGCCTCGTACGCGATCCTCATCCCCCTCGCGTGGGCGCGGTCGGCCAGCAGCGCGAGCTGCTCGGCCGCCAGATCGTCGTCGTCGACGGCCGCCGGTGCGACCGACGAGCAGACCAGCATGGTGTCGACACCCAGCTCGGCCATCACGTCGAACTTGTGTTCCGCCCGCCCCAGATTGGCCTTCAGCAGCGCCGGTGGCACCGCCTCGAAGTCACGAAACGGCTGGTAGAGGTCGATAGTGAGACCGAGGTCGGCGCACCGGGCCCGGACCTCACCCGGCGACCAGGGCGCCACCACGAGATCGTTCTCGAACAGCTCGATCCCGTCGAACCCGGCGGCGGCAGCAGCCGCGATCTTGTTGTCCAGGGTGCCGGAGATGCACACCGTCGCCACCGACCGGCGCAGCGCGGCACGTCCGGCCGGGGTAACGCTACTCATGGCCCACCTTCCGGGAGTACGGGGTCAGCGCTGGCCGAGGTAGCCGACGACCATGTCGGCGAGCATCGTGCGGTAGTGCTCGCGTGACGCCGGGTCGAGCAGATCCCGACCGAACAGCGCGCCGAAGGTGTGGCGGTTCGCGACCCGAAAGAAGCAGAAGGCGCTGATCATCATGTGTACGTCCAGCGCGTCGACGTCGGTGCGGAACGTACCGGCCTGCTGTCCGCGGGCGAGCACCCCGCGCAGGACGTCGACCGCCGAGCTGTTGAGGTCCACCAGCCGGGCGACGTGACTCATGTTCTCCGCCCGCTGGCCGTTCTCGACGCCGACGAGCTTGATGAACGCGGGGTGGGCCTCATGATGGTCGAAGGTGACGTCGGCGATCCGGCGGATGGCGGCGACCGGATCGAGCTGGTCGACGTCGATGGCCCGCTCGGCCGCCCGGATCTCGGCGTACGCACGCTCCAGCACGGCGAGGTAGAGCTGCTCCTTGCCGCCGAAGTAGTAGTAGATCATCCGCTTGGTGGTACGCGTACGCGCCGCGATCTCGTCCACCCGCGCCCCGCTGTAACCCTGGTTGGCGAACTCATCGGTAGCGACGTCGAGGATGTCGACCCTGGTCCGCTCGGCGTCACGCCGACGATCGACCTCGGGCTCTGGTGCCGCCTGCCGGCTCACGAAACTCCTTCTCCCGTCGGGCTTCGGGTCGGTACGGACACTTCATCGACACCGAACCCGGCTGCCACTCGCCAGCATAACGAACGTACTAGTGCGTACATCCGGTCCCACGGACCCGCAACCGTGCACTGCCGGCATCCTCGCCCACGCCGGCCTCGCCCCCTACCCAGCCTCGACCTGCGCTCTCCGGCACAGGTGGGTCTCGGCCAACTGACGAAGACGTGTCCTGTCGAAGCTGTGCCAGTGGCCGGGATGGACGACGGACACGTCGAGGTCGGCGAGGAACTCCATGCTTCGCCGGTAGGCGACCACGTCGGAGTTCGGCAGGTCGTCGATCAGGGCACCGTCGTAGACGATGTCGCCGGAGTACAGGGATCGAGCGAGGGCCGGGGTTAACGAACGAGAATTGATGTTCCGACAGAAGCATCATCCTCTGTCGGTGATGAGACAGATACGTACCTGATATCCATCGATATCCAACAATGAACGGGTCGGGAACTTTACGAGCACCGGTTGAGAGGAAGAGGCATGCAAGTCCTAACGGGGATGAGGCGGTCGACGATCGTCGCCTCGGTCGTCGCAACACTCCTACTGGCGGTAGGCTCACTGGGGCACGCCGCCGTACCAAGCGGCTCCATCCAACAGGCCGCAGCGTCCTGTGCAGTAACACCGAAGTCCGGCCAGGGCAACATCAACATCCGCCTAGGTCCAGGCACAAATCACCCGACTGACGGGACCCTCCATTCCGGTACCTGGGCTCCTTCGGCCTGCTCCAACGTTTCTGGCGGGTCCTACTCGTCCTGCGGCGGCGGTAACAAGTGGATCAGGGTTTACCCGGACTGCCTGGGGTGCTCCGGGTATGTCGCCTACAACTGCGTACGGCTCGTACAGGACGTCTAGGTCAGGCTGAATCGGCGCTCCTCAACCAATAGGCCAACCAGACCTTCGGCCCGTCGGGCCATCCCCTCCGCCGTCGACCGCACTCCCGTGGAGCGGACCGGCGTCTGAGGCGCTGTGGGAGCGGGCCTTGACGCCCGTACGGACGCTGGCGCCTCGGCCGGCGGTCTGCTCGGCACCGGCCGGGTCGACGGCGGGCGGGATGGCTGCGCACCTCAATCGCCCACGGATCCAGCGGATGCTGTCGTCTCCGGCGGCCCCGCCACGACGTCCGATACACAAGTTCGATTTTCACGGCGGGGCGCTCTCCGGAGCACAGACGGAGCTGGGGCCAGCCGATAGGTTGGGGGTGCTGCGCCCTACCGACATCACCTGTTTCGAAGGATGACTCCGATGGCGAAAATCATTTCCACGTTGTTCATCTCGGCCGACGGGGTGGCCGAGATCGACCCCGACTGGCACTTCCCGTACTTCGACGCGGACATGGGCCGGGCCGTCGGCGAGGATTACGACACCGCCGATGTGCTGCTCATCGGCCGGGAGACCTACGACAGCTTCGCCGGGGCCTGGCCCGACCGCGAGGCCGCGGGCGGGGACGACGCACCGTTCGCCAAGCAACTCGGGGACGTACGGAAGGTGGTCGTCTCGCGCCAGCCGCTGGAGTTCTCCTGGCGCAACTCCGAGCTGATCAACGGCGATCTCCTCGATGCCGCCAGCGCACTCAAGTCCGATGCCGACGTCAAGGGCATCCTCATCCCCGGGTCGATCTCCGTGGTGCAGCAACTGCTCGCCGCGGGGCTGGTCGACGAGCTGCGCCTGCTGGTGCACCCGGTGGCGGCTCGCAAGGGCCGCAGGCTGTTCGATGAAGGCGATGCGGCGTACCACCTGAAGATGACGGCAACGGAGGCGTTCCCGACGGGCGTGATCCGCGTGATCTACTCGCCGACCGCAGAACCCGCCAAGGTCGGGTACGACGAGGTCAAGGACCAGGTTCCCGCTGGTGGCTGAACAATCCGACGCCCCAGACTCACCGAGGGGCGCCTCGATGACCACGGTCGGCAGGTTGCGGCGATCTGCCCGACAGCGCCAGCGAAGGTCCTGACGATATGCACAATTTGCCGTTCGACCGACCCGGCCGGTTCTGGCGGGGCAACCTGCACACCCACTCCGACCGTTCGGACGGCCGATTGCCACCCGACCAGATCAGCCGCCTCTACCATGAGGCCGGCTACGACTTCGTGTCCATCACCGATCACTTCCGACCCGAGTACGGATTCCCGCTCACCGACACCCGGCCGCTTCGAACGTCCACGTTCACCACGCTGCTCGGCGCCGAACTGCACGCGCCTCGTACCGAGTTCTCCGAAGAATGGCACATCGTCGCGGTCGGCCTGCCACTCGGTTTCCCACCGCCCGACTCCGCAGAGTCCGGACCGGAGCTGGCCCGCCGAGCCCGCGCAGCCGGGGCATTCATCGGAATGGCGCACCCAGCGGCGTCCCTGCTCACCCTCGCCGACGCGGAAAGCTTGGAGGCCGCACACGCCGTCGAGGTATACAACGCCCTGTCGGCATGGGAGGACAGAGGCGACAGCTGGCACCTCTGCGATCTGCTCCTGGGCCGAGGTCACCGGCTCAGCGTCTACGCAGCCGACGACGCCCATTTCCAACCCCAGGACCCACCAGCTCACGCAGCCTGGGTGCAGGTGCGCGCCGAGTCTCTCGACCCCGCCGCGTTGCTTGCCGCCCTGAAGGCCGGCCACTACTACGCCAGCACCGGACCCGAGATCCACGCGATCCAGCTCGATGGCGACAACATCACGGTCCGCTGCTCACCGGCCAGCCGAGTGCTGGTCACCGGCTGCGTACCCGGCAAGCGGGTACAGTCTGGCCACGGTCTCACCGAGTGCTCGCTTCCACTCGACATGTTTCGGGAAAGCGCCTACATCCGAGTGACCGTCATCGACGCGAACGGCGGACGGGCCTGGAGCAACCCGATCTGGCTGAGCTGAGCCATCCCCGCATCGGGTCGACAACAGATGGCCCGCAACCCACACTGCCAAAGCTCCGGCTCGCGTACGTTAGCGCCATGGCGGCTCATTGGACCCTGGGATGCGATGCCGACAACCCTCAGCGGCTCGCCGCCTTCTGGGCGCTTGCCCTGGCGTACGTCAAGGAGCCCGGTTTCGACGAGCCCGACAACGCATCCATCATCGACCCGGATGGCCACGGTCCCGCGATCAGTTTCCTCAAGGTGCCCGAGGGAAAGACCGCCAAGAACCGAATGCACATCGACGTGCGGGTGGCGGGCCCGGGTCCCTGGGACATGACCGAGCGGGCACGACCGATCCGGCAGAAGGTGCCCGAGCTGGTGGCCGCCGGTGCGACCGTGATACGCGAGGAGTGGTACGGCGACGCCCTGGGGCACGTCGTCATGCAGGACCCCGAGGGCAACGAGTTCTGCGTCGCCTGATGCCGTGGTGGGCTCGAGGTCGGGGACGGTGGAGACGGCGAGACACGTCGCCGCTCCCCTGGTGACACTCCCACCGACCTGTCGCCCGGTGTCTCTGGCAGCCTGAGGCGATGCGTTCCCTTGGTTGGCCGCACGACTTCCGCGGAGAGCCGTGGGCGGACATCGCGACGCGGTTGCGCGCCGTCCTCGACAGCAGCACGACCTATGAACCGGTGCTCGACATCGTCGACAGCGTGATCGCGTTCGAGGCCGAGAACCTTCTGGCGGGCGCCACCTCGATGACCGACATCATCGTCACGGCCGTACCCGTCACACCGGCACCGGTCGACGTCATCGTGGTCCGGTCCGCCTACAACTGGGTCACCATCAAACACCTCGCACACACCGGCCGTAACGACCGGATAGCCAGACCGGCTCAGGACGGGGTTGCCCTGTTCTGGCGATTCGTGATTGAAAAGTTCGGAATTCACCCCACGGCGACCGGTGCACCACCTGACCAGGCACCACGCTGACGGACCGGATCGAGTCATCCCGAGCTTGCACCATGTCCTGTAGCGACGCGGCGAGATCCTGCCATTGCGCTGCACCGCCTGCGGCCGCGTCCGGGTGAGCTGCATCCCCTCGATCGTTCCCCCGGCGTACCGTCGGGGTACATCGTGTACCCAATCCCAGCCCCGGTGAGGTGTCAGATGGCCGAGCAGGCACAGCCCACGCCAGGACAGCGAGTCGAGCGTCTACGCCGGGCTGCCGGCCTCTCACGGGAGAGGCTCGCCGGACTGGCCAGCCTTTCACCCACCACCATCAAGTTCATCGAGAACGGCAAGCGGAGCCTGACCCTGCGGGCAGCCCAACAGCTTGCTCCACATCTCGGCGTTCGGGACCTCGGTGACCTGTTCGGGCCGGCGGTCACCCTGTCGCTTGACGGCCGCCCCAGCCACCCTGCGGTCGAGGACGTCCGCCGGGCGTTGACCACATGGCACGTGACGGTGAGCGGGGAGCCGGCCACCACCGAGTACCTGCGCGGCGAGACCGACTCCGCTTGGCAGACGTGGCACACCTCGCGCCAGCAGCGGACCGAGATCGGAGCCCTGCTGCCCGGCCTGCTCAACTCCACGCAGCGGGCGGCACGACTCCACGAGGGACCCGACCGACGAACCGCCTTGGCCCTGCTTGCCCAGTCGTATCACCTGGCTCAGGCATACCTGGCATGGCATGGCGACCGCGAGCTGTGCTGGCTGACCGTCGACCGGGGCATGGCCGCGGCCATGGACGCGGACGACCCACTCGCCCTGGCGCAGGCCATCTGGTACGCGGCGCACCTGCTCCGGTCCACTGGTCGGAGTGACGAAGCGGTGGAGCGGCTACGAGAGGCGCGCAGCCTGATCGAGCCGAGGGTTGCGGACGGCCCAGCCGAGTACGCCGAGATGCTGGCCGATCTGCATCTGTGCGCGGCGTTGACGCGGGCACGCAACGGCGACCAGGGGGCCTGGGCGGATTGGGAGTCCGCCCGGAACATCGTGCACCGGGCGCTACCGGCGGACTTCGTCGGCCTCCGGACCCGGGTGTCCCGGCCGCTGGTCGAGGTGTACGCGGTGATGTGCGCCGTCGACCTCGGCGACCCGGAAGAGGCGCAGCGGCGGGCACATGCTCTCGACCCGCTGGCCATTCCCTCCACTGAGCGCCGAGGTCGGCACTACGTCGAGCTGGCCCGGAGTGCCGACCTCGAGGGCGCCCGCGAGGCGACCCTGCACCTGCTGACGAAAGCGGATGCCACCTCACCCGAGACGGTGCGGTTTTCGCCGGCAGCCAGGGACATGCTGACTCGGCTGGCAACGGAGGCACCCGCGTCGGTTCGCGGCGACGCGGTCGAACTGGCCGAACGAGCGGGCGTCAACCTGTAGGGGTACATGCCGCAACCGGGTACGCCGCGTACCCTTGCGCACCTTCGCTGGTACCTACCGTGACTCCATGGTCGCGGCGAGGTGTCGCACCGACTGCGCCCGTGGTACCTCGCAGCCGTTCACCTCGCCGCACCTACCGATCGCGCCGGGCCGGCTGCCCCCGTGGCTGACCCGGGACGCGGCGGCGGGAGTCGCGTCGCCGCGCCCCACCTGGTCCGTGGCTAGATCATGACGAAGATCCGGAGGGTACGGGTTGAGCTTCGCGAGACGCCGCCCGGACGCGGTGCGGCGGTCTACGACCCGATACCGAGCCTCTCGCAGAGCCCACGCAGCTCCGTCCAGCCAGTACCCCTGCGGGACCGCTCCAGCAGGCTCCGTACGGTCTCGACCATAATCGGATTTCGCATCCGCTGGGGCGCCAGGCGATCCGCCGTCAGGAGCATCCGCAACGCTTCGGCGTCCCGACCGGTCCTTGCCAAGGCCCGACCGGTGTCCGAGTAGAACGCGAACTGTCGGGAGATCGAATCCACCGCGTGCGGCGTGGTGCCCCGTGCGATCTCCACAGCCCGTCCCGGCGAATCGCCATCCGCTTCCATCGCGATTCGCCAGAAGTTGATGTTCGTCGGGCCGAACATGAGCCGGAGGGCGTCGGAGTCGCCCGTGTCGGCCGCGATCCGCTCCGCCAGTGCGACGGGCTCCATGGCGTCTTCGGCCCGTCCGAGCGCGTACAGCGCGTACGCCTGCGTCATATAGAGCTGCCCCAGCATCTCGCGGCCGTCGGGCAGGTTGGTGTGCGCCTCCAGATCGCGGGCCGCATGGTCGGCGATCGTCAACGCCCGCTCGTACAGACCGCAGCCCGTGGCGGCATGGGATCGGGCGAACGCGGCCAGGCCGAGCATGACCGGCTGGTCGAGCGCCTCAGCCGCCTGCTGCGCCCGGTCGGCGACAAGGCATGCGGCGGCAGGGTTGCCGGCGTACCTGACCACGAACGAAGCGGTGTCCTCGGCGATGACGAGCGCCCGCAGCGCCTCGGCACGGTCACTGCCGTAGGCCGCGAGATGGAGGCCGCGAAGCAGACTCGGGATGCGGGTTGTCGCGCCGGCGTAGTCGCACCGGGCACGAAGATCGCGGATCAGGTCCAGTTCATGGGCAAGCGCGGTTATGGGAAGGGCATCCGCCTGCGTTGGCCGGTACTGGAGGTCTGCCTCGATGACAGCACGGAGTGTCTCGTACACGGAACCGCTGACCTGCGCATCGCCGTGGTCGACAGGCGCGACCGGTTGGCCGGTGAGGTCGGTGACCGGGCAGCGGAGTGCCTGGGCGATGGACGCGAGGGTGAACCGGTTGTCGGCGCTGATCTCACCGCGTTCGATTCGCGACAGTGTGGAATGGTGGATCCCGGCCAGGTCGGCAACGACCCGGACCGTGAGTTTGAGCAGCTTACGGCGATCGCGGATCCGCTGACCGATGGCGGTGTCCGGAGTGGATCTGCGCGGCATGACGTCCTCCCTGAGGGGATGCTGCCACCCACGGTACGACCGATGGTGCATGTACGCACCAACCTAGGTATTCATCGCCCTACTGTCCGGTTAACAGCACGGTGTGTGAGCGCACCATTGCTTTCCGAGCTTGGAGGTACGCGATGGCGATAAACAGCACCAGACGAAAGTGGTTCGCGTCGGGTGTCGATCCGGCTCCAGCCCCAGTGGTTTCCCTCCCCGTCCCGGAGCCAGACATTGCCCGGCGCGAGCGACCGGTCGTGGCGTCGTTCGAGGCGGCAGAATGCGACCCTGGGCCGGTCGAGCAGGTGACCCCCGGCCCCGCACCGGAACCGGTCGAGCCGACCCGCGCGGCAGGTCAGCGTCCAGCTCTGCTGGTCGGGGCGGCGATGGTTGGACGGTCCTACCGGTCGGATCCGGCAACACGGAGGCGCCTCAACTCCCGGCAGGCTGCCTGGTGGGGAGCGTCATGAGCGACGCGGCCGAAATGATCCGGGAGGCGCTGCGAGTGGTCGCCAAGCACCGGGACAGCACGTGCGAACAGTGCAAGGAAGACGGATCGTGCCGAGCACTCGACCGGGCACGGAGCCTCGTCGCGACGCCGAGCGAGTGGTGACCGCTACCCTGCCGCCCGTCCCGCGCGGCCTGCTCCTCCGGCTCCAACCGGGCGAGTGGTACGACGACGGCAGGCCGGCCACGACAGCAACGATCGTGCGGGTGTTCGCGATAGACCGGATGGCGCCCCGGCTACGCGGACTCGACTACGAATTCTGGGTATCCGCTCACACGCTGAGATACACCCCAACGGAGGCATCGAAGCACCCGCCCTGCGCGAGTTCCTACGTCCCACGCGCGGCAATCGAGCGACACCTGAGGGAGCCGAACCGGTGAGCCGACAGGACGAGCCACTCACCCCGGCCGCGATCTGGTGGGCGGCGACCCGGACCCTCGACGCTCACCTCAACGGTCGCCGGTGCCCGCAGTGCAAGGGAACCGAGTGCGAGCAGTTGGCGTGGGCCATCCGGCAGCGGCCCGGCGGGCGGGCGGCGTCGGTGGTGCCGGTCCTGCTCGCTGGCGTGACCCCGTGACCAACCCGAAGGCGGGTACAGGGACGACGCGGGCGCTGGTCAAGGTCACTGTCAACCTCACACCTCGGGCGATTGACGCCCTCGACATGGCGTGCGCGCGGACCAGGGACACGAAAACGGACACGATCAACCGGGCCCTCGTCGTCTACAACCTGGTGCACGACCTGATGGAGCGCGGCGGCGGCAGCCTCACCGTGCAGCGCCCGGACGGCAGCACCGAGCGAGTCCACCTGTTGTGACCAGTCCGGGTCGGCGGCAACCGGCTCCGGACAGCAAGACGTCGCCCCGGACCATCGCGGTCCGGGGCGACGTCTATCTGCACGGCGGGCACGGTCTCGGGATATGGGTGGCAGATCGGTGCAGGCGTGACACTCCGCCGAATGCGGGTGAGCGATATCCGAAGCTTGCCGGAGGCGGCGGATAGTGTGTCGAGCATGGTGGACCTTGAGGACGTGATCAGGTCTCTATTCCGGCGCCCCACAGGACCGACCCACGACAACCGCTCTGTCGAACGGCTTGACAACGGAGCTTTCCATCTCGACTACTACGACCCTGACCACGTATACCTGGTGACGGTGCGCCAAGTCCCACGGATCCGGCTAACGCTTGAACGCCCCTTGCCGGTAGGCAGCGTCGCCGGGGTACGTGCCGAGCTTGTACAGGTCAGCCTGGCCAACCACATCGAAGTGGTGCTCGACGCGGAGCAAGGCCCGGCTCGGGAGACGGCATCCAGCAGCTTCATGTCCTCATACAGGCAATGGGAGGGGCGAGCCGAGCGGGGATCACGACCGCCACCGTGGCCTGCGGAACGATTCAGAAGAATCGCCCTCATCGTGTCCGACGACATCGGCACTCCCTACCGCCTAGCCTCAGGGCTCAGTGGAGGCATGAGGACAGAATGGGAAACACGTTGGAAGTTCCGTCCGACGCCGCCTGCGACGGCGCGTCGTCTGACACTCGAATTCACGCCTCCGACCGGAGCACCCGTAAAGCTCAATATCTCGCTGCCACCTCTCACCCCGACTGACGGCTCCGAAACCGCCTGACCCATCAAATGTCGTCCTAAAAGGGCAGACACGGAAGACAACCCCTGGCTAAGATCCACACCCATGCAGGCCCAGGAGCACCAGCCGCGAGTCGATGGCCCCCAGCCCCGGGAGCACCAGTCCGGCGACGGACCTCAGCTCGTACCCTCGGGACGCCGTCCTCGGCGGCGGATCCTGATCCTGGTCGCGGCCATCCTCGTTCCCGTCCTGCTGGCCGCCGCCCTGATCACATACCTGGCCGGCGGCTTCAACGACGACGGCCAGTTCCGCGCCGAACCGCCGGCCTGCTCGACGCTCACACCGAGCATGCACCTGCTCGGCGTCGCCTACAGCGTGCAGCAGGACGAGTCCAACAACTGCGACTTGCTGCTGCCCCGCGACCATCCCGACTACATCCCGGCACCGAAGATCACCGTCTCCTACTACGTCGCCACCCCGGGTCGGGACGATGCACCGGATGCTGCACGCCGACTTCTACTGCGACTCGGGACAGACCTACAGCCGCTGCCCGGAGTAGGCGATCAGGCGTACGTCCGCAACCGGGACGTGTTCCTGGTGGTGAGCAACCTCGTGGTGGCCATCGTGGTCTTCCCTCAGCAGACCAGCACCCAAGACCAGGTACGGGCCTTCGCCGTCGACCTGGCAAACCACCTACAGGGCAGTTGAGGCTCCTCGTCATCCTTTGACCGCAGAAGATCGACTGCCGCACCCCGCACCGCCCGACGACAAGCCAGCACCGGTCTGGGTAGTCGCGGCGGTCACCTCGCACGACGTCCCGACGCACAGGCACGATCGGGTACGCCGCCGCGGCGAGCATTGTGGTCGGTGAAGGCCAGGTGCGTGCCATCATTGGCCGTGGTACTCCGCCCGCTGCCGATAACTCGCATCGCCAACACCACACTCGGTACAGCCGTCGCCATGCTCGCTTGGCCACTTTCAGTGGAACTGTCCGGGTTGGCAGCGTACGCCGCTCTCATCCCCGTGGCCGCAGGCGCCACTCTCGCCGTACGCGCCTACCGCATGTCCGTGTCGCTGGAACGGGATGGCATCACAGTCCGGGGACTCCTATGGTCCCGGACGATCCGGCGTTCCGACGTCGTCGCGTTAACGTCTTTCCCCGCTCTCAAATGGCGACACCACTCCGGCCACCATGTCTACACTCCGTTGACCGTATTTCTGAACCTCGGGAACGGGCTTCCGATGGTCGGGGCGCACAACGAAGCCTGCCTCGACCGACTGTCGAAGGCCGTACGGCGGCGATGACAGCACCGACCACTCCCGGATGTACGAACGCCCAGGGAGCGCATTCACTCAGAGGCAAACGCACGCCCGCTGGGACGGTCCGCCGGAATCGATGCCGCATAACCCCATATGCGTCTGGCCCACCACCTTGAAGGCCCGTGGCTGGCTTGCCATTCCGTACGCCGTCGACCCGCACTCCTGTGGAGCGGGCCGGCATCCGCGGCACCATTACAAGCGGGCCCACGTCGACCCAGGGTTAGCCCTGCGGATGGTGGCTCACGTGGCATTTAACGGCCTTCCGGTGCAGCCAGGGCGTGCGTGGCGCTGGGCTGCCGAAACGTTTGTCGTCGGTAGTCATCCTCGGTCCAACTCCGACGGCCTGGCGCTGTACAGCGGGTGACCTACCGTTCCCTACATATGACCGTTGCGGCCTCCTGCTGCCCGGCTCCACCGTTAACGCCGGGTAGCCTGTCAGAAGGCACGAACATCCGACGAAGGGCAATGACGAGGTTGCCGGACTATGACGCTGAGTACGCACGGCGGATCGAGCGGCATGCCGGCGAGGTCGTTGATGCCGCCTTCCAGGAGGGCTGGTTGACGTTCCTTCCCGAGGACGAACATCAGTCACCGCTTCAGCGTGCGATCAACGAGCTGGCCCAAAATCTCCGCTTCAAGCACTTCGAGGGTGATGGTTGCCTAGAACACGGATGACCCTTCCGTGTTCTAGGCACCCTGCCCGGTCCCACACCGCACGCGACCGGCGGTCCGTTGCGGGCCGCCTTGAAGACGTAAAGAGAGTTCTCAGAGCATCACCGGCAGCCGGCAGGTCGTGCGCGGAATCACTATGCCGTAAGCAGATCGGGCCGCCCGGCGAGTCGAATGTTCCCGCCGTCCTACTTGGCGTTGAAGTAATTGGCGTCGGGGTGGTGGACGATGATGGCGTCGGTGGCCTGCTCGGGTTCGAGTTGGAACTCCTCGGAGAGGCGTACGCCGATGCGGTCGGCGCCGAGCAGGTCGACGACCTTCGCCCGGTCCTCTAGGTCGGGGCAGGCCGTGTAGCCGAGGGCGTACCGGCAGCCTCGGTAGTCGTTGTGCAGCAGGCCGGCGAGGTCGGTCGGGTCGTCGGTTGCGACCGTACGGCCGCCGGGCAGGACCAGCTCGCTGCGGACCCGGCGGTGCCAGTATTCGGCGAGGGCCTCGGTGAGCTGTACCGACAGACCGTGCACCTCGAGGTAGTCGCGGTACTCGTTGCGGGCGAACATCTTCGCGGTGTACTCGCTGACCGGCTGGCCGACGGTGACCAGTTGCAGGGCCACCACGTCCAACTGCTCACCGCGCGGCTTGAAGAAGTCGGCCAGGCAGAGGCGGCGTTCCTGCCGCTGGCGGGGGAAGGTGAACCTGGCCCGTTCGGTGTTCCCGTTCTCGTCCAGCACCACCAGGTCGTTGCCTTCGGAGTACGCCGGGAAGTAGCCGTACACCACGGCCGCTTCGAGCACCTTGTCGGCGATCAGCCGGTCCAGCCAGTAGCGCAGCCGGGGCCGTCCTTCGGTTTCGACCAGTTCCTCGTACGTCGGGCCGTTGCCGCCTCGGGCACCGCGCAGCCCCCACTGGCCGACGAACGTCGCCCGCTCGTCCAGGACGGCCGAGTACTCGGCCAGCGGCACACCCTTGATGACGCGGGTGCCGAAGAACGGTGGTGCGGGCACCTCGACGTCGGTGGCGACGTCGGAGCGGACCGAGGAGTCGTTGATGTCCGGCAGGGCGTCGCCGACCATGGTCCGTTGGCGCTCCCGGCGGGCCCGCCGCGCCGCCAGGGCCGCTTCCCGTTCCGGGTCGACCACTGCGGCGCCACCGCGCTTGGCGATCATCACCCGGTCCATCAGGGACAGTCCCTCGAACGCGTCGCGGGCGTAGTGCACCTGGCCGGCGTACATCGAACGGAGATCATCCTCGACGTAGGCCCGGGTGAGCGCGGCCCCGCCGAGCAGGACCGGCCAGCGTTCGGCGACCCCTCGGGAGACCATCTCCTGGAGGTTTTCCTTCATGATGACGGTGCTCTTGACCAGCAGGCCGGACATGCCGATGGCGTCTGCCCTGTGTTCCTCGGCGGCGTCGAGGATCGCGGTGATCGGCTGCTTGATGCCGATGTTGACGACCTCGTAGCCGTTGTTGGACAGGATGATGTCGACCAGGTTCTTGCCGATGTCGTGCACGTCGCCCTTGACCGTGGCCAGCACGATTTTGCCCTTGCCGCCGTCGTCGGCCTTCTCCATGTGCGGTTCCAGGTACGCGACCGCGGTCTTCATCACCTCGGCCGACTGGAGCACGAACGGAAGCTGCATCTGGCCGGAGCCGAACAGCTCGCCGACCACCTTCATCCCGTCGAGCAGGGTGTCGTTGATGATCGCCAGGGCGGGGCGTTCGGTCAGGGCGTCGTCCAGGTCGGCTTCCAGGCCCTTGCGTTCGCCGTCGACGATCCGGCGCTTGAGCCGTTCGTCCAGCGGCAGCCCGGCGAGTTCCTCGGCCCGGGTGGCTCGCGCCGAGGCGGCGTCGACGCCCTCGAAGACCTGGATGAAGCGCTGCACCGGGTCGTACGCGGGCTGGTCGTCGGTGGCCGGGCGGCGCCGGTCGTAGACCAGGTCGAGGGCCGCCTCGCGCTGCTCCTGCGGGATCTTCGACATCGGCAGGATCTTGCTGGCGTGCACGATCGCGCTGGTCAGGCCGGCCTGTACGCACTCGTGCAGGAACACCGAGTTGAGCACCTGACGGGCGGCCGGGTTGAGTCCGAAGGAGACGTTGGACAGCCCGAGGGTGAAGTTGACGCCGGGGTAACGCTTCGCGATCTCACGGATCGCGTTGATCGTCTCGATGCCGTCGCGGCGGGTCTCCTCCTGGCCGGTGGCGATCGGGAAGGTCAGCGTGTCGACCATGATGTCGCCCAGCGACAGCCCCCACCGGCCGGTGAGGTCGTCGATCAACCGGGACGCGACCCGGACCTTCCACTCGGCCGTACGGGCCTGGCCCTCCTCGTCGATGGTCAGTGCCACCACGGCGGCGCCGTGCTCCTTGATGATCGGCATCACCCGGGCGTAGCGGGATTCGGGGCCGTCGCCGTCCTCGAAGTTGACCGAGTTGACCACGCACCGGCCGCCGAGCATCTCCAACCCTGCCTCGATCACCTGGGGCTCGGTCGAGTCGAGCATGATCGGCAGGGTGGACGCGGTGGCGAACCGGCTGGCGAGTTGGCGCATGTCCTCGGCGCCGTCGCGGCCGACGTAGTCGACGCAGAGGTCGAGCAGGTGCGAGCCGTCGCGGGCCTGGCTGCGGGCGATCTCCACGCACGCCTGCCAGTCGCCGGCGAGCATCGCCTCCCGGAACGCCTTGGAGCCGTTGGCGTTGGTCCGCTCCCCCACCATCAGGACGCTGGCGTCCTGGGCGAACGGGACATGGTGGTAGATCGACGCGACCCCGGCCTCCGGCTGTGGCTGGCGCGCGACCGGGGTGGCTCCGGTCAGCCGCTCGGAGACGGCCCGGATGTGCTCGGGGGTGGTGCCGCAGCAGCCACCGACGAGCGAGACGCCGTACTCGTTGACGAACCGGTCGAGCGCGTCGGCAAGTTCCTGCGGGGTCAGCGGATAGTAGGCGCCGTCGGCGGTGAGCTGCGGCAGGCCGGCGTTCGGCATCACCGACAGCGGCACCCGAGCGTGCTGGGAGAGGTACCGCAGGTGCTCGCTCATCTCGGCCGGGCCGGTGGCGCAGTTGAGCCCGATCAGGTCGATGCCGAGCGGTTCGAGGGCGGTCAGCGCGGCACCGATCTCGCTGCCGAGCAGCATGGTCCCGGTGGTCTCGACGGTGACGTGGCAGATCAACGGCACCGTACGGCCGGCCTGCGCCATCGCCCGCCGGGCACCGACCACAGCGGACTTGACCTGGAGCAGGTCCTGGCAGGTCTCGATGATCAACGCGTCGACGCCGCCGGTGAGCAGCCCGATCGCGTTCTCCAGGTACGCCTGGCGCAGGGTGTCGTACCGGCTGTGTCCGAGGGTGGGGAGCTTGGTGCCGGGCCCGATCGACCCGAGTACGAACCGGGGCCGCTCCGGCGTCGACCAGTGGTCTGCGGACTGCCGGGCGATCCGGGCGCCGGCCTCGGCCAGCTCGACGATCCGGTGCTGGATGTCGTACTCGCCGAGGTTGCCGAGGTTGGTGCCGAAGGTGTTCGTCTCGACGCAGTCCGCACCGGCCTCGAAGTACGCGTCGTGCACCGACCGGACGACCTCGGGCCGGGTGACGTTCAGGACCTCGTTGCAGCCCTCGTAGCCCTCGAAGTCGTCCAGGCTCAGATCGGCTGCCTGCAACATGGTCCCCATCGCACCGTCGGCGATCAGGATCCGGGTCGCGAGAGCGTCCAGCAGCGAAATAGGCACCCATTCAGGCTAATGCGGATCGAGCCCACTGACGGTTGCACAACACACACTCCCACATTATGTGATTCGCGTCGCCTGGTGTGGTCCGTACCGGGTTGTCCGACCTGCGGTGATCCAAACGGCCGTACCGGTCGGTTCGGCCGGGCCGAACGGCGCTGTAACGGGCGAGGTCGCGTGCGAGCGTGGGGTGTCGGCGCGGCCGGCGGGCCCCATCCCGCGCTGAGACGTAGGCTGACGGACGTGAGGGACATCAGGGACAGCGCCACCGGGCCCGGCGCGGGGACGGCCGGGCTCAGCATCAACCGGTCAAGCGTTATCCGGCTCGACATCGCCCAGCGCGGTGACGGTGACGGCGAGGTGCTCGCGTGACCGAGTTCGACGGCCTGCCCACGCTGCGTTCGCCGGTGGCCATCGCCGCCTTCGAGGGCTGGAACGACGCCGCCGACGCCTCGACCGCGGCGGTGGAGCATCTGGAGCAGGTCTGGCAGGCCCGGCAGATCGCCGAACTCGACCCGGAGGACTTCTACGACTTCCAGGTGAGCCGGCCGACGATCACGATGGCCGAGGGCGAGACCCGCCGGGTCGAGTGGCCGACCACCCGGTTCATGCTGGCCAGTCCGGAGGGGACCGACCGCGATGTGGTGCTGATCCGCGGGATCGAGCCGAGCATGCGGTGGCGGACCTTCTGCGAGCAGATCCTGGAGCTGTGCCACAGCCTGGAGATCAACCGGATCGTGCTGCTCGGGGCGTTGCTCGCCGACGTGCCGTACACCCGGCCGTTGCCGATCAGCGGGAGCGCGTCGGACAAGGACGCGGCCGAGCGCTACCAGCTCACCCCGACCCGGTACGACGGACCGACCGGGATCGTCGGTGTGCTCCAGGATGCCTGCACCCGCGCCGAGGTCGACGCGGTGTCGTTCTGGGTGCACGTGCCGCACTACGCCAACAACCCGCCCTGCCCGAAGGCGACCCTGGCCCTGCTGCACCGGGTCGAGGAGGTGCTCGACCTGCCGGTGCCCATGGCCGACCTGGCCGAGGAGGCCGCCGAGTGGGAGCAGCGGGTGCGCTCCGCCGCCGAGCAGGACGCCGAACTCGGCGAGTACGTCCGGGAGCTGGAGGAGCGGGTCGGCGACGCCGGTATCCAGCCGTTGACCGGGGACGAGATCGCCCAGGAGTTCGAGAAGTACCTGCGTCGTCGGGGTGGTTCCGCCGGCCCGACCGCCGGCTCTTGGTAAGGGTTCACACACCGGTAACAAAGGGGCATCTGTCGGATAGCTGACAGATAAGGCGCGACACATCGATCTGAATGATCATATGTCGGGATGATCACCCCTACCCCGCTTATGGGGCTCGTGACCGGTTTCTGGAGCTTCAAGACCTTCGCGGCGGCGGTCGAACTCGGCCTGTTCACCCGGATCGCCGGTGGGCAGGTGCTGACGGTGCAGACCGCGAGCACCGAGTTCGGCCTCGCCGCACGCCCGGCCGACCTGCTGCTCTCTGCCTGCGCCTCGCTGGGCCTGCTGGAAAAGACCGACGGCGGCTACCGCAACTCCGCGCTGGCCGAGGAGTTCCTGGTCGCCGGGAAGCCGTACTACTTCGGCGGCCAGGTGCGCTACTGCGACGAGCGCACCTACCTGCCCTGGCACCGCATCGGCGAGGCGCTGCGTACGGACAAGCCGCTCACCTGGGACCCCCAGGCAAAGGGGTCGGTGTTCGACGCCGACGACCCGGAGATGCTCGCCCTGTTCTGGGAGGCGATGTACTCCACCTCGATCTTCACCGCCCGGGCGCTGGCCGGCGCGTACGACTTCACCGGGCACCGGCGTCTGCTCGACGTCGGCGGTGGGGCGGGCGCCTTCTCGATCGAACTCTGCCGGCAGTACCCCGATCTGCGGGCCACCGTCCTCGACCTGCCGCACGTCTGCGCCCAGGCCGACGGGAAGATCGCCGCAGCCGGGCTGACCGGCACGGTGGACGCCGTCAGCGGGGACTTCCTCGCCGACCCGGCGCTGCCCGAGGGATACGACGCGGTCCTGCTGAGCATGATCCTGCACGACTGGGACGAGCCGACCAACGAGCTGATCCTGGCCAAGTGCTTCGCCGCGCTCTCCCCCGGCGGCACCATCATCATCTCCGAGCTGCTGCTCAACGACGACCGGACCGGGCCACCGGAAGCCGCGCTGATGGGGATGAACATGCTGGTGGAGACCGAGGGCGGGAAGAACTACTCCGGCGCGGAGTACCGCGAGTGGCTGGGCCGGGCCGGGTTCACCGACATCCGTACGCTCGCCTTCGAGGCACCGGGCGCGAACGGCGTGGTGCTCGGCCGCAAGCCGTGATCCGTCACCTGCCGAACGCGTAGGAGTTTCGCGGAAGGTCCGGTCCTCGGCGTGTCGCTGTGGGCCGGACCACCGCGCGTACGGCATCCTAGGAACCTAGTCGTGCTGGTAGGGGTAGGAACCTCGTTGGGCTGGCAGAGGGAGGACCAGGTGCAGATCAACCCGGGGGCCGCCGAGTTCCCGCACCGGCAGATCGCGAGCCAACTGCGTACGCGGGTCCGTCAGGGCGACTGGGCGGCCGGTGAGCGGCTGCCGAGCATCCCGGCCATCGCGGAGATGTTCGGGGTGGCCAAGCAGACCGTGCAGCGCGCCATCGACCAGCTCCGGGTCGAGGGCGTACTGATCACCAAGCCCGGCTCCGGCACCTACGTACGCGGCACCCGCCGCCGGCTCAACCGGCTCTCCCGGGGCCGCTACGGCGGTCACCGGGGCTACCACGCCGACCTCGCCGCCCGTTACCGCCAGCACCTGATCCAGGTCGGCCGGGCACCGGCACCGCCGGAGGTGGCCGACGCGTTCGGGGTGCCGGACGGCACCGAACTGGTCATCCGGCGGCACCTGGTCCGGACCGAGGACGTGCCGGTCGAGGTGGGTGCCTCCTGGTTCCGGGTCGCCGACGCCGCCGGCACCAGCCTGGAACGGATGGAGTCCTTCGGCCGGCCGCTCTACCAGGAGGCCGAGGAGGCCATCGGGCGCGGGTACGCCTCCGCCACCGACACCATCAGCGCCCGGCAGCCGAGCCGGGAGGAGGCGGAGATCCTCCAGATCCGGCCGGACACCCCGGTCCTGCACCTGCTGCACGTCGCGTACGACGACCGGCACAAGCCGATCGAGGTGGCCCAGGCGACGTGGCCCGGACCGATGACCACGCTGACCGAGGAGTACCGGATCCCCGGACCCGCGGCCGACCCCGAACCCGATCCCGGCCTGGTGCTCGGCTGACCCTGAACGACCTGCTGTCCGCGTTCATGGTCGCGAAAAGTTCGGCCGGTCCTGGCGAGCCGAACTCTTCGCGATCATGGAAGTGCCCCGGGACGGGAGGCTAGAGCTTCACGCCGAGCAGCGCGTCGACGGTGTCGGCGAACAGCGCCGGGGCGGCCGGGTCGTCGCCGTCACCGGCGAGGGTGCTGTCCACCCAGTCGTCCACCAGCGCCAGCGCACCCGGAGTGTCCAGATCGTCGGCGAGCCGGGCCCGTACGCCGGCAAGCAGCTCGGCCCCGGACGGCCCGGCGGGCGCGGCGGCGGCCTCCCGCCACCGGGCCAGCCGCTGTTGTGCGGTCTTGAGCACCTCGTCGGTCCAGGTCCGATCCGACCGGTAGTGGTCGACGACCAGGCCCAGACGCAGCGCCATCGGGTCGACCCGGTCGGCCCGCAGCCGGGACACGAAGACCAGGTTCCCCTTGGACTTCGACATCTTCTCGCCGTCCAGACCGATCATGCCGGCGTGTACGTAGTGCCGGGCGAACGGCGACTCGCCGGTCAACCGCTCCGCGTGCGCGGCCGAACACTCGTGATGGGGGAAGAGCAGGTCGTTGCCGCCGCCCTGCACGTCGATGGTGTTGCCGAGCAGGTCCAGGGCGATCGAGGCGCACTCGATGTGCCAGCCCGGTCGGCCCGGCCCGAGGGGTCCCCCGTCCCAGGCCGGTTCGCCCTCGCGGGCCCCGCGCCAGAGCAGCGGGTCCAGCGGGTCGCGCTTGCCCGGCCGGTCGGGGTCGCCGCCCCGCTCGGCGGACAGGACGAGCATCTCCTCGCGGGAGAGGTTCGACTCGTAACCGAATTGGGGCGCGGCGGCGAGGTCGAAGTACACGTCCCCGGTCCCGTCCTCCAGCCGGTACGCGGCACCCTCGTCGTAGAGGGCGCAGACCTTGCCGACGATCGCCGGGATCGACTCGACCGCGCCGACGTAGTGCGCCGGGGGGATGATCCGCAGGGCCTCCATGTCCTCGCGGAACAGGGCGGTCTCCCGCATCGCCAGGACGATCCAGTCCTCGCCGTCGCGCTGGGCCCGCTCCAGCAGTGGATCGTCGATGTCGGTGACGTTCTGGACGTAGCGCACCTCGTGCCCGTTGTCCCGCCACATCCGCTGCACCAGATCAAAGGTGATCATGGTGGCGGCGTGACCGAGGTGGGTCGCGTCGTACGGCGTGATGCCACAGACGTACATCGTCGCCGGCCCGGTGGGGCGGCTCGGGTGGGCGGCGCCGCGCGCCGAGTCGTACAACGCCAGTGGCTCACCGGTTCCCGGCAGCCGTGGCACCTGATGCCCCGTCCATGCGTCCATGACGGCCAGCCTAGCCAGCCCGGCCGGGCCGATCGGGACAGCCCGAGGTGATCAATGCGACAGGGCGCGCGCGTGGGCCGACGGAAACGGACCGAATGCCTGGTCAGGCGCGGTGGGTCGGGGTCAGATCGGTGGCCACGGGATCGCCGGCCAGTCCTCGGGCGGAACCGGGAACCGGGCCGTCTCCAGCAACCGGTTCACCCGCGCCGAGACCTCCGCGACCTCGCTGATGGTCAGGTGTTCGGCCAGTTCCTCGCCGAGCGCCCCGACGAGGCCGGCGGCGAGCTCGCTCAGGACCTCGATCGCGTCCGGCGGCAGGGCACGCCGGGACCACCCCCAGAGCACCGTACGGAGCTTGTCCTCGACGTGGAAGCTGACCCCGTGGTCGACGCCGTAGATCCGGTCGTCGGGGCCGATCAGCACATGGCCGCCCTTGCGGTCGGCGTTGTTGATCACGGCGTCGAAGACCGCCATCCGGGCCAACCGGGGGTCGTCGGCGTGTGCGAGCGCGTACGGCACGCCGTCGTCGTCCTGGGCGGCGGCGACCCGGAACCACCGGGGCGGGAGGCTGCCCGCCGGGACGAACCCGACCAGTGGTTCGGCGTCGGCGGGCTCGTCGATCCAGAGCTGACAGGCGCCGGGGCCGAACGGGCCGTCGCGCAGCACCGTCGGCGGGACCACGTCCCAGCCCGTGGCCCGGGAGACCAGGTAGGCGCTCACCTCGCGGCCGGCGAGGGTGCCGTCGGGGAAGTCCCACAGCGGTCGCTCGCCGCGTACCGGCTTGTAGACGCACCGGGCGGTCACCCCGTCGAGGGTCAGGAACCCCCGCAGGGTGGTGTTGGAGGCGTCGGTGAGCCGCCCCTCCAGCTCGAACTCACCGCCCCGAAGCAGGCGTAGCGCGTCGCTCTCGTCGAGCACCGGCTGCACGTCGGACGAGGTCACCGCAGCGGCACCCGGCCGCTCGGGGCCCGGCCGATCCGGGTCGTCGGGGTGTCGACCATCAGCGGTGGTAGCCGTTGTGGCGTGGGCAGAGGTGACCGGCGGGGTCGAGCGGCTGGCCGCAGAGCGGGCACGGCGGCCGGCCGGCGTTCACCACCCGGCGGGCCCGCTCGATGAACTCCCGCGCCGCCTGTGGGGTCAACCGCACCCGCAGCCGGTCGAGGTCGTCATCGGGCTCCTCGTCCTCCTCGTCGGTCTCGTCCACCTCGTCCGGCTCACCGAGCTCGACCTCCGCCTCGGCCTCACCGGCCGCGATCGCCTCGATGACCACCGTGGCGGTGTCGACGTCGAAGGCAAGGCCCAGGGTGCCGACGCGGAACTCCTCGTCGACCGGGTTGTCCAGCGGGTCGTTGTCGGAGGTGACCACCACCGGCTCGGGCAGCTCGACACCGAAGCGGCGCTGCGCCTCGGTCAGCAGCTCTTCCAGCTTCTCGGCCAGCAGCGACACCTGGACCTTCTCCAGGGCGACACTGACCACCCGGCCGCCGCCCTTGGCCTGGAGAAAGAACGTCCGCTCTCCGGGCGGGCCCACGGTCCCAGCGACGAACCGCTCTGGCGGCTCGAAGGCGTGCACCTGGTGGGTCATACCCACGACCCTATCCGGCCCGATCCGCCGCCGCGCAGCGCACCGACCCGAATCGCCGGGCACCCCCGGCCCGCCCGCCCGTGCGGCCCTGTCGTGCCTGGTGGAACGGCTACCGGGGCCCGATCGGCGGGGCCGGCGGTGAGGTCGGCCGGGGTCATCGTTGCAGCCCCGGTTCGCCGCTGCCGGCACCGCCGCCGACCGCGGCGTCGGAGTCGGCCGCGCGGGGCTGCCGCCGCCGGGTCCGACGAGGCGGTACGAGGTTGCCCAGGTCGCCGGCCGAGTCGTTGAGCCGGAGCACGAACGGGCGGGTCGGGGTGTAGCGGATCGCGGTCACCGAGGCCGGGTCGGCCACGATCCGCTGGAAAAGATCAAGATGTACGCCGAGCGCGTCCGCCACGATGGCCTTGATCACATCGCCGTGGCTGCAGGCCAGCCAGATCGCCTCCGGCCCGTGCTCGGCGGTGACCCTGGCGTCCCAGCGGCGTACCGCCGACACGGCGCGGGTCGCCATCGCGGCCATCGCCTCGCCGCCGGGGAAGACCACCGAACTCGGGTGCTGCTGCACCACGGGCCACAGTGGATCCTTGGCCAGCTTCTTCAGCGGCTGCCCCTCCCAGTCGCCGTACCCGCACTCGATCAGGTCGTCCTCGAGGGTGGGCGGGACCTGCGGCAGCGCCAGTTCCAGGGTCTGCAGGCAGCGGATGAGCGGGCTGCTGACCACGGCCGCCAGCGGGAGCGGGCGCAGCCGGGCACCGGCCGCCACGGCCTGCGCCCGGCCGGTCTCGTCCAGCTCGACCGGCTGGCGCCCGGCCAGGCCGCCGCTGGCGTTCGCGGTGGTCCGACCGTGTCGCAGAAGTAGGAGGGTTGCCACGAGACCCACCCTACGGTGCCGTTCCTTACCGGCGGATCAGGTGGCGCCTGAACGGCGGCTCAGAGGACGCTCACCGGTGGCTCAGGGGCGCTTCACCCGCGGCTCAGACGGCGCTTACCAGCGGCTCAGGTGGCGCTTACCAGCGGCTCAGGTGGCGGTGATGGTGCCGGTGATGAGCAGGGCCAGGACCAGGCTGCCCAGGGCGACCCGGTAGAGCACGAAGGCGTACAGGGTGTGGTGGGCGACATAACGCAGCAGCCAGGCGATGGAGACGTACCCGACCGCGAACGCGATCACGGTGGCCACGATCATCTGGGCGACGGTCGGGATGGAGCCGTCGCCGCTGTTGTCGAAGACGTCCGGGATGCTGAACAGACCGGACATCACCACCGCCGGAATGGCCAGCAGGAACGAGTACCGGGCGGCGGCCTCGCGGGTCAGGTTCAGGAAGAGGCCGGCGGTGAGGGTGCCGCCGGAGCGGGACACGCCGGGGACCAGCGCCGCCGCCTGGGCCAGCCCCATCACGACGCCGTCGCGCATGGTGAAGTCCTTGATCGTCCGGGTCTGCCGGCCCCAGTACTCGGCGAAGGCGAGCACGAAGGCGAAGACGATCAAGACGGTGGCGACCAGCCACAGGTTCCGCGCGGCGGTCCGGATCTGGTCCTTGAACACCAGTCCGAAGACCCCGATCGGGATCGAGCCGACGATGACGTACCAGCCCATCCGGTAGTCCAGGCTGCCGCGTACCGAACGGTCCCAGATCCCGACCACCCAGATCCGGGTGATCCGCCAGATGTCCTTGGCGAAGTAGACCAGCACGGCCGCCTCGGTGCCGAGCTGGGTGACCGCGGTGAACGAGGCCCCTGCGTCCCGGTCGAAGAAGATCGCCGAGGTGATCCGCAGGTGCGCCGACGAACTCACCGGCAGGAACTCGGTCAGCCCCTGTACGAGGCCGAGCACGATCGCCTCGATCCAGCTCATCCGCTCACCGCCCCGCTCACTCGCCCACCCCGGACAGCTCCAGCGCCTCGGCGGCGGTCCGCAACGCCTGCACCCCGCTCTCGACATCGGCGACGAAGAGGGTGACCGACAGGGTGGTCACCCCGGACGCGGCGTACTCGCGCATCCGGTCGGCGATCCGCTCCTTGGGGCCGAGCAGCGAGGTCCGGTCGATGAACTCCAGCGGCACCGCCGCCGCCGCGTCCCGCTGCCGCTTGGCCAGGTACAGCTCCTGCACCTCGCGGGCGGCGTCGCCGTACCCCATCCGGGTGGCGAGCTGGTTGTAGAAGTTCTGCTCCCGGCTGCCCATGCCACCGACGTAGAGCGCGGCGTACCAGCGGACGAGTTCCGCGGAGGCGGCGATGTCGTCGCCGAGCACCAGCGGGACGCTCGGTACGACGTCGAAGCCGGCCAGTTCCCTGCCCGCCTTGGCCCTGCCTGCGGCCACCGCGGCCAACTGCTCGGCGGCGAACTCGGGCGCGAAGAAGACCGCCAACCAGCCGTCGGCGATCTCACCGGCGAGTTCCAGGTTCTTCGGCCCGACCGCGGCGAGATAGATCGGCACGTGCTCGCGGTACGGGTGGAAGCCGAGCCGGAGCGCCTTGCCCGGTCCGTCGGGCAGCGGGAGCTGGTAGTGGACCCCGTCGTACTCGACCTGCTTGCGGCCGAGCGCGAGCTTGACGATGTCGACGTACTCCCGGGTGCGGGCCAGCGGCTTGGCGAAACGTACGCCGTGCCAGCCCTCGGAGACCTGTGGCCCGGAGACGCCGAGCCCGAGCCGGAACCGGCCACCGGAGAGGGTGTCGATGGTCGCCGCGGTCATCGCCGTCGCCGCCGGGGTACGCGCCGGGATCTGCATCACCGCCGCACCGAGGTCGATCCGCTCGGTCTGCCCCGCCATCCAGGCGAGCATGCTGGGTGAGTCCGACCCGTACGCCTCGGCGGCCCAGACCACCGAATAGCCGAGCCGGTCCGCCTCCTGCGCCAGGAGGAGGTGGTCGGCGGGTGTGCTCCACGCCGTCTGGTAGCCGAGGCTGAGCCCGAGTCGCACTGGTCCTCCCCATCCGCGTGCCAAGTCGCATCAGGGTACGCAATGACCGGGAACAGCCCGGTCACCCGGTGGGCAACGCGCCGTCGGAATGGTGCAGTGGTGTCGGAAGGCCGTCATTCGGGCGTTCATGCAGGTCCGAAACACGCGGCGCGGCACACATCAGCGGGAGCGAGGATATCGGTTCGGCGATGTTCTGAATAAGGTTCACCCATGCAACAGCGACCGCTCGGCCGAAGCGGGCTGGCGGTTTCGCGGCTCGCGCTCGGCACCATGACCTGGGGTCGGGACACCGACGCCGACGATGCGGCCGCCCAACTGAAGAGCTTTCTCGATGCCGGCGGGAACCTGGTCGACACCGCCGACGTGTATTCCGACGGCGACGCGGAGTCGGTGATCGGGTCCCTGCTCGGCACCCTGGTCCCCCGCGAGGACCTGCTGATCGCGACCAAGGCGGGGCTGCGGCCGGGGTCGTCGCGACGGCGCGACGGCTCGCGGGGTCACCTGCTGCGGACCCTGGACGCCTCGCTGCGCCGGCTGGGTACGGACCACGTGGACCTGTGGCAGGTGCACGGTTACGACCCGGACACCCCGATCGAGGAGACCCTCGGCGCCATGGACCACGCGGTGAACAGCGGTCGGGTCCGGTACGTCGGGGTGTCGAACTTCTCCGGCTGGCAGACCGCGCGGGCCGCCACCTGGCAGGCGGCGTTCCCCGGCCGGGCGCCGGTGATCGCCGCCCAGGTGGAGTACTCGCTGCTGGAGCGCGGCATCGAGCGTGAGGTGCTGCCCGCCTGCGAGGGCCTGGGGCTGGGTGTCCTGCCCTGGTCGCCGCTGGGTCGGGGGGTGCTGACCGGCAAGTACCGGCACGGGCGGCCGGCCGACTCGCGGGCCGCCTCGCCGCACTTCGAGCGCTTCGTCGCCAGTTACCTGGAGCCCCGCTGCTCCAGCATCGTGGAGGCGGTCGCCACGGCGGCCGGCGGACTGGGCGTGTCACCCCTGGAGGTGGCCCTGGCCTGGGTACGCGACCGGCCCGGTGTGGTCGCCCCGATCCTGGGCGCCCGTACGGTCGGCCAACTGCTCGGCGCGCTGGCGGTCGAACGGATGACCCTGCCGGGGGAGATCGCCCGTGCCCTGGACGACGTGTCGGCCGTACCGGTCGGCTATCCGGAGCGGGACGGCTGACCGGGTAGTCGTCCCGATCTCAAGGACTGGTGTCTCCGGACGGGCGTGGGCAGGATAGGGGGCATGGACTACGAATACGCCCCGCTACGGTTGCCGTCGAACGTCGATCGGATGACCGCCGCGGCTCAACTGGCGATCCAGGCCGAATTCTCCGGTTGGGAGCTGGCCCGGGTGCGACTGTTCCGGGACGGTACGCGGCAGGTGGTGCTGCGTCGCCGCCTGGCACAAACGTCGCAACCGGGCCTCTCCTACTGATTCGCGACTGCCGGCCGACTATCGGGCCGAGTGCTCGTGGTCGTGATCGTGGTCGTGCTCGGCGTCGGTCGGCAGGAACGGGTGTTCGTCGAGCCGGCCGACGAGCTGGTCCTCGGCACCCGGCTGGAACGGCCCGGCGCTGTCGTCGTCGTCGAACGACTCGAGGTTGAGCGGCTCCGCCACCTCGCTGACGATCACCAGGCCGTCGAGCGGCTCCAGTTCCGGGATGTCGAGGGCGCCGAGCGAGCCGTCGCCGGTCTGGAGCAGCTCCAGGACCGCTTCGCCGACTCCCTCGACCGGCTCGGACTCCTCGTCCTCGCCGGCGGCGGCGCGGCGGGCGGCCTCGGCCACCCGGATCAGTGCCGCGACGCTGGGCACCCGGTAGTCGCGCCGCTGGCGGACCGAGAGCACCCGCGGGTGCGGGTCGGTCGACTCGTTGCCGTCGACGCCGCCCAGGCCGACACCGAACCGCTCGTCGGCCTCGTTCGGGTCGATCGACTCCACGTCCCAGGGAGTGACCTCGCCGAATGCGTCGAGCAGCCGCTCGTCGTACTCGAACGAGGCGTTGTTGAGCGCGACGTACGCCTGCCAGACGTCGTCGTCGTCGATCCGGCCCTCGGCGGCCTTGACCGCGGCGAGGTGGGCCCGAGCGGTCGAGATGACCCGCTCCAGGGCGGCGTCCAGCTCGGCGTGCTGGTCGGTCATGGTGTGGCTTTCCCTTCGAGGTGGCATAACGCGGGACATGATGCCGCGGCGTGTCGGTAACGCCCCGGTTTGCGAACTGCTCCGGCGCGGCTAGCTGCCGCGCAGGAACCGGTCGAGTACCCGCACGCCGAACTGTAGTCCGTCGACCGGTACGCGCTCGTCAATGCCATGGAACAACGCGGAGAAGTTCAGGTCCGCGGGCAGGCGCAGCGGGGCGAAGCCGAAGCAGCGGATACCCAGCCGTTCGAACGCCTTGGCGTCGGTGCCACCGGAGAGCATGTACGGCACCGGCCGGGCACCCGGATCCTCGGCCCGCAGCGCGGCCGACATCGCGTCGACCAGGTCCCCGTCGAAGGTGGTCTCGACGGCCGGCTGCCGGTGGGTGTACTCCACCTCGATCTCCGGCCCGATGACCTGGCGCAACTGCTCCAGCAGCAGCTCGGACTGGCCCGGCAGGCTGCGGCAGTCGATGGTCGCGCTGGCCCGGCTGGGGATCACGTTGTCCTTGTAACCGGCCTCGAGCCGGGTCGGGTTGGCGGTGTTGCGAATGGTCGCACCGACGATGTTCGCGATCGGGCCGAGCTTGGCGATCGCCAGCTCCGGATCGTTCGGGTCGAACTCGATTCCGAGCAGTTCGGAGACCTGCTCCAGGAAGGTCCGTACGGTCGGGGTCAGCACGACCGGGAAGGTGTGCCGGCCGACCCGCGCGACCGCCTCGGCCAGCGTGGTGACCGCGTTGTCGTCGTGGACCATCGAACCGTGACCCGGTCGCCCCTTCGCGTGCAGGCGCAGCCAGTCCAGGCCCTTCTCGGCCGTCTGGATCAGGTAGAGCCGCAGGTCGTCGTTGACCGAGTAGGAGAACCCGCCGACCTCACCGATCGCCTCGGTGCACCCGTCGAACAGCTCCCGGTGCCGGTCGACCAGGAAGTGGGCGCCGTAGTCGCCGCCGGCCTCCTCGTCGGCGGTGTACGCGAGCACGATGTCGCGCGGTGGGCGTACGCCGGTGCGCTGCCACTGGCGGACCACCGCCAGCACCATCGCGTCGAAGTCCTTCATGTCGATGGCGCCCCGGCCCCAGAGGTAGCCGTCCCGGATCTCCCCGGAGAACGGGTGCACCGACCACTCGCTGGCGTCGGCGGGCACCACGTCGAGGTGCCCGTGCACGAGTAGCGCACCGCGACCGGGATCGGTGCCCGGGATCCGGGCCACCAGGCTGGTCCGGCCGGGCGCCGACTCGCGCAACTCGGATGCGATGCCGACCTCGGCGAGTTGGCCGGCCACGTACTCCGCGGCCACCCGCTCGCCGGCGCTGGTGGCGTTGTCCCCGGTATTGCTGGTGTCGATGCGCAGCAGGTCACGGCAGATGTCGACGACCTCGTCGGTGGCGCTGGGATGGTTGGGAGCGGCATGGCTGGTCATGCGTTTCTTCATACCAGCCCACCCCGGTGGTGGGTCGGGTCGGCCCGCCCTGTGGTCGCTCCGACCCGGCCGCCGCGTCCCGCACGACCGACTACCGAGGGTGACGGGATCGGGGGACGCCGGCCCGAGACATCGACCGCCGGGTTTGGCCCGTCACGGGTACGGGTATCGCCGTCGGCGTCCCCACATCCGCCTACTTCACCGCAGTGCCGCTCCCAGGAGGATCGCCGTGACCGTGCCCCTACCCCCGCTGCCGCCCACCGCCGGCGTCGACGACGATCACTACCGTCCCGGCGGGCTCAGCATGGTCGACCTGCTCGCCCGGGAGCACGAACAGATCGGCGCCCTGTGCCGGGAACTGGCCGACCCGGCGCTGCCGGCCGACCAGCGCCACCGGGTCGCCGAGGTGCTCACCGCGACCCTCACCCGGCACCTGTCGGCCGAGGAGCAGTACCTGTACCCGAGCGTGCGCAGCGCACTGCCGGACGGCGAGCCGGTCGCGGACCGGGAGATCGCCGCCGATGCGGCGCTGCTGCGCTCACTCGTGGACCTGTCCGCCGCGACGACCGGGGACCCGGAGTTCGAGCGGACCCTCAGCGAGATCACCGAGCAGGTGGGCCGGCACAATGAGGTCGCGGCGACGGAGATCTTCCCGGCCCTGCACTCGATCGCCACCGAGGCGGACCTGATCCGGCTCGGCAACCGGGTGCAGATCGCCGAGGAGGCGGCGCCCACCCGCCCGCACCCGACCACCCCGGCCACGCCGCCGTGGAACCGGATCGTCGAACCCGCGGTGGGCGTGGTCGACAAGGTCCGCGACGCGGTCAGCGGACGGCAGACGTACGTTGAGGATCTGCCCGAGGCGCAGCGGCCCTGACCGGACCCGCCGCCGCGGGGTGTCCACCGGGGACGGGAGCAGCAGCGGTGCGGGACGCGATCGTGGTGCGTGGTGGCTGGGACGGGCACGTCCCGGTCCAGGCGACGGAGTTGTTCGCCCCGTTCCTTCGGGAGCGGGGCTTCGCCGTGCAGGTTCACGAGGACCTCGACGTCTACACCGACGCCGACCGGCTGGCCGCCGCCGACCTGATCGTGCAGTGCTGGTCGATCGGCACCATCACCGACGCGCAGGCGACCGGTCTGGCCGACGCGGTACGGGCCGGTACGGGTTTCGCCGGTTGGCACGGCGGGATCGTCGGCGCCTTCCACCACACCACCTACCACCAACTCACCGGCGGCGTCTTCGTACACCACCCACCCGGGTTCGTCCACCACGAGCTGACGGTGGTGCCGGAACGGGCCGGACACCCGGTTGTCGCCGGCATCGACTCGGTGGCCCTGCACACGGAGAAGTACTGGGTGCTGTCCGACCCGCTCAACGACGTACTCGCCACGGTGACCTTCGATCCCGAGCCGGCCGACCCGACGGGGGCCGGTCCATCGGGGACAGCGTGGCACCGACCGGTCACCCTGCCCGCAATATGGACTCGAAACTGGGGTTCGGGCCGGATATTCGTATCGACCGTCGGCCATAAGCTGGACGATTTTGAGGTACCCGAGGTTCGGGCCATCACCGAGCGTGGGCTGCTCTGGGCGGCGCGTTAGCCCTGGTGGACCGTTCGGTTGCTCTTTACTTTTCGTTTGGGGGATCTTTCACTGGCCGAAGGTCTTCCCGTAGATCCCGTCATAGTCCTACCGTCACGCTATGAACCTGGAGCTGCGGCACCTGAAGGTGGTCTGCGCGATCGCGGAGACCGGCAGCGTGACCAAAGCTGCGTCCACGCTGGGACTGGCGCAACCCGCCCTCACCGCACAACTCCAGCGCATCGAGCGCACGCTCGGCGGGCCACTGTTCGAGCGGGACCGCCGGGGCGCCCGGCCGACCGCTCTCGGGGAGCTGGTGCTCGCCCGCGCCCGGGTGCTGCTGCCGGCGATGAAGGGGCTCCAGGACGAGGCGGCCCGACTCGCCGGCACCGGTACGACCCTGAGCCGGTACCGGTTCGGCGGGGTGAACAGCCCGCTCGTGGGCCGGCTGGTACACCGGCTCGCGGCCGACCAGCCGCACGCCCAGATCAGCACCTACGCCTCCTGGTACGTCGATGAGCTGGCCCAGATGGTGCTCAGTGGCCGGCTCGACTACGCCCTGGCCGGAGTCTGCGGCGACGCCACCCCGTCGGCGGAGTTCGGGCTGACCTGGCGGGCGATCGCGGTCGACGCGGTGTTCGTCGTCCTGCCCGAGGCGCATCCGCTCGCCGCCGTGGACGAGGTCAAGCTGGAGATGCTGCGCGACGAACAGTGGGCGGTGGCACCCGGCGACGGCTGCTTCGGCGACTGCTTCGCGGCTGCCTGCGCCCGGGCCGGCTTCACCCCGCGCAAGATGTACGAGACCGACATCCGGGGCTGTCTGGACCTGGTCGACGCCGGTGAGGCGGTGGCGCTGGCGCAGGCCACCTTCCGTCCGGTCTCCGGTCTGGTGACCCGACCGTTGGCCGGTGCGCCGCTGCGGTGGCGGTTGCTGCTCGGCTGGCACCCGGAGGCACCGGCGGCCGGGATCGCCGACCGGGTGCTCGGGCACGCGGTGGCCGCGTACACCGATTCCCTGCACCGCAACCCCGACTATCTCGCCTGGCTCGCCCGCAACCCGGCCTTCGGACCGCAGCAGATGGCCGCCGCCTGACCGATCCACCCGCCGGTGTGGGCCGACTCCACGCCAGGTCCGTACCCGTGGCGGGAGCGTGCCCGGCGACCGTCCGGTCGGGCGGTCACCGGTCCGCGCGGTATGAGCTAGGTGATATATACCTGCGTCGATTATGTGGCCGATAGGTTAAGCCTGCCCCGCCCGATCCGGTCCCGGCGGGCGGCCGACGGCCGTCCGGCACCGGGACCGAACCCCGATCGGCAGGGCACCGGACCATCCACATCGCCGGGTCACCGGGTTGGACGCGCCCGCGTCGCCACGGCGTGGTGAAGCAACCCCCATGTTCCCGCTTCGCCCGCCGTGCCGGGAGCCGGCATACCCCCAAGGAGACGAACGGATGAAGCGAAGACTCGCCGCGGTGGCAGCGGTGATCCTGCTGCCCACGGGTGTCCTCACGACCGTGGCCCTACCCGCGACCGCGGCCCCCGGCACCGCATCGACGAGCGCGGCGGACACCGCCGCGGCGCCGGAGATGCTCGCCGCCATGCAACGTGACCTCGGCCTGACCGCCACCGAGGCGAAGGACCGGATCACCCGCGACGACAAGGCCAGCCGGACCGACGCCAACCTGCGCAAGTCCCTCGGCAGGGCGTACGCGGGTGGTTGGGTGAGCGCCGACGGCGGTGCCCTGGTCGTCGCGATCACCGACGCCGCGCTCGCCGACCGGGTCACCGGCGCGGGCGCCCAGGCGAAGGTGGTGGCGCGCAGCGCGGCCCAACTCGACGGCGTCAAGAACGGGCTGGACCGGGCCGCCACCAAGGCGACCCACGAGTCGGTCGCCGGCTGGTACGTCGACGTGGCCACCAACACCGTGGTCGTACTGGCCAAGGACAGCACCGCGGCAGGCACGTTCGTGAAGGCGAGCGGGGTCGACGCGAAGGCGGTCCGGCTGGTCCCCACCACCGAGTCCCCGGTCCCGTTCTACGACGTACGCGGCGGCGACGCCTACTACATGGGCGGCGGACGCTGCTCGGTCGGCTTCCCGGTGACCGGCGGCTACGTGACGGCCGGCCACTGTGGCACCACCGGCACCGCGACCCAGGGCTTCAACCAGGTCGCCTCGGGCACCTTCCGGGGCTCCTCGTTCCCGGGCAACGACTACGCCTGGGTGCAGACCAACTCGAACTGGACCCCGCAGCCGTGGGTGAACAACTACGCCGGAGGCAACGTGACCGTGGCCGGCTCCACCGAGTCGGCGGTCGGCGCGGCCATCTGCCGTTCCGGCTCCACCACCGGATGGAAGTGCGGCACCGTCCAGGCGAAGAACTCGTCGGTGACGTACCCGCAGGGCACCGTCTCCGGGCTGACCCGGACCAACGCCTGCGCCGAACCGGGTGACTCGGGCGGCTCCTGGCTCTCCGGCCAGCAGGCGCAGGGTGTCACCTCCGGCGGCTCCGGCAACTGCACCTCCGGCGGGACCACGTACTTCCAGCCGGTCAACGAGATCCTCTCGGTGTACGGCCTGACGCTGCGTACCGGCAGCGGCGGCCCCGGCGAGCCGCCGCCGACCGGGTGCACCGGTTACGAGGCGACCTACACCGGCTCGGTGACCAGCGGCAACAGCCAGTTCCAGCCGGGCGGCAGCTACTACCAGTCGACCGTCTCCGGCACCCACCGCGGCTGCCTCGACGGGCCGTCCGGGGTGGACTTCGACCTCTACCTGCAGAAGTGGAACGGCAGCGCCTGGGTCGACGTGGCCGCGGGCGAGACCGCCAGCTCGGACGAGACGATCACGTACAACGGCACCGCCGGGTACTACCGCTACGACGTCTACGCGTACAGCGGCTCGGGCAGCTACTCGCTCGGCATCACCAACCCGTAACCGGAATCCGGCCGGCGCGGGCAAGACCCGCGTCGGCCGGCGACCGGACGGATCGGGCGGGTTTGCGGGGTACGCACCGGACCCCGCAACCCGCCCCTCCAGACGAGTAATCCCCCACTCTGGCTGGTCGTCGTACACGCCGCTCTCGAAAGCCCCAGAACCCGCAGATCGACCACTCATACGCCGCCGACCAGGCAGCGCGACGATCTTGCACTTGTGGTGGGACACAAATCCGGATGAGTGCCCTGATCCAGGCGCCACAAGTGCAAGATCGTCGCGGGGATCGGTGGTGCGGGCATCGACGGGAGTTAGGAATTACTCCCGCCCGGCGCAGCCGCGGCTACCGGCCAGAGGTGCGAATCGCCTCGAACCGGGTACCGGTAGGTACATGACCGACCTCATTCCGCCCGACGACGACCGGGAGAACGCGCGGCGGATCGCCGCCGCCCACACCGCGGCCTCCCGCGACGTGGAGGCGTTCCTGCGCCGGGCGCCCGACCTGCCCACCCCCGCCGACGTCGCCGAGTACGCGGCCCTGCTCGCCCGCGAGGAGGCGCTCCGCGAGGAGCGCCGGGACGCCGCCGAGTCGGCCGGGTTGGGAGCCCCCAGCATCGGCGGCGAATGACACCGGATCGAGAAAGGGGCCCCTCGCTATCGCGTTCCGATATCCGAGGGGCCCTTTCCGGCGTCTTGGCAGTGGCGGGCCCGGTTGCCCCCGGTGGCAGCGGCGGGCGGACCGTCGCCTTGCGGCGGCAGCGGTCGGTTGGGGTCAGCGTTCGAGCAGGGGGTCGTGGCCCAGGTCGAGCAGGGCCCGGCGCCAGCCCTCGTCGCTCGGGCCCGCATCGGGGCGGGTGTCGAGCAGCCCCTCGATCCCGTCCACCGTCACCCGCATCACGTCGATGTCCTCGGGCGTCAGGTCGACCTTCCGCTTGCGCTTCACGGCGAGGATCTGCCGGCCCGGCTCGGGCAGGTCGAGGTCCGGATCCGGGCTGAACGCCTCCTCCCCCGACCCCTGCGTCATCAACCAGGTACGCAGTTGCTCCGAGGTGACGTTGACCCGGTCGTGGAAGTCCTGCCAGAGCTGCTCGACCTCGGGTTCGATGCGTTGGTCGCGGGCCATCACCGCTCCTTCCGGGAGGTCGACGAGGTCCCCGCCGGGTCATCCTCGCCCGGGTCCCCCTCGTCACGGTCAGCGTCGTCGCGGTCCGGCCGGTCGCGTTCGCCCCGCAACTGTGTCCGGTCCGGGTTCGCGGTCGGCGGTTGCAGCACCGCATCGGTCTTCGGGCTCTTCTCCCGGCTCTCCTCGGGTTGGCTCACCGTCCGACTCCCCTCGCCGTGCCGCCGTCAGGACCGTCCGTGTCCACACAGGTGAACCCGATCCGGCCGGCGGTGCTCATTCGGCCGCCGCCGCGGCCGCCGCCGTGTTCCGTCCGCTGCTGTGGCCGCTGTCCGACACGTCGAAGGTGAGCGCGCCGTCGGCGGCGTCGACCGTCACCCGTTGACCGGGTGAGAGCGAACCGTCCAGCAGCATCCGGGACAACCGGTTGTCGATCTCGCGCTGGATCGTCCGGCGCAGCGGGCGGGCCCCGAACTCCGGCTGGTAACCGTGCTCGGCGATCCAGTCCACCCCCGCGGTGGTGAAGTCGACGACGATGTCCTGGGCGTGCAGCCGCCGCCGGGTGTCCTCGAGCAGCAACTCGGTGATCTGCCGCAACTGCTCGCTCTCCAGCCGCCGGAAGATGATCACCTCGTCGATCCGGTTGAGGAACTCGGGGCGGAAGTGTTCCTGCAGCCGGCGCATCAGCCGCTCCCGCAGCTCGATGCTCTCGTCCTCTTCCCCGTCGCCGCCGAACCCGACGCTGCGCTGGGTGCCGGTGATCAGCTCCGAACCGAGATTGCTCGTCATGATCAGTACGCTGTTGCGGAAGTTGACCGTACGGCCCTGGCTGTCGGTGAGCCGGCCGTCGTCGAGGACCTGCAACAGGATGTTGAACACGTCCGGGTGCGCCTTCTCGATCTCGTCGAGCAGCACCACCGCGTACGGGCGGCGGCGTACCGCCTCGGTGAGCTGGCCCGCCTCCTCGTACCCGACGTATCCGGGCGGGGCGCCGACGAGCCGGCTGACCGTGTGCCGTTCCTGGAACTCGCTCATGTCGAGCCGGATCATCCGGTCGGACTCGCCGAACAGCGCCTCGGCGAGGGCACGCGCCAGTTCGGTCTTGCCGACCCCGGTCGGGCCGAGGAACAGGAAACTGCCCATCGGCCGGTCCGGATCCGCCAGCCCGGTACGCGAGCGCCGCACCGCCTCGGCCACCGCGTTGACCGCGTCGTCCTGGCCGACGATCCGTTCGTGCAGGTGCCCCTCCAGCCGCAGCAGCCTGTCCCGTTCCTCCTCGGTGAGCTGGCTGACCGGGATCCCGGTCGCGCGGGAGACCACCTCGGCGATCTCCTGTGGCCGTACCTCGGGCACCTGCTGCTGGCCGTTGTCGCCCCGGGACGACTCGATCCGCTCCTGTACGCCCTGCAACCGGTCGCGCAACTGCGACGCGCGCTCGTACTGCTCGTCGGCGACCGCCTGTTCCTTGTCCCGGCGCAGGTCCTCGAGTTCCCGCTCCAGGTCGCGTACGTCGTTGTCGGGCGTACGGGTGCGCAGGCGTACCCGGGCGCCCGCCTGGTCGAGCAGGTCGATGGCCTTGTCCGGCAGGAACCGGTCGGTCAGGTAACGGTCGGACAGTTCGGAGGCGGCGACCAGTGCCTCGTCGCTGAACCGCACCTGGTGGTGTGCCTCGTACCGGTCACGCAACCCACGCAGGATCGCCACCGTGTCGTCCACCGAGGGCTCGGGCACCAGTACCGGCTGGAACCGTCGGGCCAGGGCCGCGTCCTTCTCGATGTGCCGCCGGTACTCGTTCAGCGTGGTCGCCCCGACGACCCGCAACTCGCCCCGGGCCAGGGCGGGCTTGAGCATGTTGCTGGCGTCCATCCCGCCCTCGCTGCCCGCCCCGCCGGCGCCGACCAGGGTGTGCAGTTCGTCGAGGAAGACGATGAGCTCCTCGCCGTGGGCGCGGATCTCGTCGATCACCTTCTTCAGCCGTTCCTCGAAGTCGCCCCGGTAGCGGGTGCCGGCGACCAGCCCGGCCAGGTCGAGCTGGACCACCCGCTTGCCGAGCAGGGTGCGGGGTACGTCGCCGTCGGCGATCCGCTCCGCCAGCCCTTCGACGATCGCGGTCTTGCCGACCCCGGCCTCGCCGATCAGGACCGGGTTGTTCTTGGTCCGGCGGGACAGGATCTCCACCGCCTGTTCGATCTCGTCGGCCCGGCCGATGACCGGGTCGATCTCGTCGGCGCGGGCCAGGTCGGTGAGGTCCTGGCCGTACTGGTCCAGGGTCGGGGTGCCCCGGTCGGGTTTGGGTCCGGGGGCACCGGAGCGTTCCGAGTTGGCGTTCTGCAGCGACTGCGGCTGGATCCGGCCGGCGGCGAGCATCCGCCCGGCCGGCGACTCGGGGTTGAGCGGCAGGGCCATCAGGATGTGCTCGGGGCCGATGTAGGAGGCGCCCATGGCGCGGGAGAGCTGGTGGGCGTCGAGCAGGGCCCGCTTCGCGGCCGGGGTCAGGGAAAGGTTCGGTGGCACCTGACCCTGCGGTGCCGGCTCGGCCGGGCGCTGCTGGCCGCCGAGGGCACCGGCGAGTGCGTCCGGGTCGGCCCCGGCCCGGCGGACGAGTTCGCGCAGCGGCTCGCGTTGCAGGGCGGCCCAGAGCAGGTGGTCGGTGTCGAGGTCGTTGCTGGAGGCGGAGGCGGCCCGGCGGGCGGCGTCGGCGAGCAGTTCCCGGGCATCGGCGGTCATCAACCGGGTGATGTCCACCCGGTGCGCCGGACGACGACCCTCACCGCGCCCGAAGTACCGCGCCAGGAACTCGTCCCAGGGGTCAACGCCGGAGTCACCGGGTGGCTGCGTCATCTCTGGTCCCCTTCGACGGGCAAGACACGGTCGGCGTGGCCTACCCCGCCGCAGGCCCGACAAACGTGCGCCGGTGGCAGGCTGACCCCATGGAGACCGAGCCGCTGCTGGTGGTGGATGCCGCGAACGTGATGGGTTCCCGGCCGGACGGCTGGTGGCGGGACCGGGCCGGGGCGGCCGGTCGGCTGCGGGACGCGCTCGTCCCGGTCGCCGAGGCGGGCCTGCCGGACCTGCCCGGCCCCGTCGAGGTGGTGCTGGTGGTCGAGGGGGCGGCCCGCGACATCCCCGGAGCCGACCCGGTCCGGGTGGTGTCCGCCGCCGGGTCCGGCGACGACCGGATCGTCGAGGTGGTCCGGTCGGAGGCTCCGGGGCGGCACTGCGTGGTGGTCACCGCCGACCGGGAGTTGCGGGCCCGCGTCCAGGCACTGGGGGCGGAGGTACGCGGGCCGCGCTGGTTGCGTCCCGACTGACGGCTGCCGTACGCCGTCTCGGGCGGCTGCCGTACCCCCGTCTCGGGCATTCTGTCGGAGATCCGACTCAATGTTGCCCGAAATGGCGAGTGCCGGGGTCCGACCTCGGGCTCCGTCAGAAGCCACGGTGCGCGTCGGAACGGACACTGAGGCGACAACCGCCCACGGGGGTATGTTGACCCCAGAACAAAACCAGAGCCCTCCCCGCCCGCCCCCAGGAGGTTCCGCCGTGGCGAGCGTCGCCGAGCTGAAAGCAGCCATCGATGCCGCCCTCCAGCAGATCACCGAGGGCCAGACCGCGGTGCAGGCGGCCAGCGAGAAGCTGACCGAGGCACAGCAGACCCTGGCCGGCGCGCTGGAGGGCAGTGGACACGAGACCGTCAGCGCCGCCCAGGCCTCGCTCTCCCAGGCCTCCCAGGAACTGGAGGAATGTCTCTCCGCGACCCTGGCCGCGGTGGAGCAGGCGCAGCTCTACGTCTCGACCCTCTGAGCCGCCGATGTCCATCGTGGAGGAACTGGGCGCGCAGGTACGAGCCGCCGCCGACGAGCTGCCGGTGGCGTTGGTGACGGAGGCGCTGGACCGGCTCCGGCAGGCCGCCGACCGGCTGCGCTGGGTGCGCCAGGAATCGGCCGATCCGATGGGTGTGCCCGAGCTGTCCGCAGCCACCGAGCACGCGGAGACCGCCGGGCACACGCTGCGGGTGGCACAGGACCAGTTCGCCGCGTACCTGGCCGCCATCGGGTTGGCCGGCGACGGGCCACCGGCCGCCGGGCAGCCGCAGCGGCGGGAACCGGCCGACGATCAGCCGACCGCCGGACCGGGGCCCGTACCGGAGCCGCAGGGCGAGGCCGGGCCGGTCCACCGGTGGTGGTCGGTCCGGGTGACCGAGCTGACCGGCCAGCGGGACTCACCCGAGGCAAAACCGGACCGCGAGATCACCGACGCCGAGGACCTGCTGCGCCGGGTGGCCGAACGCGTACGCGCCGACGACCGCGGCCAGCTCCACGCCCAGCTCCGGGACGTACCGGCCGACGTGGGGCTGGGGATGGCGGCGGTCGCCCCACCGATGCTGCGCGACCTGGCGGCCGAGCTGCTCGGGCACCCGCCCCGGGCACAGGACCTGCCCCGACTGCGCGGTGAACTCACCGGCAAGGCCCGTGACCTGCTCCCCGGGCTCCCCGCCGAGGTGCTCGAGACGGCACTGAGCCGGGTCTGCCGGATGCCACCGCCGAAGAACCCCACCGCCCCGCCGCACCCGGCCGACCCGGCGGTGGCCGCCGGGGTGCTCACCGGCCTGCTGCTCAACCGGCTCGGTCGCGACGCCCGGTCGGTGGCCGCCCAGAACCTGCGGGAGTCCGATGGCTGACGTTCGGACCCAGCTCGTCACCCGGGTCCGCGGCATGCTGTCGCACGCGCTCGGCGCGACCCGGGGTCGGCTGACCCAGGCCCGTACCGAACTCGACGGGTCGCGGGACCGGTTGACCCGGACCCGACGGGCCGCCGCGCGGGTGCCGCAGCGGGTCGGCGCCGAACGGGACCGCCGGCTCGCCGAGATCGCCGACGAGTACGAGGGCCAGCTCGTCGAGCTGGCCCGGCGTACCGCCGAGGCGGCGACCGACGAGGCGCCCGGCGCGGCCAGCGCACCCTGGCCCCGGTGGCGGCCGAGCCCGGCCGACCGGCACGAACCCGCAGGCGCGTTGCGGGTCGGCGCGGTCCGGCTGCCCGGCGCCGAACCGGTGCCGGCGCTGGTGCCGCTGCTGGACCGGGGACACGTGCACCTGGCCGGCGACGACCGGGCCGGGTGCGACGCCGTGGTGGCCGCCCTGCTGCTGCGGGCGATCGGCCGCGCCGAACCCGGCGCGGTCCGGCTGATCGGCTACGACCCGGAGCACCTCGGCGGCGGGCTGGCCGGCTTCGCCCCGCTGTCCACCGCCGGGCTGCTCACCTTCGTCGGGCCGGGCGGTCTGGCCCGCCTCCTCGACGACCTGGTCGACCAGATCCGACGGATCAACGAGACCGTTCTCGCCGGTGAGTACGGATCGCTGCGCGAACTGGCCGCCGCCACCGGCCGGCGTCCCGAACCCTGGCGGGTGGCGGTCCTGCTCGGCGGGGACGAGCTGTCCCGGCACGAACGCGGCCAGCTCGACCGGGTGGTCCGCACCGGCGCCGCCTGCGGGGTGCACCTGGTGGTCCGGGGCATCGAGCTGCCCGACGAACCGAACGTCGAGCGGGTCCTCGTCGGTGACGGCCTGACCCGGCTGCGTACCGCCCCGAGCCTGCCCGTACGGCTCGATCCGCCACCGCCGGCCGCCCTGGTCACCGACACCTGCCGGGAGATCGCCGCGACGGTCACCGCCGGTCCCGCACCGGCGCCGTTCACCGACCTGCTGCCACCGGTGGACCAGATGTGGAAGGAAGGTTCGGCGACCGGCCTGACCGTGCCGATCGGCGACGGCCCGCAGGGGCGCCCGGTGCTGCTCAGCCTCGGCGACTACCCGCCGCACGCGTTGATCGGCGGCCCGTCCGGCACCGGCAAGACCAACCTCATCTTCGCCTGGATCGGTTCGCTGGCCGCCCGCTACTCCCCCGCCGAGCTGGAGTTCTACCTGCTCGACTTCAAGGAGGGGGTGTCCTTCGCCCGGTTCGCCCAGGGCCGGCGGGACCCGAGCTGGCTGCCGCACATGCGGCTGGTCGGGATCAACGTCAACACCGACCGCGAGTTCGGGCTGGCCCTGCTCCGGTTCCTCGCCGAGGAACTGCGCCGCCGGGCCGACGCCGCCAAACGGCACGAGGTGACCAAGCTCGCCGAGCTGCGCGCGGTCGACCCGGACGGGCACTGGCCCCGGATCGTGGCGGTGGTGGACGAGTTCCAGATGCTGCTCGCCGGTCGGGACGCGGTCGCCCGGGAGGCGGCCGACCTGCTCGAGGACCTGGCCCGACGGGGCCGGTCGCAGGGCATCCACCTGGTCCTCGCCTCGCAGGACGTACGCGGGATCGAGGCGCTGTGGGGACGGCCCGCCCTGGTCGCCCAGTTCACCCTCCGGATCGCGCTGCCGAAGGCGCTGCGCATCCTCGCCGAACGCAACGACGCGGCCCAGGCCCTGCCCCGGCACCACGCCGTGATCAACGCCGAGTCCGGCATGGCGGAGGGCAACCAGGTGGCCCGGATCCCGTCGGCCAGCGACTGGGGCACCTGGAGCGAGCTGCAGAACCAGCTCTGGCGGATGCGCCCGCAGGACGCCGCGCCGGCCCGGTTGTTCGACGGCGACGCGGTACCCCGGCTGGCCGAGGCACCGGACTTCGCGGCCCTGCGACCGGTCGAGGAGTCGACCGAGGGCAGGGCCGCCGGTGGTCCGCGCGGTCCGGTCGCCCTGCTCGGCGAGATCATCGACGTCCAGTCGCGGTCGGCCGGAATGCGCCTGCCCCGGGCACCCGGGCGCAACCTCGCCATCATCGGCACCCGGGTGGACGAGGCGTGCGCGGTGCTGGACGCGGCGGCCCGGTCACTGCACCGGCAACATCCGCCCGGCACGGCCAGGTTCTCGATCGCGTGCCTGGACCCGGACGCCGACTCGGCCGCCCGTACTCTCTACGACTCCCTCGGTGACGACGCGGCCTGGTACGACGAGGAGACGGTGCCGGAGTTGATGAGCGAGACGGCCACCGGGCTCGGTCTGGGCGCCGCCCCGGGCGAACCGCACTACCTGCTGCTGTACGCGGTCGACGCCGCCGCCGGTCGGTTGGCGGCTCGGGCCGGTGGGCGTACGGGGCTGGAGCACCTGCGGCACATCCTGCACGACGGGCCGGAGCGGCGTACGCACGTACTGGCCTGGTGGCGGGGGGTGGCCCGGATGCGGGCGGACCTCGGGGGCCCGGCGTCGCGTACGGACCAGATCGGGGCCTGGGTGGCGTTGGACGTACAGGGGGCGGAGCTGGGTTCGGCGCTGTATCCGGGCACCGGTGGGCCGGACTGGTATCCGAGGCCGTGGCGCGGGCTCTTCTTCGACCGGGCGGTGCACCGTACCGGGCAGACGATCATCCCGTACGGACCGGCCCGATGAGCGGGACGTACGCCGAGCTGATCCGCCGGCTGGCCGAGACGACCGCGCGGATGGACGCCGAGCGGGGCGAGGCGCAGAGCTGGTACGCCGGCCAGGTCTCCGCCGCCGAACGCGCCGTACGCGACGCCGAGCAGGCGGTACGCCGGGCCGAGGCGGAGCTGGAGGAGGCTCGCAAGGAGGCCGAGTCGACCGACGCCGAGGTGCTCCTGCTCTGGCAGACGCTGCGGGAACGGCTCGGCGGCGGGGTGCGCCGGCTCGGTGACCCACCGGTGCCGACCGCGGGTGCCCCGACCGATCCGCGGCTGCTGCTCGACGGGGTGCGGGACCTGTTGGACCGGGCCAGGCATCCGGGTGAGTTGTCCGGCTCGGCCCAGCCGCTGCTGGCGGTCTTCGGCGTACTCGGTGCGGCGGTCGCGTACGCCCTGGGTTTCGCCGCCCGCGCGGCCGGTCTGCGGTACGGCGGCGACCTGGCCATCGGGATGCCGGTGCTCGGCCTGGTGGTGACGTTGGTCGGCCCGGTGGTCGGGCTGGCCCCGGCGAAGCTGCTCGCCGACCGCCGGCACGCCGGGCTGGACCCGAAGTCGGTGACCATCGTGGTGGCCGCCGGCCTGCTCACCACCGGCGCCCTCTTCGCCCTGGTGCGCTGACGGCAACCCGCCCGACCACGCTTTCGCGCGCGGTCAGGCGGGTACGGCCACCGCCTCCCGGAGCAGCCGGCGGGCGAGCAGGATCCGGTCCGCGTCGTCGTCGAGTCCGGGCAGGTCACCGACGCGGGAGACACCGCCGTCGAGGAATGCCCGCAGCGCGAGCGCGCACTGTCCGGGGAAGGTGATGGTGCGGTCGAACAGGCGCAGTTCGACCCGGTCGGGCTCGTCCGGACCGGCCGGCCCGAGCTGCCAGTTGAGCCCGCCGCGGGGGGCGAGCCGGGAGTCGGCGTCGAGACCGGCGATGGCGTCCGCCTGGGCCAGCGGCCGGATCGGCGCGGGACGGGCGGCCGACCAGACGCGTTCCCTGAGCCTGGCCGCGACCGCGACCGGGTCCGCCCGGTCCAGCCAGTCGCGCAGCGCCTCCACCGTCTCGGTCAGCTCCGGCCCGATCTGGGCGGGCTCGGCGAGGTCGAGCCCGAACGGCAGCGCGGCGCGCAGTCGCGGGTCCTCGGCGGCCAGCCCGAGCAGGGTCTCGACCAGCGCGTAGCGGGTGAGGGCACGGACCCCGACGGTGAGGTGCAACGAGCTGCCCTGCTGGGCCTGGGCGCTGTGCAGCCAGCCACGGGGCAGGTAGAGGGCGTCGCCGGGCTCCAGGGTGACGTCGAGCGCCGGTGGTCCGGCCGCGGTGGCGGAGACCTCGTCGGCCCGCCCGCCCCAGGGTTGACGTTCCAGCGGGTCGGTCAGGACCGGTTCGTGGATCCGCCAGTGCTTGGACCCGTCGACCTGGAGCACGAAGACGTCGTGGGTGTCGTAGTGGGTGGCGAATCCCTGGTTGCCGGCCGGGGTCAGGTAGGCGTTGACCTGCAACGGCTGGCGCAGGCTGGTACCCAGTTCACGGGTGAAGTCGATCAGCGGTGGCCAGTTGCGGTGCAGTCCCTGCAGGACGAGGGTGGCGCCGTCGGCGTACAGGTCGAGGATCCGCTCGTCGAGCACCTGGTCGCCGACCTCGGCCCCGGCACCGCCGCCGCCGGTGAACCGGCCCGCCGGCAGCACCTGGCCGTCCTTGGCCACTCTCAGGAACGGGGTACGCAGACCGCGTCGACTGAGCAGTTCGTCGGCGTCGGCGGGGCTGAGCAGGTCGGTGAAGCCGTCCGGGTTGGCGAGTTCCTTGGCCCGGGACAGCAGGGGTGCCCGACCCCAGTGGGTGGTGACGAACGCGGCCGGGGGCAGGGCCACACAACGGGCCAGCGCCGGGCGGCGGTCGCCGCCCGGCGCGTTGTCGGTCATCTACCGGGTCCCGGCTACCGGGCCGCGCTGTCCGCGCCGCCGTCACGCTGACCGGGGTTGGCGCCACCGTCGGCCGGGCCCTCGGCGCTGCCGTCGGCACCGCCGTCGTGCTGACCCGGCGTGGCTCCGCCGTCGGCCGGACCCTCGGCGGCGCCGTCGGCACCGCCGTCCCGCTGACCGGGGTTGGCCCCACCGTCGGCCGGACCCTCGCCGGCACCGCCGCCGCTCGTCCGGATGTCGTCGTCGTCGAGTCTCATCGGGCCCCCTCGGTTCAGTCGCCCCGCCTTCCACGCGGCGGGGCGCCGTGCAACCGGGTGGTACCCGGCACACGATCATCCCTAACCCGCTGGCGGGGTCACTCCACCAGGAAGCCTAATTCAGGTCGAATCATCGCAAAGCGGTTCGCGGAGTCCCGCGGCGTACCTCGGCGGGAGCCGGATCCGGCCAGGTCAGCGCCGGACCAGGGGTGCCGAGCTGTCCCGTACGACCAGGTCGGTGGAGAGTTCCACCCGAGGGGTGTCGACCGGCTCACCTCGGGCCAGGCGCAGCACCGTACGGGCGGCGAGCAGCCCCATCTCCGCCAGCGGCTGACGGACCGTGGTCAGCGGTGGCGAGGACCACCGCGCCTCGGGCAGGTCGTCGAAACCGACCACGCTCACGTCGTCGGGCACCCGCAGGCCGCGCCGACGGACCGCCTCGTACGCACCGAAGGCCATCTGGTCGCTGGAGGCGAAGATCGCGGTGGGTGGCTCGGGGAGGTCCAGCAGCGCGGTGCCGCCCGAGTATCCGGACTCGTGGTAGAAGTCCCCGGGCACGATCAGCTCGTCGAGCATGGGGATGCCCGCCGCCTCCAGCGCGGCCCGGTAACCGTCTAGCCGGGCCCGGCTGCACAGCAACCGGGGTGGGCCCGCGATGAAGCCGATCCGGCGGTGGCCGAGGGAGAGCAGGTGCTCGGTCGCCCGCAGCCCGCCGGCCCAGTTCGTCGCACCGATGGTTGGTATGTCCAGCGTGGGTACGCCCGCGGGGTCGACCAGCACCATCGGCACGTTCAGCCGGCGCAACTCGGCGTGCACCGGCGGGGCGAGGTCGCTGGTCACCAGGATCACCCCGTCGGTGGCCCGGGTACGCAGATTCTGCAACCACTGCCGGGTGGAGGTGGACCTGCGGTGGATGGCCGACACCACGGTGCCGACGCCGGCCGCGTGCGCGACGTCCTCCACCCCACGGATGATCTCCACCGCCCAGGGGCTGTCCAGGTCGTTGAAAACCAGGTCGATGAGGCTCGCGCCGGCCCGTGGACGGGTGGCCCGGCGCCGGTAGCCGTGCCGGCGCAGCAACTCCTCGACCCGCTCCCGGGTCTGCGGCGCGACATCGTTGCGACCGTTGAGCACCCGGGACACGGTGGGCACCGACACCCCGGCCTCCTGGGCGATCGCGGTGATGGTGATCCGGCGTCCTTCGTCGACCGTCACGAGGCAGCTCCTTCGTCGAGGCTCCAGCCTACGACCGAAACACTTTCGCGGTCGCGCCGGCACCTGGCCCGGGTCGATCACCGTTCGCCGAGGCCGGATGCCGAGGCGACGGCCGGTGCCGGCGGCTCTGGCGTTTTGCACCAAGTTACGGAACTGTTCCGGAAAGTGGTGCCCGCAGACTAGCCGATTCGGCCCCGGCTCGGCGCTTTCCCCGCTCGTGCTCCGGTGTCGTAACGAGGACACGTCGACCGGACATCGACGTCTGCGACCATGGAGAGCATGGCAGCAGGACGACGTACGGCCTGGGATCCGCTGGCCGCGACCGCCGGGGCAATCGCGCTACTCATGACCGTTCTCTATCTCTGGCTGATCGGCCGGCAGGGCGGCCAGGCGGTCGCCTGGTTCGTCGGCGGGACCGCCGCGGCGGGCCTGCTCGCCGCGTACGGGGTGCGCCGGGCGGCAGCCCACCGGGTCGGGGCGCTGGCGGTCGCCGGCACCATCATGATCGTGCTCGGAGTGCTCGGCATCCTCTCGATCGGCCTGCCCCTCCTGCTGGCCGGCGCGCTGGCACTGACCGCCGCGTTGCGCTCCCCCCGCAGGGTGCCCGACCCGGCGTCGTCGAGCTGAACCCCGAGCACGGGTGCCCGCGCCGGCACGGTGACCAGCCCGCCCCGGCGCACCAGGGCGGGCCCCGGTCCCGCACGATTCGTGCCCTACCGCCGGAGTGGGACCCGGCGCGCTTCGGTCCACGAGCGCAGCAGCCACTCGACCGGTCCGTACCGGAACCGGGCCAGCCACCATGCACTGAGGAGGAGTTGGCCGCCGAAGATTCCGGCCGCGATGAGCAGGGTGGGTAACGGGGCGACCCGACCGACCAGCCCGAGACCGATCCCGGTGAAGATCAGTACAGCGGCGACCGACTGACCGAGGTAGTTGGACAGGGCCATCCGCCCGGCGGGCGCGAGGATCCCGGCGATCCGGTGGCCCCACCCGGTCTGGAATCCGCGCAGCGCCGTGGCCACGTACGCGGCCATCAGCAGGGGCGCGGTGAGGATGCTCAGCATCAGGCCGGTCAGGTTCTCGGTCCCACCACCGATGGCGAAGACCAGCGCACCGGCCAGGCCGACCGGGTAACCCACCCACTGCACCCGCCGCAGCAGGCCCTGGTGCCGGGTGACGTCGGCGAGCAGCCGTACCTTGCCGGCCGCCAGGCCGATCAGGAAGGCACAGAGGGCGAGCGGCCCCTGGACCACGAGCGCCCCGATCATCGCCGGCATGGCACGGAGGTGCTCGACCAGCACCGAGCCGAGGCCACCACCCAGCGCCTCGGTGGACCGCGCACCCGCGTCGAGCGCGACGGCGTGATCCGGGACCAGGCCATCACCGCCCACGGCCGCCAGTGCGATGACCAACGCGACCAGGCCGAGCAGGACGCCCGCGAGGGTCGACGCGGTCCTCGGACGCATCCCCCGCGCCGCGAACAGCACCAGCCCGAGCAGGGCGTACGTGGTCAGGATGTCGCCGTGGAAGAGGAACACGGCGTGCAGTACGCCGAGTACGAACAGCCCCGCCAGCCGGCGCCGGAAGCGCGGGGCGAAGGCGACGCCGCGCCGTACGGCGGAATCGATCTGGAGGGTGAAGCTGTAACCGAACAGGAAGGAGAAGAGCAGGTAGAACTTCATGGAGAAGAGGAACTCGACGAGCCAGCGGGTGGCCTGGTCCACCCAGGACCCGTAGGCCGGATCGGGTACGAGATGGAACGGGTAACCGGACGCGAAGAACGCGATGTTGACGACCAGGATGCCGAGCAGCGCGAAGCCGCGTAACGCGTCGAGGTCCCCGATACGCGCCCCGTCCCCGGGTCTCGCCGAAGCGTCGGCGGGTGGTTCCACTTGCATCGGACTGCTGAACGGATTCATGGCCTGTCCCCCCGGATGTCAGCCTGTGGATCGGGTCGCCGCCTACGGGTGGATCGAACCGCCGCCGACGGGTGGATCGTCGGAATCAACGTATGAAAATGTCGAGTTCGCTCGACAGCCGGCAGACCGGAGGATTCGGGGTAGGGCTGGTCCTACCACCGGGGTGTACGGCCGGTCTACAAGCCCCGCTGCGAGCGGCGAAGCAGGCCCCGGGTGGCCGGCTCGGCCCGCCCCTGACACCCGTCCGAACGCCCCGACAACGACCGTGGGAGGGGTCCGTCGTGCAGTGGTGCGGGCGTGTACCGTCGCCGCATGACGGTGCTGCAGGAGTTTGTCGCCGCCCTTGCCGGCGGCCGAATCCAGGTTGTCGATCTCACCGCGCCGCTCTCGGACCAGACCCCGATCCTGGGCCTGCCCGAGCAGTTCGGCCAGACCTGGCCGTTCCAGCTCACCGAGATCAGCCGGTACGACGACCGCGGCCCCGCCTGGTACTGGAACAACTTCTCCACCGGCGAGCACACCGGCACCCACTTCGACGCGCCGATCCACTGGGTCACCGGCAAGCAGGCGGCCGACGTGTCGCAGGTGCCGGTGAGCCGATTGATCGCGCCGGCCGTGGTGATCGACCGCAGTGCCGACGCGGCGGCGAATCCCGACTTTCTGCTCGAGATCGAGCATGTGCGGGCGTGGGAGGCGGAGCACGGCGAGCTGCCGGTTGGCGGCTGGCTGCTCTACCGCACCGGGTGGGACGCGTACGGCGACGACGCCGAGCGGTACGCCAACGCCGGCAGTACGCCGGGGATCTCGGCGGAGTGCGCCCGCTGGCTGGCCGAGGAGTCGCCGATCCAGGGCATCGGGGTAGAGACGGTCGGCACCGACGCCGGTGCCGCCCACTCGTTCGACCCGCCGTTCCCGTGCCACTCGTACCTGCTGGGTCAGGAGAAGTACGGGCTGACCCAGTTGCGCAACCTCGCCGAGCTGCCGCCGACCGGTGCGGTGGTGATCGCCGGGCCGCTGCCGATCGTGGCCGGTTCGGGCAGCCCGTGCCGGGTTCTCGCGCTGGTCGAACGGTAGGCACGGGCCGGCGATGCGGGTATCCGAGGTGGTCGGCCGGGTGCTGGCCGGGCACGGCGCGCGGTACGTCTTCGGTGTGGTCGGCAGCGGCAACTTCCACGTGACGAACGCGCTGGTGGCGGCCGGTGCCCGGTTCGTGCCGGCCGCGCACGAGGGTGGTGCGGCGAGCATGGCGGACGCCTTCGCCCGTACCTCGGGCACGGTGGGGATCCTCTCGGTGCACCAGGGTCCGGGTCTCACCAACGCGTTGACCGGCATCACCGAGGCCGCGAAGAGCCGTACGCCGATGCTGGTCCTGGCGCCGGAGGCGACCGCACCCCGATCGAACTTCTTCCTCGACCTGCCGACCCTGGCCGCCTCGGTCGGCGCCGAGTTCCTCCGGGTACGGGCGACGCACGCGGCCGAGGACGCCGGCAGCGCCTTCCGGGCCGCCGCCCGGGGCGCGACGGTGCTGCTGGGCCTTCCGCTCGAGGTGCAGAACGCGTCGACCGAAGCGTGGTCGGGCCGGATCGCACCGGCCCCGCCCGCCGGGCCGCCGGTCGAGCCGGAGGTGGCGTCGCTGGTGGCGGCGCTGCGCGCGGCGCGCCGGCCGGTGTTCATCGCGGGCCGGGGTGCCCGTACCGCCCGCGAACCGTTGGTCCGGCTCGCCGACGCGTGCGGCGCGCTGCTCGCGGTCTCCGCCGCCGCCAAGGGGCTGTTCGTCGGGGACCCGTGGAACCTGGACGTGGCCGGTGGGTTCGCCACCCCGCTGGCGACCTCGCTGATCGGTGAGGCGGACCTGGTCGTCGCGTGGGGCAGCACGCTGAACATGTGGACCACCCGGCACGGCGAGCTGATCCCGCCGGGCGCGGTCGTGGCACAGGTGGACCGGGATCCGGCCGCCTTCGGGGTGAACCGACCGGTCGACCTGACGGTGGCGGGCGAGGTCGCGACGGTTGCGCGGGCGGTGCTGGCCGGGCTGGCCGGGCAACCGGTGTCGGATCCGCCGACGGGCGGATGGCGTACGCCGGAGCTGGGTCGGCGGATCGAGCGGGAGGGCCGCTGGCAATCGGTGTCCTACGTGGACGGAGGCAGGACGGAGCAGCCGGCCACGATCGACCCCCGGACGCTCTCCATCGCCCTGGACGATCTGCTCCCGGCGGAGCGGACGGTGGTGGTGGACTCCGGCAACTTCATGGGCTACCCGTCGATGTTCCTCGACGTGCCGGACGTGGCGGGGTTCTGTTTCACCCAGGCGTTCCAGTCGATCGGGCTCGGTCTGGCCAGCGCGCTCGGCGCGGCGGTCGCCCGGCCGGACCGGCTCACCGTGGCCGCGCTCGGTGACGGCGGTTTCCTCATGTCGGCCGCCGAGCTGGTCACCGCCGCCCGGCTGGCCCTGCCGCTGGTCGTGGTCGTCTACGACGACGCGGCGTACGGCGCGGAGGTGCACCACTTCGGCCCGGACGGGTATCCGTTGGACACGGTGACGTTCCCGCAGACCGATCTGGCCGCGATCGCCCGGGGCTACGGCTGCGCCGGGGTGACCGTCCGGGGCGTCGAGGACCTCGACCCGGTACGGGATTGGCTCGCCGGTTCCCGGAGCCGGCCGATGGTGGTCGACGCGAAGGTGTCGGGCGAGCGCGGTTCGTGGTGGCTGGAGGAGGCTTTCCGCGGGCACTGAGCGCCTTTGTGCGCCCCTGCTGCCGGTCAGCGATGCATGTGCACGCGAATGCTGGTCGCCCCGGGCCGGGTGTGTACGCGTACCAGGTCGCACAGCTCGTTGACCAGCACCAGGCCGCGCCCGCCGTCCTGGTCCGGCGCGGCCGGGATCCGACCGGCGAGCGGCTCGGTGATGTGCCCGGTGTCGGTGAGCTGGCAGATCAACTGGCTCCCGTCGGTCCAGACCGCCAGGGTGCCGGTGGCGCCGCCGTGCTCGACCGTGTTGGCGGCGAGTTCGTTGACCGCCAGGGTCAGGTCGGTGACCCGGTCCGGTGCCAGCCCGGCGGCCAGTGCCTGCGCGGTCACCAGCCGGCGCAGCGCCCAGAGCGTGTGGAACTCGATCACGACGGTCTCGGCGTACGCGGGCGGGGGCGGCAGTGGCAGGTTGAAGCCGTCGGCCACCACGAGCGGATCCGCGTAGTGCGGGCTGTCCCAGGCCGCGGTGGCGGTCCGCACGGTCGGATGGGTGCGGTACGCGTCGTCGAGCCAGTTCCGGTCCAGCCGACCGGTGTCGTACGGGCACAGGATGGTCGCCCGCCGGCCGGTGAAGGCGGCGTTGATCAGGGCCTCGTGCTGGGCACAGGCGGGGTATTCGTCGGCGGTCCGCCCGGCCCAGAGGGGCTCTCCGATGATGCGTACGGCCCGGTCGGGGTGGGCGTCGGCGAAGGCGAGCAGGACACCGGGGAGGATCCGGCCGGGGTTGCGCCCGGCCACGCCCATGTCGTGGAGTTGGACGTCGGCCGCGTCGGCGCCGAGGGCGGTGCGGATGTGGTCGAGGTTCTCCTCGGGCACGGCGACCATCACCGGTTCACCGGCGGCCAGTCCCGCCTGGATGAACGGCACGGTGCCGGCCAGGTATTCGTACCGGTTCGCGTAGAACAGGGCCGGGTGCACAAACGCGCCGGGACCGGTGGACTCGCGCATGGCCCGACCGCCTCCCCTGCCCGCCTGTTTCCGATCACCGCGCGGCAGCCCGGACGGCTCGACCGGAGTCATCGGGGTGCCGAACGGACCTCGCCGCCCATCACCATAGCCGTCCATTGCATCGGTGCATTCCCGGTGGCGGGCAGAAACCCCGACCACTCGGCCAGGGCGGACCACCGGTTTCGCCGAGCCCGATCACTGTGTGTAGTCACCAGTCCCGGACCGCCGGAGCCCGGCTCGGCGGAGGCGGCATCGGTCGGCCCCGAGCCGGGCTCAGGGAGTGGCGTACGCGTGCAGCGGGCCCGGCGCCGGGCGGGCGTCGAGCGTGCTCGGATCCACGCTCCACGCACCCGCGAGGCGCATCACGTCGTGCTCGGAAACCAGGATGTCGGGCTGTCCGTCCAGCGCGGGCGGCAGCCCCATCGACTGCTCCACGTCGTCGGGGTCGCCCCGCCACTCGGTGACCTCACCGATCTCGCCGAGGAAACCGAACGCGCGTACCGCGACGCCGTCGACCGCTCGGGCCCACCGGTGCAGCTCGGAGACCCGGTAGGTGGCGAAGAGCTGCACCTCGGTGCCGAGCGTGGCGGAGAGTTCCACCACGTCCACGACGGTGTTCGGCCGGAGCAGCCAACGGCCGGTCGCGAGCAGCCAGCGGGCGTCGCGGGCACCGGGCAGCGGCGGCGTCACCACCAGGCGGTCGTCGGTCAGGTAGGCCAGGTCGATGCCGTCCCGCCAGGAGACCGTACCGAGGTCGCGCAGTGCCAGGGCCCCGGTGAGAGCCTCGACGTCGGCGTCCCGGACCGCCAACCAGGACTGTTTGTGGCCGAATCCGACCATGGTCTCCCCCTGCATGCCCCGCACGTTACCGACCTTCGTCGCGCCGACGCGGCGACTTACCGGCGCGACCGCCGGATCCGGCCCTCCGGGTCCGCGCCGGGCCAGGTCCGATTCGGGTACGCGGCACGCCGGATCGCCGGTGGGCCCCCGGCCGAGACACGTCGGCGGATCTCGATGAGCAAGGATGATTCGTTAGTTCCGTTCCCGATCACGCATTTCGTCCCCGGAAGGACTGGACATGGAAAAGCCGAACATCGGACCGATCGAGGGTGCGCCCCCGGCGGACCTGGTCATCGAGGACATCACCGTCGGCGAGGGTCCGGAGGTCGGGCGCGGCCAGTGGGCCTCCGTGCACTACGTCGGCGTCTCCCACTCCACCGGCGGCGAGTTCGACTCCTCGTGGGGCCGGGGCGAGCCGTTCGGCTTCCAGGTCGGTGCCGGGCGGGTCATCGCGGGTTGGGACCAGGGCGTGGCCGGTATGAAGGTCGGCGGCCGGCGCAAGCTCGTCATCCCGCCGCACCTCGGGTACGGCAACCAGGGCGCCGGCGGCCTGATCAAGCCGGGCGAGACGCTGGTGTTCGTCGTCGACCTGGTCGACGTCAAGTAATCCTCGACCGTCGGCGGTGCCGGCGATGCCCGTACCCGGGGCCTCGTCGGCCCGTCGGCGGGCGGTGACGGCGGGCGCGCCCTCGGGTTAGGGTGCGGCGGTGTCGTCGTACGTGATCGGCGGTGTCTTCGCGCGGACCTCGCGCGCGGTCTCCCTCGGCCTGGTGGCCGGGGTCTATCTGGTGGCCGGCGGCGCGGGCGCACTGACCTGGTGGCTGCTCGCCCCGCACCACCACCCGCTGGCGGTGGCCCTCTGGGCCGATCTGGTCGGCACCGTGGTGGTCTTCGCCGCCTCCGTGGTGGCACGCAACGCCAGCCTCTACGACCCGTACTGGAGCGTGGCGCCGCCGCTGATCGTCCTCGGCTGGGTGGTCGCCGCAGGGCACGGAGTCGGCGTACGGCAGGCACTGGTGCTCGTCCTGGTCACCGTCTGGGCGGTACGCCTCACCGGCAACTGGGCCGCCGGCTGGACGGGCCTGAGCCACGAGGACTGGCGTTACGTGCAGATACGCGGGCAGACCGCGGGTCGGCTGCCCTGGTGGCTGGTCAACCTCACCGGCGTGCAACTCATGCCGACCCTGGTCGTCTTCGCCGGCCTGGTCGCCGTTTGGCCGGCGGTCACCGGCGACCGGCCGCTGGGCTGGCTCGACGCGGTCGCGGCCGGGCTCACCGCCGCCGCGATCGCCCTGGAGGCGCTCGCCGACCGCCAGTTGCACCGGTTCACCGGCAAGCCGGCGAACCGGGGCCGGATCGCCGACCGGGGCGTGTGGCGGTACGTCCGGCACCCGAACTACCTGGGCGAGATCGCCTTCTGGTGGGGACTGTGGTTGTTCGGGCTGGCCGCCGCGCCGCGCTGGTGGACCGTGGTCGGGCCGCTGGTGATGGTGGCGCTGTTCACCGGGGTGAGCATTCCGTTGATGGACCGGCGGTCGCTGGACCGCCGGCCCGGTTATCGGGAACACATGCGGGTGGTGCCCGCCCTGCTGCCCCGGCTCACGCGCCGACCGGCACCCGCTCCTTGATGAAGTTGAGCAGTTCCCGGGTGACGTCGTCGGCGTGGGTCCACGGGATCCCGTGCGGCGCGTCCTTGAGCACCACGAGCTTGCTGCCGTTGACCATGCCCGCCAAGCGCTTTCCGGTGGAGGGGAACGGAAGCACCCGGTCGGCGTCGCCCTGGATGATCAGCAGCGGCACGTCGATCCGGGGCAGGTCGTCCCGGAAGTCGGTCAACCAGGCCGGTACGGCGGCCAGGGTCGCCGTCGGGGAGGAGCTGATGGCCATGTTCCAGTTCGCCCGTACCGCGTCGTCGCTGACCAGCTTGCCGGCGTTGACGTCGAGGTTGAAGAAGTTCTGCAGGAACTGGGTGTACCAGACGTACCGGTCCTTGCGGATCTGGTCCATGAAGCCGTCGAACAGGCTCTGGTCGACCCCCTCGGGGTTGTCGGCCGTCTTGAGCAGGAACGGCGGGATCGGCGAGACCACCACCGCCCGGTTCACCCGCGCGGACCCGTACGCGCCGAGGTAGCGGGTCACCTCGCCGGTGCCCATCGAGTGCCCGACCAGGGTGACGTTGCGCAGGTCGAGGGTGTTCATGATCTGGTCCAGATCGGCGGCGAAGGTGTCGTAGTCGTAGCCCATGGTGGGCTGACTGGACTTGCCGAAGCCCCGACGGTCGTAGGTGATGGCCCGGTATCCGGCATCGACCAACGCCTGCACCTGCTTCTCCCACGCGGTGCCGCCGAACGGGTACCCGGGAATGAGCAACACCGGCTGACCTGCGCCGTGGTCCTCGTAGTAGATGTCGATGGACGCGGAATTCTCAACCCCGACACTGATGTACGGCATCTCGACTCCTCTCGCATGGACGCGTGCGTGACGGGGGTCGGCCGATCCGTTGCCACGTGAGAGGGGCGCGGCAGCCTGAAATTAACACGGTCCGGGGTGGGTGGTGGCCGAGTCGCAGGGTTGGGTCCACCCCCGCCGAGCGGTACCGCAAATTTTCGGCCCCGGTCCGATAGTTCAGGCCGTCGCGGCACGCACTCTGGACCGCTGCTTCATCACGCCGACCCTGTCCCCGCCGAGACGGTGGGCCGGGAGCAGAGCATGGAGGCCCTCGACGGGAGGCCAGGTTTCCGGAAACATATCGGAAGCAACGGCATCAGCCCCCGGCACGACGACGTCGCCGGTGGGACTTCGGAGTGCCGGTACAAGCGACAGGAGGCTGCCATGAGCAGCGATCCCCGGGCCAGCAACGGCCACCGCACCCTGACGGCGGCGCCACTGGCAGCGTGGCAGGACCCGTCCCGACCGGTCGACGTACGGGTCGACGACCTTCTCGGCCGGTTGTCACTGGAGGAGAAGATCGCCCAGCTGTACGGCGTCTGGGTCGGCGCGGACGTGTCCGACGAGGACATGGCCCCGCACCAGCACGACATGGTGGACGAGATACCGGACTGGCGGGAACTCATCCGGGTCGGGCTGGGGCAGCTCACCCGGCCGTTCGGCACCGCCCCGATCGACCCGGCGCTCGGTGCGCGGGCGCTCGCCCGGATGCAGGCCGAGATCGTCGCCGCGAACCGGTTCGGAATCCCGGCGATCGCGCACGAGGAGTGCCTGTCGGGCTTCATGACCTGGGGCGCCACCGTCTATCCCACCCCGCTGGCCTGGGGCGCCACCTTCGACCCCGAGCTCGTCGAGCGGATGGCCGGGCAGATCGGGGCGGCGCTGCGGCAGGTGGGCGTACACCAGGGGCTGGCGCCGGTGCTCGACGTGACCCGCGACCCGCGCTGGGGCCGGACCGAGGAGACCATCGGCGAGGATCCGTACCTGGTCGCGACGATCGGCACCGCGTACGTGCGGGGGTTGCAGTCGGCCGGGGTCATCGCCACCCTGAAGCACTTCGCCGGTTACTCCGCCTCCCGGGCCGGCCGCAACTTCGCCCCGGTCGCGGTCGGTCCACGCGAACTCGCCGACGTGCTCCTCCCGCCGTTCGAGATGGCGGTACGCGACGGCGGGGCCGGATCGGTCATGCACTCGTACGCCGAGGTCGACGGCGTGCCGGCGGCGGCCGACGAACGGCTCCTCACCGACCTGCTGCGGGTCCGGTGGGGCTTCACCGGAACCGTCGTCGCGGACTACTTCGGCGTCGCCTTCCTGCAACTGCTGCACCACGTCGCCGACTCGGCCGTGGACGCGGCCCGGCTGGCGCTCACCGCCGGGGTCGACGTCGAACTGCCCGCCGTCCGCTGCTTCGGCCCGGCCCTCGTCGCCGCGGTCCGCGCCGGGACCGTGCCGGAGGCCCTGGTCAACCGGGCCGTTGCCCGGGTCCTGCGGCAGAAGTGCACGCTCGGGCTGCTCGACCCGGAGTGGCAACCCGGTCCGCCGGCCCTGGCCGGTCGCGGCGACGAACCGGCCGAGTTGGAGGGGACCGTCGACCTGGACCCGCCGGCCAACCGGGCGCTGGCCCGGGAACTCGCCGAGGAGTCGGTGGTCCTGCTCGCCAACAACGGAGTCCTCCCGCTGGCCCCCGACTCGCGGATCGCGCTGGTGGGGCCGCTGGCCGACGGCGTCACCGGGATGCTCGGCTGCTACACCTTCCCGAGCCACGTCGGCGGCCAGCATCCGGGCGTACCGGCCGGGGTGGACATCCCCACCCTGCTGGCGGCGCTGCGCACCGAACTGCCCTCGGCCCGGTTGAGCCACGCCGCCGGCTGCACCGTCGACGGTACGGACCGGGCCGGGATCGCCGAGGCGGTGGCCGCCGCCACCGAGGCCGACGTGTGCGTGGCGGTCCTCGGCGACCGGGCCGGTTTGTTCGGCGCCGGCACCTCGGGCGAGGGCTCAGACGCGGCCGACCTGCACCTGCCCGGAGTCCAGCAGGAGCTGCTCACCGGGCTGCTCGACACCGGGACCCCGGTGGTCCTGGTGCTGCTCGCCGGGCGTCCGTACGCCCTCGGCGGGTGGGCGGATCGACTCGCCGCCGTGGTGCAGGCGTTCTTCCCCGGCGAGGAGGGCGGTCCCGCGATCGCCGGGGTGCTCGGCGGGCGGGTCAACCCGTCCGGGCGGCTTCCGGTCAGCGTGCCCCGTGATCCCGGCGGGCAGCCGGCCGGATACCTGGCCCCGGCGCTGGGTCACCGCACCGAGGTCAGCAACATCGACCCGACCGCCCGCCACCCGTTCGGGCACGGCCTGTCCTACACCCGGTTCGACTGGCGGGACGTCCTCGTCGACGGTGTCGCACCGACCGAAGGACAGCGCACCGACGTGCCCACCGGCGGCACGGTCACGGTCTCGGTGGCCGTGGAGAACACCGGGGAGCGGGACGGTGCCGAGGTGGTGCAGCTCTACCTGCACGACCCGGTGGCCCAGGTGACCCGCCCGGTGGTCCGGCTGACCGGGTACGCCCGGGTCCCGCTCGCCGCGGGCCAGTCCCGGCGGGTGACCTTCCGGGTGCACGCCGACCTCACCTCGTTCACCGGCCGCGACGGCCACCGGGTGGTCGAACCCGGTGACCTGGAGTTGCGACTGTCGGCGTCGAGCGCCGAACACCGGTTCGTGGTGCCGCTGCGCCTGACCGGGGTCGAGCGCCGGGTGGACCACCGGCGGCGGATGGTCGCGGAGGTGACGGTGCGGTAGGACCCGCCCGGTACGCGGTCAGGGGATGATCGTCGCCAGGTCCTCGGGCATGGTCGACCTGACGTCGTCCCACTCCCCCGGGCTGATGTGCCGCCGCAGGGCGTCGAGGACGGTCTGCACCACTCCCTCGGCGCCCCCGTCGACCTCGTACGGGAAGCCCTGCCGAACCTCGTAGAGGAAGTCCTCGCGGTTCAGCTTGACCGGTACGTCGCTCGGCTCCCAGCCCTCGTAGTAGACGCCGCGCACCAGCACCGGCAACTGGGCCGCGAACTGGACGCTCTCCTGCACCGGAAGCCGGTCGCGGAGCAGTTGCAGCACCGTGCGCAGCGCCGCGTACGACTGGTTGCGCCGATGCTTCGGCCACCCGTACGCCTGCTCGATGTCCTTGAGGATGAGGTTCGTCTTCTCGATCGACGCCTCGAAGGTCGAGTACGGATTGCTCGCCACCATGTTCCCCCGTCCGGTGAGTGCACCGGCTCTCCCACCGGTGATCTCCCCAGGGTCGCGCCGGGGCGGGTGAGCGGGGTTCACCCCGGCCGGGTGAACGGATCCGCTCAGGCGGCCCGGCGTTCCCGCGACTGCTTGCAGGAGACGCAGGTGGTGGCGGACGGGAAGATCTCCAACCGCTCCACCGGGATCGCCGCGGAGCAGCCCTCGCACCAACCGTACGTTCCCTCCTCCAACCGGGCCAGTGCGTGCTCGAACTGGGCCCGGCGGTCGAGGATGGTCCGCAGCAGCGACTGGGCGGTGTCCCGCTCGGCGGTCTTGGTGCCGCTGTCGGCCTGGTCGTCGCCGGCGGTGTCGCCGACCTCCACCAGCCGCAGCACCTGGCTCTGTAGCACGGCGTCGTCGTACTCGCCGGTCAGCTCGTCGAAACGAGCCTCCAGTGCGAGCCGGATCAGGTCTGTGTCCGCCTGGGAGCGGGCCGTGCCGACCGCATCGTTGACGACGACCGCATCGTTGACGAGCATGCGTTTGCCCTGCCTTTCCGTGACGGCGGTGGACTCGCTGCCAGGACCCGGTTGGTCCGGCGCGGTCCACCGTGACCGGGCGCATACCCGTACCGGCCCGCCGTCAAACACGGAAAATTTGCGCCCCGCGATCGTGTCCCCGACCGCTGGGCGCCGGGCCGGGCCGGGGGCGAGGTTCAGTCCGGATCGCCCGGTTCCACCAGGGCGGGGTGGCGCGGGTCGTCCATCCGTACGACCACGTCGGCGAACGTCGCCGGAACGACCTCCTCGCGGTAGCGGGCGAAGGCGGGCAGGGTCCAGGCGTCCGCCGGGTCGGTGCGCCGGGCCAGCGCCGCGGGCGACAGGACAAGGTGGATGGTGACGTCGAAGGGGAGCCCGCCGCCGAGCAGGAACGCGCCGCTGACCAGGAGCACCGCCCCGGTCGGCAGGTCGAGGTAGCCGGCCCGGCTGGCCCGGTCGGTCCGCGCGTTCCACAGCGACGGCAGGATCCGACCGCTGCCCGAGGGTCCGGCCGGGTCGAGCACCTCCCGCCGCAGCCCCGCCTCGTCGAGCCAGTCGGTGTAGAACGCGTCCGGGTTGTCCCGACCGAACTCGTACCGCAGCGACGCGGGCCGGAGGAAGTCCTCGGCCCTGATCGGCAGCGCCGGACGGCCACGCAGGCGCAGGGGGTCGACCAGGGCGTCGGCGAGCCGGTCCGGCCCGGCGGCGGCCGGACCGTCGACCGCCACCCGCAACGGCTGCCCGGGGCGTTCCCCGGCGAGCCGGTCGGCCAGCTCCTGGACCAGCGACTCCGGGCTGATCGGGCGGATCTTCACCCGGTCCATACTGCCCGAACGGGTCAGCCGATCTGGTCGACGGTGACCCGCGCCTCGTCGGCGAGTCGGTAGCCGACGCCGTACACGGTGGTCACCAGCGGTACGTCGGCGCCGACCTTGCCGCGCAGCCGGCGGACGTGCACGTCGACCGTACGGACGCCGGTGTGCTCGTACCCCCACACCGCGGCGAGCAGTTGCAGCCGGGTGAAGACCCGACGGGGGTGTTCCACCAGGTGCAGCAAAAGGTCGAACTCCAACCGGGTCAGCGGCAGCGGCTGGCCGTCGACCAGCACGGAGCGGGAGGCGGCGAGAATGCGTACCTCGGGCACGTTCGGGTCGGCGATGGACGGTCCGGTCTGGCTCGACTCCGGCACCGGCCGGGGCGGCGGGCGCAACGCGGCCGGTTCGGCGGTACGCCGGTCCGCGTACGTCGGTCCGGGGATGACCGTGGCCTGGCCGTGCTCGATCAGCTCACGGGCGGCGTCCAGCAGTCGTTGCGCCGACGGGGTCAGCGCCTCCTCCCCGCTCAGGGGAATGGAGAGGGTCACGGTCAGCGCGGGCGCCCCGGCGCTGCTGGGACGGCGTTGGGCACCCGGCGGGCGACCGGGTCCCGCTGGCTGGGACGTATGCCATCCGGCACGCGACGACGCGGGGCTGACCGACATGGTCCTCCTTGGCTGATGGGGGGAATTCCCCGCGGCCCGTGGTGCCGCACGCTCGATGTTTCCGGGCACCACGGTTAGGGTCAAGGGGCCACTACGTTGCATGAATGTGACAATTGACGCACGCATCGGAACTGAACGCTCGCTCTGCGTACCAGATCTTGGGAAATCCGGCGGGGCGGTCCACGATGATCGAGTGCGGGGAGTACTGGCCGGTTTCACGGCCATCTGGACGGTCACGCTCGCCGGTTACCTGATCGGCCGCATCGGTCTGCTCGGCCCGGACGGGACGACGGTGCTGGCCCGACTCGCCTTCTTCGTCGCCGCCCCGGCACTGCTGTTCACCACGCTGGCGCGTTCCTCGCTGGCCGAGGTGTTCACCCCGGCCCTGGCCGCCTTCGTGCTCAGTACGGTGCTGGTCGCCGCCGTCTACCTGGCGCTCGCCCGGTGGGTGTGGCACCGGCCGGCCGGCGAGGCGACCGTGGGCGCGCTCAGCGCCTCGTACGTCAACGCGGCGAACCTCGGCCTGCCGGTGGCGGCGTACGTGCTCGGTGATCCGTCCTTCGTGGCGCCGGTGCTGCTGTTCCAGGTGCTGCTGGCCTCACCGCTGGCACTCGGCGTGCTGGACGCCACGGCCACCGGAAACCGGCCCTCGGTACGCCGTCTCGCCCTGCTTCCGGCCCGCAACCCGATCATGCTGGGGTGTGCCGCCGGGCTGGCCGTCACGGTCACGGGACTGCCGTTGCCCGAACCGGTGATGCGCCCGTTCGAGCTGGTCGGGTCGGCCGCCGTACCGTTGGCGCTGCTCGCCCTGGGCATGTCGCTGCGCGGCAGCCGTCCGCTCGCCGGTGGCCCGGAGGCGGGCGAGCGGTACACCGCGGTCGGCCTCAAGGTCCTGGTACAGCCGGCGCTGGCCTACCTGATCGGACGGTTCGCCCTCGGCCTCACCGGGCCGGCCCTGCTGGCCGCGGTGGTCACCTCCGCCCTGCCGACCGCGCAGAACGTGTTCGTCTACGCCACCCGGTACCAGCGAGCCGAGTCGCTGGCCCGGGACACCGTCGTGCTCTCCACCCTCGCCGCCGCCGTGATGCTGGTGGCCATCGCGGCCTGGCTGGGCTGAGCCGGACCCCCGCGCGGTGCGCGGGCTACGCGTCGCGGTCCAGGCTGATCCGGGCCTCGTCGGCCAGCCGGTAGCCGACCCCGTACACCGTCGTCACCAGGGGCACCGTCTCGCCCACCTTGGCCCGCAGCCGGCGTACGTGCACGTCGACCGTACGGGCGACCGCGTGTTCGTAGCCCCAGACGCTGTTGAGCAACTGCAGGCGGGTGAAGACCCGACGCGGGTGCTCGGCCAGGAAGACCAGCAGGTCGTACTCCAGCCGGGTCAGCGGGATCGGCGCACCGCCGCGCAGCACCTTCCGGGAGCCGGCGAGGATCCGAAGTGGAGTGGAGTCCTGGGCGGGGGCGTCGGCCTCCTCACCCCAGACTCGCGCCGGTGCCGGCTCGACGACCAGCCCGATCGCACCGGGAGCACCGGTGATCGCCGCCCGGTCACCCTGTTCGACCAACTGCTGGACCAGCTCCAGCAGGCGGGACGCCTGCGGGGTCAGGGTGTCGCCACCGCTCAACGTGATGTCGAGGGTGACGGTGAGGGTGGTGGGGGCGTTGCCTGGTTCGATCCGTCGGCGGCCGAGGGTCGACCGTACCGATCCGCTCGACGGTGGGTACGTGCGCGGGCTGATCGCGATGACCGACATGAGGCGCCTCCTAGCGCTGGTGTTCCGTGCCGTCCCGCGGCGCGGTGGCGCGCGGGATCAGGTGTACGCCCGGCCGGCGATCGCCGGGGGCGCGGTGGTGAGGTGGGCGTAGACGTCGGTGGGGCCGAACGCCGGCAGACCGGCCAGCCGCCAGGCGGCGAACCCGCCCGCGATGTCGGTGGCCAGGTACAGGCCGAGGTCCTGGAGTGCGGCGGCGGCCAGCGAGGAGGTGTAACCCTCCTGGCAGAAGATGACCACCGGCAGGTCGTACCGGTCCGCGACCGGCAACCGGGCCGAGCTGCGCGGGTCGAGCCGCCACTCCAGCACGTTGCGCTCGATCACCAGCGCGCCGGGGATCGAGCCGGTCGCGGCCCGCTGGGCGGCCGGTCGGATGTCGACCAGCAGCGCCCCGCCCCGGTACGCCAGGTGCCCCGCCTCCGGTTCGAGCCGGTGCAGCCGCAGCCGGGCGGCATCGAGGATGTCGTCGATGCCGCGGGAGCCGGCCGGTGCCGTCGTGTCCGGACAGTCCGCCTGTCGGAGCGATGAGTTGATCAGTTTCACCAGGCCACCCCTGCCTCAGCCACCTCGGCCACCCGCAGCTTGCCGCCGTCGAGTTCGTAACGGGTCATCCGGCGCAGCGCCGGGAGGTAGACGTGCACGCTCACCGCGGGCTCGGTGCCCCGGTTGCTGACCCGGTGCACGTGCCGTGGACCGAACTGCCGTCCGCTGTCGGCCGCCAGCACGGTCGGCCGGAGTTCGCCACCGACGACGATCTCCTCGGTCAGCGCACCGGCGGACACGAGGAAGCCACCCGACGAACCGCCGTGGTCGTGCAGGTCGGTCGTCTGGCCGGGCAGCCAGGTGAGCAGCCAGACCTCGTACTCGTCGGTGCCGGCCAGCCGGGCGTACCAGCGTTCGACCGGGTCGAACTGGGCGGTGACGGGCCAGGAGGCCGGGTTCGAGGCGTACTGCCGGGCGATGGCGAGCGGGTCGGTGGAGTTGATGGTCATCGTCATTCCTCGTCGAAGGCGATCGGTCCAGTGCCCCCACCCTAGCCAATAAAACCTATAGGCTTGGTAGGTAATTGGCTTTGTCTCACCTGTTGGGAACCGGACGAGGCCCGCCCCGCCGGACAGGACGGGACGGACCTCCTCGACGGGACCGGGACGAAGCTCAGGCGCCGCCCTCGTTCAGGGTGACCGTGGCCGGTTGGAAGCCCGCACCGGTGACGTCGACCCCCGAACCCCTGAGCGCGTCCAGCGCCCGCTGGACGTACTCGTTGGTGTACGCCGCCGGATCCGGCTGCTTGGTCAGCACCGTCTGCCCGTCCTGGTTGCGGGTGGTCAGGGCCAGGTCGACGGTTGCCTTCCAGGCCGTCTCGTCGATCAGCCCGACCCCCTTCGGTGCCGGCCAGATCAGCTTGTTGACCTCGTTGGTCTGCCAGAGCTGGTGGCTGGCACCGAGCTTGGCGCCCCGGGCGACCACCAGGTCCCGGCACACCTGCGGGTTGTCCCTGCAGTACGCCCACCCCTTGATCGTGCCGGTGAGGAACTTCACCGCCGTCTCCTGGTACGCCCTGTCCTTGGCCAACCGTTCGCTGTTGGCCCAGACCGCGTCCTGCAGCATCGCGGTGCCGATCGTGTTCCAGTCCAGCACCGTGAACGCCTCCGGCCGGTAGAGCTGACCGGTCTTCGGGTCCTTGGCCTCCAGCAACTGGGCGTACTCGTTGTAACTCATCGCCTGGGCCGCGTCGATGTCACCGCGCAGCAGCGCCTGCATGTCGAACTGCTGCTGCACCAGGGTCACGTCCTTACCCGGATCGAGTCCCGCCTTGGTCATCCCGGCGAACAGCTCGAACTCGTTGCCGAACCCCCAGTTGCCGACCTTGCGGCCCTTGAGGTCGGCCGGCGTACGGATTCCCCGGTCGGCGAAGCTCACCTGGTACGTCCCGGACCGGGCGAAAATCTGACCGATGTCGGTGATCCCGGCGCCCTGCTCCCGCGAGGCGAGCGCCTTCGGCACCCAGGCCACCGCGAAGTCGGCCTGTCCCTGCGCCAGCACCGTCTGCGGGACGATGTCGACACCGCCCTCGACGATCTCCACCTCGAGGCCCTGCTCCTGGTAGAAGCCCCTGTCGACGGCGGCGATGTACCCGGCGAACTGGGCCTGCACGAACCACTGCAACTGCAGCTTGACCGAGGTCCTCCCGCCCGGCGCGGTGGACCCGGAACCGGTGCCGTCCGCGGTGCCGCAGCCGGCCAGCACCGCACAACTCACGAGCCCGGCGACAAGGCGCCGTCTGCTGAGACTACCCATCTGTCCTCCAGCGGTTGACTCTGCGCATCGGGACCGGTCGGCCCCGACGTCGGGCGGCGCCGGGCGGGCGAGGGCCCAGCACGGCCGTCGTCAGCCGGACCGCCGCGCCCGCCAGGGCATCGTCAGGCGTTCCAGGCCGAGGGCGGCCAGATAGAAGACAAGACCGAGCACGCACGCGCCGACCACGAACGCCCACGCGCGCGGGTACGCGGTGTACGAGGCCGCCGAGGTGATCCGCGATCCGAGGCCGTCCTGCCGACCCCCGAAGTACTCCGCGACCACCGCCGCGATCACCGCCAGGGAGGACGCCTGACGCAGACCGGTGAAGACGAACGGCAGCGCGCCGGGCAGGCGTACCAACCGGGTGAAGGTCCAGCCGGGAGCGGCGTAGCTGGTCATCAGCTCGCGGTGCACCGGGTCGACCTCGCGCAGCCCGCGCAGGGTGTTGAGGAAGACCGGGAAGAACACCACGATCGCCACCACGCTGCGGCGCGGGATGCTGCTGGTGGACTCGAACATGTTGTTGAGGATCGGCGCGAGCGCGATGATCGGCAGGGCGTTGAGGGCCGCCGCGACCGGCACCGCCACCTCGCCGAGGAAGTCGAACCGGCTGGCCAGCATCGCGGCGAGGATCGCCAGCACCGCCCCGGCGACCAGCCCGACCAGCGCGTTGGTGCCGCTGGCCAGTCCGACCTGCCAGATCACCGCCCGGTTGTCGACCAGTTCGCTGCCGATCGCGGACGGGGCCGGCAGCAGGAACGGCGCCACCCGCCCCAGGGTGACGGTCAGCTCCCACGCCACCAGCCCGCCCACCCCAACCAGCAGGGGCGGACCGACACCACGCAGGAGCCGGCGCGTCCCGCCGCCGACGGTCACCGCGACACCGCCGGATCCGCCGGCTCCGGTTCCCCCGGTTGGTCGGCCGGGTCCGGTCCACCCGGCGGGCCGGCCGGCGGCCCGTGGCGCAGGGCCTGCCGGACCCGGGTGATGCCGGCGAAGAACTCGGCGGTCTGCCGGGTGGTCTCGTTCCGCTCCGCCAGGTCGATGGCGATCTCGGCGGTGATCCGTCCGGGACGGGCCGACATCACCACCACCCGGTCGGAGAGGTACACCGCCTCCGGGATCGAGTGCGTCACGAAGATGGTGCTGGTGCCGGTACGGGCACAGACCCGCAACAACTCGTCCTGGAGCCGCTCCCGGGTCATCTCGTCCAGGGCGCCGAAGGGTTCGTCCATCAGCAGCAGCGGCGGGTGCACCGCCAGGGCGCGGGCGATCGCCACCCGCTGCTGCATGCCTCCGGACAGTTGCGGTGGATAGTGCCCGGCGAAGTCGGCCAGCCCGACGAGGTCCAGCATCTCGCGTGCCCGTACCCGCCGCTCCCGCCGGCCGGTGCCGCGCAGTTCCAGCGGCAGCTCGACGTTGCGCTGCACCGTACGCCACTCGAAGAGGCCGGCCTGCTGGAAGGCGATGCCGTACTCCCGGTCAAGGCGCGCTGTCCGGGCCGGCTTCCCGGCCACCCGTACGGTCCCCTCGGTGACCGGGATCAGGTCGGCGACCAGGCGCAACAGGGTCGACTTCCCGCAGCCCGAGGGCCCGATCAGGCTGACGAACTCGCCCCGCCGTACGGTCAGGTCGACGCCGGTCAGCGCGGTCACCCGGTCCGGGCGGCCGGGGTTGAAGACCTTGGTCACGCCGGTGATCTCGACCGCCGGTCCGTGTTCCGTGGTGGTCACCGCATCGACGCCCTTCGTCCGGGGGTGAGCAGGAGTTCCGCGAGCCCGACCGCGCCCGCCACCAGGAGGCCGAGCAGCACCGCGCCGAGCAGCGCGGTGTAGACCTTGGCCGGGTCGGTGGTCGCCTCGCGCGAGTATTCGATGACCAGCCGGCCGATGCCGCCCCGGGTGCCGGTGGAGATCTCCCCGACCACGGCACCGACCACGGCCGCCGCGCCGGCCAGCCGCAACGCCGGGTAGAGGTAAGGCGTGGCCGCCGGCAACCGCAGTTTCACCAGCGTCCGCCACCAGCCGGCGGCGTAGCTGCGCATCAGTTCCTCGGCTATCGGTGCCGGCGAGGTCAGCCCGCGCAGCAGCCCGACGGCGATCGGGAAGAACGCCAGGTACGCCGCGATGGTCGCGACCGACATCCACGGCTGCCACGGGTACGACCCGATCGACAGCCGCCCGCCCCATCCGGCGATCACCGGGGCGAGCGCGATCAGCGGAACGGTCTGCGACAGCACCACGTACGGCAGCAGCCCGCGCCGGACCCAGCGCAGGCGCTGCATCAGCACCGCGAGCAGCAACCCGACCAGGGCGCCGGCGAGGAACCCGACCGCGACACTGCGGAGGGTGACCAGGCCGGCGTCTGTCACCACCAGCCAGATCGGATCCCCGCCGACCCGTTCCGGATCGCCGAACCGGCCCAGTATCTCGGTCAGGTGCGGCATGGCGGCGTCGTCGGCGCGGGGCAGCACCCGTACGCCGAACAGCACCGTGCCGTCCGGGTCGCCGACCGCCTTGTAGCCCTCCCAGAGCAGCCCGCCGAGCACCACCGCCCCGAGCACCCCGAGCGCCGTACGCACACCGCGCCGACCCGGTGGCGGGGCGGCCGACCCAGGGTCGGGTAAGCCGCCGGTCATACGGCGTTCGCGGCCGAGCCGGCCCGCTGCACCGGGCTGTGCCGCCGGGTCCCGTCGCGCAGTACCGGGATGATCTGCTCGCCGTACGCGGCCAGGGTCTCCTCCTTGGCGTCGTGCTGGAGGTAGACCGCGAACTGGTCGACCCCGAGGCCGCGCAGTCGTTCGAGCTTCTCCAGGTGCGCCGAGACCGGGCCGAGCAGGCAGAACCGGTCGACGATCCCGTCCGGTACGAAGTCCGCGTGCCGGTTGCCGGCCCGGCCGTGCTCGGCGTAGTCGTAACCCTGCCGGCCGGCGATGTAGTCGGTGAGCGCCTGCGGTACCGCCCCGGTCGCGCCGTACCGGCCGACGATGTCCGCCACGTGGTTGCCGACCATGCCCCCGAACCACCGGCACTGGTCGCGCTGGTGGGCCAGGTCGTCGCCGACGTAGGCCGGGGCGGCGACGCAGAACCGGATCGCCGCCGGATCCCGACCGGCCCGTTCCGCCGCCGCCCGCACCGCGCCGATCATCCAGGCGGCGATGTCCGGGTCGGCGAGTTGCAGGATGTATCCGTCGCCGACCTCGCCGGCCAGGGCCAGCGCCCGTGGCCCGTACGCGGCCACCCAGACCTCCAGCTCACCACCGGCCGCCCAGGGGAACCGCAGCTCCTGCCCCCGGTAGTTCGCCGATCGGCCGTTGGCCAGTTCCCGGATCACGGTGACGCAGTCGCGTAGCTCGTTGATGCTGGTCGGCGGGTACCCCAGCGTCCGCAGGGCCGAGTCGCCCCGACCGATGCCGCAGACGGTGCGGTTGCCGTACATCTCGTTGAGGGTGGCGAAGTGCGACGCGATGACGGTCCAGTCCCGGGTGCCGGGGTTGGTCACCATCGGGCCGACCACCACCCGTTCGGTCCGGGCCAGGATCTGCGAGTAGATGACAAACGGTTCCTGCCAGAGCAGGTGCGAGTCGAAGGTCCAGACATGGCTGAACCCGGCCGCCTCCGCCCTCTGGGCCAGCGACACGAGTTCCCGGGCGGGTGGGTCGCACTGGAACACGACTCCGATGTCCATCGTCTGCTCCTCGTGGTCGGGCTAGCGGACCTTGGGGAAACCGAGGTCGACCTCGCTCGTCGCCGGGTCCGGCCAACGCGAGGTGACCACCTTGGTACGGGTGTAGAACCGGAGCCCCTCCGGCCCGTACATGTGCAGGTCGCCGAAGAGGGACGCCTTCCAGCCGCCGAAGCTGTAGTAGGCCACCGGCACCGGGATCGGCACGTTCACCCCGACCATGCCGCAGACCACGTCGTACTGGAAGCGGCGGGCCGCACCGCCGTCGCGGGTGAAGATCGCCGTGCCGTTGCCGTACTCGTTGGCATTGACCAGGTCGACGGCCTGCTCGTAGGTGTCGACCCGGACCACCGACAGCACCGGGCCGAAGATCTCGTCGAGGTAGAGGTCGGAGTCGGTGCGGACGTGGTCGACCAGCGAGGCGCCGAGGAAGAACCCGGGTCCGTCGGCGGCCGGCAACGTCCGCCCGTCGACCACCAGCTCGCCACCGGGCCGGTCCAGGTAGGACCGCACCCTGTCCCGGTGCTCGCCGCTGATCAGCGGCCCCATCTCGGCGTCCGGGTCGGTCGCCGGGCCGACCCGGATCCGCCCGATCCGCTCCGCGATCGCCGCGACCAGGGGATCCGCGACCGCCCCGACGGCAACCACCACGGAAACCGCCATGCACCGCTCCCCCGCCGAGCCGAAGCCGGCCGAGATCGCCGCGTCGGCCGCCGCGCCGAGATCGGCGTCGGGCAGCACCACCATGTGGTTCTTCGCCCCGCCGAGCGCCTGCACCCGCTTGCCTGCCCTCGTCCCGGCCTCGTAGACGGCACGGGCCACCGGGGTCGAACCGACGAACGACAGCGCGGCCACGTCCGGGTCGGCGAGCAGCGCGGTCACCGCCGAGCGGTCCCCCTGCACCACGTTGAACGCCCCGTCCGGCAGCCCGGCCCGGCGCAGCAGGTCGGCCAGGAGCAGCGAGACGCTCGGGTCCTTCTCGCTCGGCTTGAGTACGAAAGTGTTGCCGGCGACGAGGGCGGTGCAGAACATCCACATCGGAACCATGGCCGGGAAGTTGAACGGGGTGACACCGGCGACCACCCCGAGCGGCTGGCGGATCGAGTAGACGTCCACCCCGGTCGCCGCCTGCTCGCTGTAGTCGCCCTTGAGCAGGTGCGGCGCCCCGGTCGCGAACTCGACGTTCTCCAACCCCCGGGCGAGTTCACCGGCGGCGTCGGCGACCGTCTTGCCGTGCTCGGCGGAGAGCAGGGTGGCGATCTCCTTGCTGTGCGCGTCGACCAGGTCCCGGAAGCGGAACATCACCTCGGCGCGGCGGGACAGCGATGCGGCCCGCCAACCGGGCTGGGCGGCACGGGCGGCGAGGACCGCGGCGCGTACCTCCTCGTCCGTGGCCGCGACCACGACGGCCTGCTGCTCTCCGGTGGCCGGGTCGAAGACCGGCAGCCGGCGGTCGCCGGTGCCGGCGACCTCGACCCCGTTGATCCAGTGTGGAATCTCGCGCATGTTCCTCACGTTCCCTTGCTCGCTAACCGAGGTACGACGACAGGCCACGGGGCAGGTACCGGCCGTGACCGGCCCGCCCGTGGTACGTCCCGTCGGAGACCAGCACGGCGCCCCGGGAGATGACCGTGTCGACCCGACCGGCGATCCGGTAACCCTCGTACGCGGAGTGGTCCATGTTCATGTGGTGGGTCTCCACGCTGATCGTGGTCTGCCCGGCCGGGTCGTAGAGGACGATGTCGGCGTCCGAGCCGGGCGCGATGATGCCCTTGCGCGGGTAGAGGCCGAACATCCGGGCCGGCGTGGTGGAGATCGTCTCGACCCAGCGCTCCAGCGACAGCTTGCCGTCGACCACACCCTGGTAGACCAGGTCGACCCGGTGCTCGACGCCGCCGATCCCGTTCGGGATCTTCGAGAAGTCGCCGAGGCCGAGTTCCTTCTGGTCCTTGAAGCAGAACGGGCAGTGGTCGGTGGAGACGATGGCCAGGTCGTTGGCGCGCAGTCCGCGCCACAGGTCGCGGCGGTGCGACTCGTGTCCGCTGCGCAGCGGGGTGGAGCAGACCCACTTGGCCCCCTCGAAGCCCGGCGCGCCGAGCTGCTCCTCCAGGGTCAGGTAGAGGTACTGCGGGCAGGTTTCGGCGAAGACGTTGCGTCCGGCGTCGCGGGCCGCCGCGACCTGTTCGAGTGCCTCGCTGGCGGACAGGTGCACGATGTAGAGCGGGCAGTCGCGGGCCACCTCGGCCAACCGGATCGCCCGGTGGGTCGCCTCCGCCTCCAGCGCCGCCGGCCGGGTCAGTCCGTGGTGGATCGGATCGGTGTCGCCCCGGGCCAGGGCCTGCTGCACGAGGACGTCGATGGCGATCCCGTTCTCGGCGTGCATCATGATCATCGAGCCGTTCTCCCGGGCCCGCTGCATCGCCCGCAGGATCTGGCCGTCGTCGGAGTAGAACACCCCCGGGTACGCCATGAACAGCTTGAAGCTGGTGATCCCCTCATCCGCGACGAGCTGGTCCATCGCCTTGAGCGAGTCGTCGTCGACCCCGCCGAGGATCATGTGGAAGGCGTAGTCGACGTGACAGTTGCCGGCCGCCTTCGCGTGCCAGGCGGCCAGCCCGTCCTGGACCACCTCACCGGTCCGCTGCACCGCGAAGTCGATGATCGTGGTGGTGCCGCCGTACGCCGCCGCACGGGTCCCGGTGTCGAAGGTGTCGGAGGCGTTCGTGCCACCGAACGGCAGTTCCATGTGCGTGTGCGCGTCGATGCCGCCGGGGATGACGTACCGCCCGGTGGCGTCGATGACCTCGTGGTCGCCGTCCGGCGCCCGTCCCGGCGCGAACAGGGCGGCGATCGTCTCGCCCTCGACCAGGACGTCCGCGTGGTGCGCCCCGGTGGGGCCGATCACGGTTCCGCCGGTGATCAGCAGTGCCATCTCCCGCTCCTCCCGTTCGTTTCGATCGACACGACGCCGGGCTCCGACCTGCCGGAGGCGCACGGCCCCGGAGGGCTACGGCTGTACGAGTCCCTGGTAGGCGTCGGGGCGCCGGTCCCGGTAGAAGGCCCACCGGTCGCGTACCTCGGCGAGCAGCCCGAGGTCGAGATCGCGCACGATCAGCTCCGGCTGGTACGCGTCACCGACCGCGCCGACGAACTTGCCCTCGGGGTCGACGAAGTACGAGGTGCCGTAGAAGTCGTTGTCGCCGAGGTCCTCGATACCGGTCCGGTTGATCGCACCGATGAAATACTCGTTCGCGACCGCCGAGGCCGGTTGCTCCAATTGCCACAGGTACGACGAAAGGCCCCGACTCGTCGCCGACGGGTTGAACACGATCGTCGCGCCGGCCAACCCGAGTGCCCGCCAGCCCTCCGGGAAATGCCGGTCGTAGCAGATGTAGACGCCGATCCGGCCGACCGCGGTGTCGAAGGTCGGGAAGCCGAGGTTTCCGGGACGGAAGTAGAACTTCTCCCAGAAGCCGTGCACCTGCGGAATGTGCGTCTTGCGGTACTTGCCGAGGTAACTGCCGTCGGCGTCGACCACGGCCGCGGTGTTGTAGAGCACGCCCGGCTGCTCCTGCTCGTACATCGGCAGGACCATCACCAGGCCGAGTTCGGCGGCGAGGGCCTGGAACCGCTCGGTGGTCGGGCCGGGGATCGACTCGGCGTACGCGTAGTAGCCCGGGTCCTGCACCTGGCAGAAGTACGGACCGTAGAAGAGTTCCTGGAAACAGATGACCTGTGCTCCCTGGGCGGCCGCCTGGCGGGCGTACTCCTCGTGAGCCTTGATCATTGACTCTTTGTCCCCGGTCCAGTTCGTCTGCACCAGGGCGGCGCGGATGCTGTCGGCCACGGTCGTTCCTCCCTCGGGTGTTTCCGGGTGGATGGCGTAGGACCTTAGTGACACTTGCCGGGGTGGACAATGGCCAATCTGTTACAGGCTTGTTCGGAGAAATGACACGCTGCAATTGATCATCGTCGCGGGGATACCCGCGTTCACCTCGGCAGGTTAAGATCGGCACCCGCGGCGGAGGGAGAGCCGACGGCACGGGTGGTCACGGCCGTGAGCCGCAGCGTCACTCGCCCTCGCGCTCCGCGAACACCGCCAGGGCAACCTGGTACGTGTCGAAGGCGCGGGCCGCACCCGCGTACGCCTCCAGGTGCACGAAGAGGTCGACGATCTGGTCCTTGGTGACGCCGACGTTCAGCGCGATCCGCAGTTGTCCGCGCAGGGGTTCGTGGGTGCCCAGCGTGGCGGCGATCGCGACGGAGACCAGCGCCCGGCTCCGGTCGTCGAGGGCGGTCCTGGTCCAGGAGTCACCGAAGGTGTGGGCGGTGGCCAGGGCACGGAAGTCCGCGCCCGAGGCCGGCTCGCCGGGTCCCATGGGAATCACCAACGGTGTACCGAGGAGCCGTTCGGCGTTGTCGAGGGCGCGCTGTTGTGCCTGCTCGTCCACGTCCCACTCCTCAGCCCTGCTCGCCCGGTCCGGCGGCGCCGCCGTCGCTACGCCGATAATCACCCGATTTCCCGGAACATGGGGCGGTTACCCGCAAATGGCGACCGTCGGGGGCGACGGTTGAGCAAAGGAAAGTTACCTGCTTCAATGCGGTGGGAGCACCGGGCCGTCATACCTATCACCCAGCACCGTGACGGGAGACGACCATGCTCCGCAAACCCCTCGGTCAGGCCGTGCTGGCCACGCTGGCCGTACTGATCGGGCTCGCGATCGCGACGCCCACCCTTCCGGCCGCCTCCGCGCCGGTCACCGCCCTCGCCCCGGTCAGGATCATGCCGCTCGGCGACTCGATCACCGGCTCGCCCGGCTGCTGGCGGTCCATGCTCTGGAACAGGCTCCAGAGCACCGGCTACACCAACGTCGACTTCGTCGGCACGCTCGGCCCGCAGGGCTGCGGACAGCCGTACGACGGCGAGAACGAGGGCCACGGCGGGGCTCTGGTGACCAACGTGGCCAACCAGAACCAGTTGCCCACCTGGCTGTCGGCCACCCGACCGGACATCGTGCTGATGCACTTCGGCACGAACGATGTCTGGAGCAACGTCGCACCGGCGACCATCCTCACGGCGTACGGCAAGCTGGTCGACCAGATGCGGGCCAGCAACCCGGCGATGAGGGTCCTGGTTGCCAAGATCATCCCGATGGCGCCGAGCACCTGCGCGGAGTGCGGCCAGCGGGTGGTCGCCCTGAACGACGCCATCCCCGGCTGGGCCGCCGCGAAGAGCACCACCGCGTCACCGGTCGTGGTGGTGGACCAGTGGACCGCTTTCAGCACCGGCAGTGACACCTATGACGGGGTGCATCCGAACGCCGCGGGCGACCAGAAGATGTCCGACCGCTGGTACCCGGCGCTGACCGCCGCGCTCAACGGCGTCACCCCGACGACGAGCCCGACCGCCACCCCGACACCCACCCGTACGCCCACGGCGAGCCCGACTCCGACCCGTACCCCGACGACCGGGCCGCCGACCACCCCGCCGCCGACAACAACCGCACCCCCGATCGGCGGCTGCACCGCGACGTACCGCGTGATCGGGCAGTGGCAGGGCGGCTTCCAGGCCGAGGTGACCGTACGCAACGGGAGCACCGGGGTCTTCGCCGGTTGGGCCGCCTCCTGGAGCTTCGGTTCCGGTCAGCAGGTCAGCCAGGCGTGGAACACCACGCTGACCCAGTCCGGGACGAACGTGTCGGCTCGCAACGTGGGCTGGAACGGCAACCTGGCGCCGGGCGCGACGGCAACGTTCGGTTTCCTCGCGAGTTGGAACGGCTCGAACCCCGTACCGACGGTCACCTGCACCGCCTGAACCCATGGCCGTTGCGGGCCGAGGATAGGGCCACGAACGGCCCACGACAGCACGGACGGCCCGGACCTTGATGGTTCGGGCCGTTGTCGCTGATCGATCGACCGCACGGTTCCGACCCGATCAACCTCGCTTCCGAGGCCCGGACTCAGCGGCGCAGGGTGGTCTCCCGCTCCATGTGCGACAGCTTCTCCGGGTTGCGCACCGCGTAGATGCCGGTGACGAGGCCGTCGTCGATGCGCACCGCGAGAACGCTGTCGATCTCGCCGTCGATCCGGAGAATCAACGCCGGACAGCCGTTGACCTGCGCCGGCCGCAGCGACGCCAGGGCGGCGACCCGGGGCAGCCCGGCGGCGAGTACGCGGGCCACCCGGTCGGCGCCCACGATGGGCCTCGGCACCGCCTGCTTGACTCCGCCACCGTCGCCGAGAAGGACAACATCCGGTGCGAGGATGTCCAGCAGACGTTGCAGGTCACCCGTTTCGGTCGCCCGCTGGAACGCCTCCAGCGCGTTCCGGGTCTCGGCCGGGGTGACGACTCCGCGCGGTCGGCGCGCCGCGACGTGTGCCCGTGCCCGGTGGGCGATCTGGCGGACCGTTGCCGCGCTCTTGTCCACGGCTTCCGCGATCTCGTCGTACCCGAGGTCGAACACCTCGCGCAGGACGAACACCGCCCGCTCGGTGGGCGTGAGTGTCTCCAGCACCAGCAGCATCGCCATCGAGACGCTCTCGGCCAACTCGACGTCCTCGGCCACGTCGGGCGCGGTGAGCAGCGGCTCGGGCAGCCAGGAGCCGACGTAGGACTCCCTGCGGCGGCCGAGCGTACGCAGCCGGACGAGTGCCTGCCGGGTGGTGATCCGGACCAGGTAGGCCCGCTGGTCCCGTACGGTGTCGAGGTCGACGCCCGCCCACCGCAGCCAGGTCTCCTGGATGACGTCCTCCGCGTCGGCGGCCGAGCCGAGCATCTCGTAGGCGACGGTGAACAGCAGGTTGCGGTGGGCGAGGAACGCCTCGGTGGCCGGGTCCGGACGGTCGTCGCGGCTACCGCCCCGGCCGCGATCGTCGGCTGCGGTTCGCGACGTGCCGGTCATGAGGGGCTCCTCTTCACGTTCGACTGGGTCACCCACCAGACACCGGGGACCGCCGTTCTGTGACACCGGGACGCTACCGATGTTCGTCACCTGTCGGTGGCACTCGTCACGTCCTCGGTGCTGTCACAGGGCCCGTCCCGCCGGCATCTCGTGTTCGTCAAGTGCTGCGACAGCACCCGCGACACCACGAGTGAGGACGGAAGTCATGGAACCCCGTATCGACCTGTTCAGCAACGAGATCGGCGCCAAGTTCGCCAAGCGGTTCGCCAACGCCGGCCTGGTGATCGTCCAGTCGCCCCTGCCGAAGGCCACCCAGGAACTGGTGAGCCTGCGCGCCAGCCAGATCAACGGCTGCGGTTGGTGCATCGACATGCACACCAAGGAGGCCACGGCCGCCGGGGAGAGCGCGGTCCGGCTCCACCTGGTGGCCGCCTGGCGGGAGTCCACCGTGTTCACCGAGGCCGAGCGGGCCGCCCTGGCACTGGCCGAGGAGGGCACCCGGCTCGCCGACGCCCACCAGGGCGTGTCCGACGAGACCTGGGACCAGGTACGCAAGCACTACGACGACGACCAGATTGCCGCGCTGGTCGCCCTGGTTGCCCTGATCAACGCGGCCAACCGGCTCGCCGTGATCGTGCACCAGAGGGGCGGCTCCTACGAGCCCGGCCTGTTCGCCGCGTTCAACCGGTAGACGGACGTATCTCGCGCGCCGGCGTGCTTCCGCCCGGCGCGTGAGCGCCGGCCCGGCCCGGCCCGGCCCGGGGACGATCGATCCGGGCCGGGCCCGCGCAGGCGGTGGATGATCGATACTGTGCCCCGGTGGCCCATACACAGCTCACCGCCGAGTTGGTGGTCGACGGTCGTGCTCCGCGCACACCGGCGCTGTCGCCGGACGGCAGGTGGGTCGCCTACGTGGTCGCACCGGGCGGGCAGGCCGGTGACCACCCCGTGAGCGAACTCTGGGTGGCCGCCGCCGACGGGACAGGGTCGCCCCGACGATTGACCTCGGGAGAGGCGCACGATTCGGCGCCAAGGTGGGCCGCGGACTCGGTGGTGGTCTACTTCCTCTCCGACCGGGCCGAGCGTGGCACGGCGCAGGTACACCGGGTCGGGCTGGTCGACGGTGTGGTGCAGGCGCTCACGTCCTGGTCCGGTGGGGTGTCGGGTCACCTCCCGCTGGCCGATCCCGACCTGGTCGTCGTGATCGCGGCCGACGAACCGTCGGCCGAGGACGAACGTCGGGCCAGGGAGCGCGACGACGCCCGGGTGTGGGGCGAACGCGTACGCCCGGACCGGCTGCGCCTGCTCGACGTGCGGAGCCGGGAGGTCCGGACACCGGACGGGTTCGGGAATCGCCATGTCGTCGAGGTGGCCCGGCGGCCCGACGACGGAACGCTGGCGGTCCTCACCTGGTCGACCCCGGACGTGGACCCGGGCCTGGTCGATCCCGGTCTCCACCTGCTCGACCCGGACGGTGGCGGGACACGGGACCTCGGCCCGGCGGCGGCGGACGCGTCGTCGCTCGTCTGGTGGTCCGCGGACGACGGCTGGCACCTGGCGTATGTCGCGAAGACCCCACCCACCCTGGTGGGCGGACACGCGGTCCTCGACGTCGCCGTACCGGTGAGCGGGCCGGTGAGCGAGCACCGCAACCTGACCGCCGGCTTGACCTGCTGCCCGATCCACCTGGTCCAGGTCGACACCGGTCCGCCGCTGGCCCTGGTCGCCGACGGGCTCGACACCGCGATCCACCGGCTCGATCCGGTCGGGCCCGACTTCGTGGAGGTGTACCGGGTCGACGGCCTCGCCATGTCGTTGACCGCGAACCGGCACGGTGACGCTGTCGCGGCGGTGCTCAGCACGTCCTACGAGCCGCAGAACGTTCACGCCGGGCCCACGAGCGGGCCGCTGACGAGGCTGACCGACCTCAGGCCCGAACTCCGGGACATCCGTTGGGGTGTCCAGGAGCGCCTGTCGTACGAGGCATCGGACGGGCTGACCCTCGACGGCCTGCTGATCCTGCCCGCCGGCCGGTCCCGCGAGGACGGGCCCTTTCCCCTGGTGACACTGGTCCACGGCGGCCCGTACGACCGGCACGACGACCGGCTCAAGCTCGGCTGGTTCCCGTCCGGCCAGGGCCTCGCGACCGCAGGCTACGCCGTGTTCCTGCCGAACCCGCGCGGTGGCAGGGGGCACGGCCACGACTTCGCGATACGCGTCGCCGGTGCGGTCGGCGCCGAGGAGTGGACCGACATCTGCGCCGGAATCGATCTGCTCGTCGCCGACGGGGTGGCCGATCCCGACCGGCTGGGCATCGGTGGCTGGAGCCACGGCGGGTTCATGGCCGCATGGGCGGTCGGGCAGACCGACCGGTTCAAGGCCGCCGTGATGGGAGCCGGAATCAGCGACTGGGGAATGCTCGCCGCAACCGGGGAGGAGGGGCCGTTCGAGTCCGCACTGGGCGGCAGCAGCGGCTGGGAGGGGACGGGTCCGCACCGCCACGACCGGCTCAGCCCGATCTCGTACGCCTCCGGGGTCCGCACGCCGGTGCTGATCCTGCACGGCGAGGACGACACGAACGTTCCGGTGTCACAGGCGGAGTTCTTCCACCGCGCGCTACGCAGGTTCGGCGTCGAGCACACGTACGTCGTATATCCCCGCGAGGGTCACCGGATCCGCGAGCGCAACCACCAGCTCGACGTGCTCCGCCGCACCCGGGCCTGGTTCGACCGGTGGCTCGGATGACCCCGACGAGCAGCCCGTCCGCCGGCACCGCGACCGCCGGGGCGGACGAGGGCGGGGCGCCAGCCGGTTGAACCGGTGACACCCCGCCCCGTTACCCCCCCCCGCCACGACTGCGGGAGGTCCCGTCGTCGGTGGCTCAGGCGGTGCAGGTGGCGCCGTTCAGCTTGAATCCGCTCGGTGGTGGGCTGGACGAACCGCTGCTGATGAAGCCGATCGTCGCGGACGCGCCCGGTGCCAGCGAGGCACCCCAGCTCGGTGCGGCGGCGGTGGCGGTACTGCCGCTCTGCGAGACGGTGGCGTTCCAGCCCTGGCTGATGGTGTTGCCGCTGGGCATGGTCCAGCTTGCCGTCCACGGGTTGACCGCCGCGGTCCCGTTGTTGCGTACGGTCACCGTGGCCTGGTAGCCGCCGGACCAGGAGCTGTCGACGCGTACCGAGCCGGTGCATGCTCCCCCACCGGCGGGCGGGGTGGTCGGAGGTGCCGTGGTGGGTGGCGGCGTCGGCGGTGCGGTGGTCGGCGGCGGGTCGGTCGGGCCACCGTTACCGCCGAAGTTGACGTCGGAGCAGTTGTAGAACGCCTCCGGGCTGTCGGAGCGCTGCCAGATCGAGTAGATGATGTGTCGCCCGCTCTTGTTGGGCAGGCGGGCGTTCCAGACGTACTCGGCGCCCGATGCCCCGCTGCCCAGCGGCGGGTTGGTGATCTGGTCGAACGGCGTCGCGTCCAGATCCGACCACTTCAGCGGCGCGTTCGGGTTCCACCCGTCCCGGGTGACGTACTGGTACCAGGTGCCGGGGTGCGGGGCCCAGGCGTTGTACCGGAACGTGATGGCGGCGCCGGACTGGAGGTTCGTCGTGGGCCAGTCGGCCGAGGCCGCGTTGTACGCGGCGTACTTCGTCGTCCCGGCGCCGCAGAGCGCGCCGTCCGGGATGATCTCCCGGTGCCGGCCGGCCGCGTTGCTGATGAGGACGCCGAAGAAGTCCCAGAGCGGCTGCTTGCCGCCCTGGGCGACCGCCGCGGCGCAGGCGGGGTTGGTCGGGTTCAGGTCGCCGCCCCCACCGGCGCGACCGTCGAGGTAACACGCGTACGTACGAGTCGCGGGGTACGTCATAGCCCCGTGGGCCAGTACGGCATCGGGCTTGAGGAGCAGCGGGAGCCCGCTACCCAGGATCGCGGCGGCGGCGATGACCGCCAGCCTGCGTCTGATTCGCAACGTACTTTCCTTTCGGTGCGGCCACGGCCGTCACTCGCGCGTCCGCCCGGAGGACGGGTCGCGGAAGCTGCGGGAACGTGGGCTCGGGCCACCGTAGGAGTTGCACCCGGGTGCCCGACGCCGAAGATCTGGACGGTGTCTCGCGTCCGCACCACTCGGTCCGCATCCGGAGCGTCGCCCACCTCGCTCCGTGCCCGGGAACCGTCGGCGCAGACGGCCACTCGCGACCGGCACGCACCGACATTCGACCACAGGGCGATCCATTAAGCAATGTACGTCGATGGAATCGCTCCACGTCGTACACATGGAACAGCGGGCCCGACCTCCGCGAGGAAGGTCGGACCCGCTGGTTGCGGAGCCGTTCACCCGGATCCGGCAGCGACAGCTACCGGCGCCGGGAGTTGCTCACCAGGACCAGTAGCTGGGCTGGGTCTGCGGGTTGAACTCCTTGTACGGCTGGAGCTTCGCAGTCCAGGTACGCCAGTCGTTCAGGTCGAGCACATCCAGGCCCTTCTGGATGTCGTTCGAGTAGATGTAGCCGTTGTAGTAGTACGCCGACCACGATCCACCCGTCACCAGGCGCGTGTCCGAGATCGGACCCCGCTCCCAGTAGGCAATTTCCTTCGGCTGGGCCGAGTTGGTGAAGTCCCAGACCGAGATGCCGCCCTGGTACCACGCCTGCACCATGATGTCGCGGCCGAGCACCGGGATCAGCGAGCCGTTGTGGGCCACGCAGTTCTCGAAGTTCGTGTTCTCCCGCGGGATCTTGTAGTAGCTACGGAAGACCAGCGTGCGACCGTCGCCCCGACCGGTGATGTCGTAGATGCCGTCGGCGCCACGGGTGGCACCGATCGTCGGGTTGCAGGTCGGGCCGCCGCCGCCACCGAGCTCGTCGGTGAAGACGACCTTGGTGCCCGCGTTGTTGAACGTGGCCGAGTGCCAGAACGAGAAGTTCACGGTGTCGCGTACCGAGCTGATCACTCGGGGCGCTTCCCGGTTCTTGATGTCGAACAGCACGCCATCGCCCATGCAGGCGCCCGCGGCGAGGTCCTTCTCCGCGTAGACGGTGATGTCGTGGCAGCCGGCGGTGGCCGAGCTGCCGTTGCCACCCGGGTTACCGCCGTCCGGGAAGAGCACCGGCGTGGCCACCACAGCGGCGTCGGTCGGCTTCTTCACCGGGACCTTGATGATGGAGATCAGGTCGTGCGGCGGCTGGCAGTCCGGGAAGGCGGCGTTCGGGCTGTACGAGGAGACGTACAGGTAGACCGACTTCTTGTCCTTGCCCGGAACCAGGGTGTGGGTGTGCGACCCGCACTTGGTCTCGACGGACTTGATGTAGCGGGGGTTCTTCTTGTCCTTGATGTCGAAGATCTTGATGCCCTCCCAGGAGGCGGGGTTGGCCGCCGACTGGGACGTGCTGGCACACGAGTCATCGCTGCGGGACGAGTCGGTCGACAGGAACAACAGGTCACCGTAGACGGTGATGTCGTTCTGCGAGCCGGTGCAGAGCACCTGCGACACGACCTTCGGCGACCGCGGGTTCTTGACGTCGAAGATGACGAACCCGTCGTAGTTGCCGGCGAAGGCGTAGTTCCCCGAGAAGGCGAGGTCGCTGTTGAGGGCGGCCTCCGTGTTGAACGGGCCCACCTTCGGTACGTTGGCGATCTGGCGCAGGTTCGGGCTGCTCGAGATCTCATCGACACCGGGTATGGCGTCCACGGTGGACGGAGCGGTGGTCCGCTCCTGGGCGCTGCTGGGCGGAGCGGTCGCCACGCCGAGCACGAGCAGGGCACTCGCGGCAAGCCCGACGATGCGGAGTCGCCGCGACCCTGGTGGGGAAAGGTTGAACATCTGGCGGCACCCTTCGAAAGGGGTTAACGATGTTGAGGACCTTACCTAACCCATCAATTCCTCGATGTGATGAGTATCACATCGAGGAACTCGCGCGTCACCTGGCTATTATCCAAGACGATCTTCGACGAGGAGAGACCAGATGACTGGAACAAGCCGACGGCGGATCGTCCTCGTCGCCCTGGTGGCACTGCTGGTGGTCGGCGGCATCGCCGCCGCACAAGGGTTCTCCGGTGGTTCGTCCACTGACGACCGTACCGCCGGGGCCACCGCCGGCGGCACCCCGAGCCCCTCCGCGGGCACCGGCGGGGACGCTCCGGTGATCATGCCCGGCCGGCCCGGCGAGTCCGCCTCGATCGCGCCACCCGGTGAGCAGGTCGCACCGAACACACCGCGTTACAACACAATGGACGCCGAGTACATCCGGATGATGATCCCGCACCACAGCCAGGCCCTGCTGATGACCGAACTGGTGCCCGACCGTGCCGCCGACCCCCGGATCAAGGTGCTGGCCGGACGGATCAAGGACACCCAGGGGCCCGAGATCCTGCGTATGCGCGGCTGGCTGGAGTCGTACGGGCTGGACCCGGACGAGGACAAGCGTCGCGGCCACGACCACGGCACGATGGCCGGCATGCAGAGCCCCGAGGCGATCGCCCGGCTCACCGCCGCCCGTGGCGCCGAGTTCGACCGGCTGTTCATCGAGATGATGACCAACCACCACCAGGGCGCGATCGACATGTCGATCAACCTGCTCAAGGTCGGTGTCGACCTCATCGTGGAGGAGATCGCCACTGCCGTGGCGTCCGAGCAGAACATCGAGATCCAACGCATGCAGGGGCTGCTGACCGAGTAGGGGCGCCGACCCGGGGTGGTGGTCGCCGGGAAACCGGGCCGCCGGCCACCACCGGCCGTGTACTGCCTAAGCTGATCCGATGGCCGAGGAGTTGGACGAGGAAACCCTGGCGTTCGCGCACCGGATGTTCGACCTCGCGCGGGAGGGCCGGACCGAGGAACTGGTCGGCAACGTGGCGGCCGGGCTCCCGGTCAACCTGACCAACGACAAAGGCGACACGCTGCTGATCCTGGCCGCGTACCACTCGCATGCCGACACCGTCGCCGCGCTGCTGAGCCACGGCGCCGACCCGGACCGGACCAACGACCGGGGACAGACGGCACTCGCCGCGGCCGTCTTCCGCCGTTCCACCGAGACCGTCACCGCCCTGCTGGACGCCGGCGCCGTCCCGACCCAGGGCAGCCCGTCGGCGATCGAGACGGCCCGGTTCTTCGAACTGCCCGACATGCTCGCGCTGCTGCAACGCGCCTGACCGGTCGTCGCAGTCGTTCGGTCGCGGCGTTTGACCGGGCCCAGGACGGGTAGCCGGCCGGCCATGACGACCCCGCAGACACCGGACGCCCTGCTCGTCGGAGGGCCCCGGGACGGCACGCTGTTCAGCGCCGAGGACGCCTCGAGCGTCGAACTGGAGATCGACGGGTTGGTCCAGCGCTATCGGCGTACCGACCGGCAACACGACCGGGACGGCACCCCGATGGTGGTGTTCGCCTACGACGGCGTGACCGACGCGGGCGTCACCCAGGCCGAGGTCGAGGCGAGCGACCAGGTATACAGGGCGGGTGGATGATCCCGTACACCGGCAGATGCGGACCGCGGCGACGGCGCTGCTCAGCGCGCTCGCCGGCCCGGAGCGCGAACTCGCGGCCCGCCCCTTCGACGCGGACGCGGACCGGCGGTGGATCGAGTACCGTCCCCGACCCCGCCCCGGGGCCTGCATCGCCGACCTGGACCGGGCCGCCCGCAAGGCCGCGCACCGGCTGCTCGCCACCGCGCTGAGTCCGCACGCGTACGCCCAGGCGATGGGCATCATCGCGCTGGAGGAGGTGCTCGACCGGCAGGAGGACTGGCGCCGGCAGCGGCACAGTAACGACTACTGGGTGGCCGTCTTCGGCGACCCGGACCGGGACGACCACTGGTCCTGGCGGTTCGAGGGGCACCACCTCTCGGTGACCATGACCGTCCTGGACGACCAGGTCTTCCCCACCCCCGTCTTCCTCGGCGCCAACCCCGCCACGGTCAGCTACGCCGGGCGGCCGGTCAGCCGCCCGCTCGCCCCGGAGGAGGATCTGGCCCGCGAGCTGCTGGACGCGATCGGCCCGGTCGGCCGGGCCGCCGCGATCGTCTCCGACCGGGCGCCGGACGACCTGCGCAGTGGCCCCTCGCCGGTGGCGCCGGCCCGGATCGAACCGCTCGGGCTCCGGGCCGCCGGGCTGGGTTTATCCGCGCGGGCGATGCTGGACCAGCTGGTCGCCCTCTACCTCGACCGGCTACCGCCGGAACTGGCCGCCCGTGAGGCGGTACGGGTCGCCGGCGGCGACCTGCACTTCGCCTGGCAGGGCCCGACCGTCCCCCGCCAGCGGCACTACTACCGCATCCAGGGCGACGACCTGCTGATCGAGTACGACAACACCAGCGAGGACGGCAACCACCCGCACACGGTGCTCCGCCGCCCGCACAGCGACTTCGGCGACGACGTCCTGGCCGCCCACCGCTCCGCCGTCCCCCACTGACCGCCGCCCGCTCCCCCGCACCCGCCCAAGACCGCTCTTGAGAGAAAGAGGGGCAATTCCGGGTCCGATTGCGCCTCTTTCAGGGAATCAGCGCTGATCGGGGAGCGGTGCGCGGGGTGGGGGTCAGGTGCGGTGGGGGTGGGGGGCGGGTTCGAAGTCGGGGCGGAGGGTGTCGAGCGAGCCGGGCTCGCCGCCGCCCTGGTCGAAGCGGCGTACCAGGACGGCGCCCAGCCACACCCCGACCGCTCCGACCGCCAGCGCCAGCAGTTCGACCGCGACCAGGACACCGGTGGCGGCGTACTCGGGTGAACCGGAGCGGATCAGGCAGGCGAAGACGAACAGCACCGCCACCCCGGCGTTGACCAGGTTGAACGTGATCGCGGTCCGGCGGGTACGCCCGTCCGGGACATCCCAGAGGTCGACGAGTCCGGCCCCGGCGGCCAGTGCCGCCGCGACCAGCGCGGCCACCACCGTCCAGTAGCCGACCTCACCGAGGAACGTCGGACCGCCCGCGAGGTAGGTCAGGTCGAAGACCACGGCACTGACGAACAACCCGAACGGGAAGGTCACCAGCATCGGTTGGATCGGGTGACCCTGCACCCGCAAACGGCTCTCCACGGCGGCGACCTCCCCGGTTCGTTCATCGACTACCGTCAGGCCCTACCCCGCACGGTATCGCGCCGAACCGGATTTCCGACACGCTCTGTATCGCCTTCCGACGCGATCAGCGAGAATCTCCCGGCGCGCCGCCCACGGCGCGCCGGGAGAAGATCACGACGTACGCGACCGGGCCAAGGATCGGACCAGCCGCTCGGCCACCTCCCGCAACGGGATCGACAGGGCTCCCGAGGTACGCCGGAGCACCTGCAACGCCTCCGGCGCGGAACAGCCCCGCTCCGTCATGATCACCGCGATCGCCTGGCCGACCAGCTCACCGTTGGCCAGGGTCCGGTCCAGCTCACCGCTCAGCGCGTGCTGCCTGGCCCGGTCCCGTACGGAGGCGAGCAGCAGCCCGGCATGCTCGGCGAGCAGCATGGCGGTCACCTGCCGCTGCTCACCGAGCGCCCCGGGCTCACGCGCGTAGAGGTTGATCGCCCCCACCACATGATCGTCGACGTCGACCGGGGCGGAGATCACCCCCCGTACGCCGAGCGCCCGCGCCCGCCGGGTCCAGCCCGGCCACCGGGACTCCCGGCGCAGGTCGGCGACGTGCACCAGGTCCCGGGTACGGATCGCGGTCAGCGAGGGCCCGTCCGTGCCGTACTCGATGTCGTCCAGACTCCGGGAGGCCGGATCGGACGCCACCACGGCGGCCGGCGCCCCGGCCCGCAACACGGTCACCCCGCACCAGGTCACCCCCGGAATGGCCCGTTGGCTGGTCCGGACGAGTCGCTCCAGGGCGTCGTCGAAGTCGTTGCTCGCGATCAGCCCGGCGGTCAGTTCGCGCAGCAGGGCGGCGGTCTCCAGCACACCCAGCGTCTCGGTGGGGTGCGCCGCCCGGATCTCCAGGCTCACCGGGCCGGGGCCCAGGCCACCACCGCGTACCGCGCGGCACGCCCCGCTCGTTCGCTCGCCTCGGTCATGTCTCGCCTTTCCCCGGCCTGATCGGACCCGCCCTACTACCCGTGCGGGCCGAGGATCAAACCGGGAAAGCGACGGCCCCGCCCACCGACCTGCGGTGTGCGGGGCCCCGGCTTCCGGTCAGCGGGAGGCGGCGGTGAGCCGCCGGCCGACCGCGGCGATCAGGCGGTCGAGTTCCGACCCGAACGGGTTGTCGTGGACCAGGTACGTCCAGGTCGCGCTCGGCCGGACCAGCTCCGACTCGTCCGGCTGCCAGTCCTCGCCGATCTCGGCCTCCTCGAAGGTCGCCACCGTCCGCGTCTCGATCTCCGGCACCAGGGCGGTGAACGCCGGCACGGCCGCGCGGTGGAACTCGTCGAGCGGGTCGAGCCGGCCCAGGGCACGCAGGTGCACACCCTCCCGGACCTCGGAGAGCTCGGCCAGGTGCTCGGCCCAGAGCCGGTCGAGGTGGTAGAGCGCGATCGACCGGGCGGCCCGGGACAGCACCTCGGAGTCGATCTCCTCGGTCTTCTCCGGGAACCGGTTCTTCAGCATGTCGGCGGCGACGTCACTGCTCAGCAGCCGCTCGCGACGCTCGGCCAGGGCCTTGCGCTGCTGCTCGATCACCACGCTGTAACGCCAGGTGTTGCGGTGGATCTCGTGGTTGACCCCCTCCGCGACCCGCTGGGCGTGCTCGACCGCGAAGTCGACCTGTTCGTCCTGGACCAGACCGTCGGCGTTCATCTTCGGCGAGGGCGGGATCGCGTCCGAGGCGTGCCGCAGGACCAGTTCGTCCTCGAGGCTGACGAAGAAGACCGACCGACCGGGGTCGCCCTGCCGGCCGGCCCGGCCACGGAGCTGGTCGTCGACCCGGCGGCTGTCGTGCCGGCCGCTGCCGATGACGTACAGGCCGCCGAGTTCGGCGACCCGGTCCCGGTCGGTCTGCTCGCTGCCGCCGAGCCGGATGTCGACACCCCGACCGGCCATCTGGGTGGAAACGGTCACCGCGCCGTACGCGCCGGCCTCGGCGATGATCGCCGCCTCTTCGGCGTCGTTCTTCGCGTTCAGCACCAGACAGGGCACGTCCGCGGCGAGCAGGGCCTTGGACAGGCTCTCCGACTCCTTGACGTCGAGCGTGCCGACCAGCACCGGCCGGCCCGTCTCGTGGCTGGACTTGATCTCGGTGACCAGGGCCTCTTCCTTCTCGGCCCGGGTGGCGTAGATCCGGTCCGGCTCGTCCACCCGGACACACGGGGTGTTCGGCGGGATCACCGCGACCTCGAGCGAGAAGAACTCCCGGAGCTGGTCACCGACCAGGACCGCGGTGGCCGTCATGCCGCACACGGTCGGGTAGAGCGCGACGTACGCCTGCACGGTGATCGTGCCGAGGACCTCGCCCTCGGCGGTGGCGGTGAGTCCCTCCTTGGCCTCGACCGCCGCCTGGAGACCGTCCGGCCAGCGGCGGCGCTGGGCGACCCGGCCGCGCATCTCGTCGATCAGCTCCACCGCGCCGTTGCGGACGATGTAGTCCACGTCCCGGTGCAGCAGGGCGTGCGCGTGCAGCGCCACGTTGACCGCCGAGAGCTGTTCCATGTTCTCGTCGGCGTAGAGGTTGACGTCCTCGAGCTTCGCCTCGATCACGGACAGCCCGGTGGTGGTGAAAGCCACACTGCGGCCGTCGTCGGCGATCTCGTAGTCCTCCCCGGCGCGCAGCCCGCGGACCAGCGCCGCCGCGGCGTGCACCGGGTCCTGCTCGCCGGGCACCGCACCGGCCAGCACCATCGGCACCCGGGCCTCGTCGATCAGGATCGAGTCGGCCTCGTCGACGATCGCGGTGGTCAGCTTCGGCTGCACCCGGTCCTCGAGGTCGGTGACGAGCTGGTCGCGGAGGTAGTCGAAACCGGCCTCGCTGACCGAGACATAGGTGACGTCGGACGCGTACGCCGCGCGACGCTCCTCGGGGGTCGACGCCTCGGTCACCCAGCCGACGCTCAGCCCGAGCAGCCGGTAGATCGGCTCCATCCACTCGGCGTCCCGGCGGGCCAGGTAGTCGTTGACGGTCAGCACGTGCACCGGGCCGTTGCCGCGCCGAACGTGCCCGTACGCGGCGATCGTGGCGGTCAGGGTCTTGCCCTCACCGGTGGCCATCTCGGCGACCTTGCCGGCGAGCAGCGACATCGCGCCGAGCAGCTGTACGTCGTACGGCCGCTGGTCGATGCCGCGGCGGGCGGCCTCGCGGCCGACGGCGCAGATCTCCGCGAAGTCCTCGGCCTTGCCGGCCGCCTCGGTCAGCTCGGCGTCGTCGAGGGCCGAGAGTTCCTCCTCGCGCGCCTCGATCGCGGGCAGCAGCTTCTCCAGCGGCGCCAGATCCACCGTGCTACCCGGCCGCTGCAAGAAACGCCGGAACCTGCTCTTCAACCGTGTCGACACACCCATGAGCGGCAACGGTAGCCGACTTCGGCGCAACTGTGCGGCCCGGCTTGCCGCAGCGGTATGTCCGGTCCGGGAACCCCTGGTCAGCGGCTCAGCCGACGAGAAGCTGATGCGCGGCCAGCTCCCGGTACAGCGGGCTGGTCTCGGTCAGTTCCAGGTGTGGTCCGACCGCCACCACCCGGCCCGCGTCGAGGACCACTATCTGGTCCGCGTCGACCACCGTCGCCAGCCGGTGCGCCACGATCAACAGGGTCCGGTCGGCGGCGACCGCGTCGATCGCCCGACGCAGGGCCGCCTCGCTGCGCGCGTCGAGGTTGCTGGTCGGTTCGTCCAGAAGCAGGACCGGCGGGTTCGCCAGCAGCGTACGGGCGATCGCCAGGCGCTGGCGTTCCCCGCCGGAGAGCAGCACCCCGCCCTCGCCGACCTGGGTGTCCAGCCCCAGCGGGGAGCGTTGCACCACCCGGGTCAGGTTCACCTCGGCCAGTACGGCGAGCAGGCGCTCCTCGGTCGCGTCCGGCGCGGTCAGCAGCAGGTTCTCCCGCAGCGTCCCGGCCAGCACCGGTGCCTCCTGCTCGACGTAACCGAGTTGGGCGCGCAGCGCGTCGCGGGACAGGTCGCGGATGTCCACCCCGCCGACCTTCACATGGCCGTCGGTCACCTCGTAGAAGCGCTCGACCAGCGCCAGCAGGGTCGACTTGCCAGCGCCGGAGGGGCCGACGAGCGCGGTCCGGGTGCCGTACGGCACGGTGAAGCTCACCTCGTGCAGCACCGGCCCGGCGTCGGCGTAACCGAAGCTGACCCGGTCGAACTCGACCGCTGCCGCCGTGGCAGCGGCCGGACGGCGGGGCGGTGGCAGGACCGCCGGGGTGTCCCCCGCGCCCTCCACCGGCAGGTCCAGCACCTCCTCGATCCGCTGCAACGCCCCCAGACCGGTCTGCAACTGGGTGTAGGCGTTCAGCGCCTGTCCCAGCGGAAGCACCAGGAAGAACAGGAACATGATGAAGGCGACCAGGTCACCGACGCTGATCGCACCGGTCGCCACCCGGGCGCCCCCGACACCGAGGACCACCAGGAAGGCGCCCTGGACGGCGGTCATGCTGACCGGTCCGATCAGCGCCTGTATCCGGGCGACCCGCAGACCGGCCGCGTACGCCTGGGTGGCCGCCGTACCGACCCCGTCGGTCTCCCGCTCCTCGGCCCGGCTGGCCCGGATGGTGCGGGCCGCGGAGATCGCCCGTTCCACCGCCGAGGTCATCTCGCCGACCCGCGCCTGCGCCTGCTCGGACAGGCCGCGCACCCGGCGGGCGAAGAAGAGTGCGACGCTCAGGCCGACCCCGACCCCGGCGAGGGTCACGCCGAACAGCAGCGGGTCGAGCAGGATCATCGCGGTACCGGCACCGAGCACCATGACAAAGCCGGTGACGGTCTCGAACAGGCCGGAGGTCACCACCGCCCGCAGCAGGGTCGTGTCGGCGCCGACACGGGACAGCAGGTCACCGGTGCGACGCTGGTCGTACTCGACGATCGGCAGCCGGAGCAGGTGTCCGGCGAGGCGGTGTCGGGTGCCCAGGACCAGTCCCTCGGCGGTGCGCTGGAGCAGATAGTCGCGTACGCCGTCGAGGGCCGCGCCGACGACGAGCAGGGCGACCAGCAGACCCACCAGCCGGGTGACCGGCTGCGCGGCGCCGATCGCGTCGAGCACCTCGCGGGTGAGCAGCGGTTGGACCAGCGCCGCCCCGGCGCTGAGCAGCGACAGCACGGCGACGACGAACAGGGTGCCTCGGTGCGCCCGCAGGTAGGGCAGCAGCGCCGGCAGGCCGACGCGCCGGGCGGTGGGGGGCGCGGTCATGGATTCCACCGTAACCGGGCCGACCAGCCTCCCGGCCCCCGCGACGCGCCGCCGGAGGGCACGACCTGGCGCTCCGGTCGGGGTCAGCAGGCGAGCACGACCTGGAGTTCCTGCCGTCGGCCGGCGGCCAGGTCGGTGAGGAGGGCGGGGCCGTCGTCGAACGGCACGATCGCCGACACCAGGTGCTCGGCGACGAGTTCGCCGTACGCCCGGAGCAGGGCGACGGTCTCGCCGGAGAGCCGCTCGCGGTCCCAGGTCGGTGCGAGCCCGCGCGGCACCCGGCCGATCTGCGCGCACCGCAGGGTGAGCCCGTTGTGGTGGAACTCCTCGCCGAGCCGGACCTGCTCCGCGCCGGACTGGTAGAACGCCAGGTCGACCACGGTCCCCTGGGGGCGTACCAGGCGCAGGGCCAGCCGCAGCGCACCGCCCTGCCCCCGGCACTGGAACACCACGTCGGCGCCCCGGTCCCCCGGTCCGTGCGCCCATCGCGTCTTGAGCAGCACCGCCGGATCACCGAACCCCTGATCACTATCGGTCAGCGGGCCCGGGTCCAGCGTTTCCAGGCCGAGCGCGCCGGCCACCGCCCGACGCGTCGGGGTGGGATCGAGGACCACCACCGACGCCGCGCCGTGATGCCGGGCGAGCAACGCGGTGAGCAGGCCGACCACGCCGGCACCGGTGACCGCCACCCGGCGCCCGCGCACCCCGTCGCCGACCGAACGGACGTCCGGGCCGAACAGGTCCGCGGCGGCGTGCAGGAGCCCGTTCACGCAGATCGGACCCATGTGCGCGACGTAGATCCCGAGCAACGGGTCCAGGTCGTCGGGCAGTGGCACGAACCGGTCGACCAGCGGATCGGCCAGGTAGCCGGTGCGGTGCCCGTAGACCATCGCCCCGATGGCGCCCTCGGTGACCGCCGGGGTCCGGCTCTCGGTGACCTGGCCGACCTCCATGTAACCGAGCCGGTTCACCGGATAGGCGGCGGCGGGCTCGCCCGGTCGGAAGAGCCCCAGGTCTGCGTTCCAGCCGGCCGAGAGGTACGGGTTGGTGCCCTTGACATAGCTCAGCTCGGTGCCGGCCGAGATCCCGGTGTAGAGGGTCCGGACCCGGTAGGTGTCCGGCCGCAGCGGCCCGGGTTCCTCCTCGCGGATCGCCACCTCACCCGGCCCGGACACCACGATCACCCGTTCAGGCATCGAGCCCTGATCCGACCCTGGCGCCGTGGGTGGCGGTCGCGAGCGCCTCGACCGCCGGGGCGATCCGTACCGGACGCCCGGTCGCCGCCGACCGCGCCACCGCGCACGCCAGCCGGTGGGTACGCAACGCCTCCGGGTACGGGACCCGGATGTCGTCCCCGATGCCGCGTACGGCGTCGACGAAGGCTCGGTCCACCGCGATCCGGGCAGCCTCCGGATCGGCCGGCAGCCAACCCTCCCCGGCCCCGTCCCGCCACGCCAGGCCGTCCTCGCCGAGGGTCAGCACCAGCCCGTCCGCGACGATCTCCACGCCGGCCCGGTGCTTCCAGCCGAGGGTGCAGCCGGAGACCAGGGTGCCCACCGCCCCGGTCGTGAAGCGCAGACTCGCCGTGGTGACCGAGTCGATGTCGGCCCCGTCCACGTCCGGCGGGAGGCCGTCGCCGTACGCGCTCACCTCGGTCGCCTCCCCGGCCACCAGCCGGAGCAGGTCGAGCACGTGGGCGGCCTGCTCGACCACCGGGCCACCGGAGAGCTCCCGCCGGCTCCACCAGGACACCGGCGGCACCTTGTCCAGCCACGCACCGCCGACCATCCGTACCGGACGGCCGGCCAGCAGGTCCCACATCCGGTCCAGGACGGTCAGGTAACGCCAGTGGTGGCCGACCGCGGTGAGGATCTCCCGTTCGGCGACGAGGCCGGCGATCCGCTCGGCGGTGGCCAACTCGGCGGCGACCGGCTTCTCCACGAACATGGGCAGTCCGGCGGCGATCACCGCCTCCTCCGCCGGGCCGTGCGCGAACGGCGGTACGCAGACGTAGACCGCGTCCAGGTCCGCTTCCAACAGCGTGGCGACGTCCGGGTACGCCGGAGCGGCATGCTGGTCGGCCAGGCGCTCGCAGGCGTCGGGCAGTACGTCGGTGACGCCGGTGAGGTGCACGTCGGCAAAACCGGCCAGGACCCGGGCGTGACGCTGGGCCACATTCCCCGCGCCGATGAGGCCAATACGACACCTGGCCATCAAACCGACCTCCGCTCAGGCCCCAGTGACATCATCGGACACCTGTTGCCACGACAGGGGCGACATCAAACGTTCATCGGGACGAGACAGGAAATAGCAGATTTTGGTGATCAATATGTTAGAGCGTCACCGGTTAGTTGGGTCCCCGTCCGGGAAATCCGCTAACGCTTCGATCGACTCATGACTCGGGGGTGGGCCTGTGCGGCACTCGCAAACGACCGTCTCACCCGTGGTGGAAGCCTGGTCCACGTACCGTACCGGCTCGGCTCGGCAGTGGACCGCGCATCAGCTCGGCCGGGCCAAGGGCGACACCACGGTCAGTGTGGTCATACCCGCTTTCGATGAGGAGGCGACCGTCGGCGCGATCGTGGCGACGATCCGCGAGCACCTGGTCGAACGGGTGGCACTGGTCGACGAGGTGATCGTGGTCGACTCCCGGTCCAGCGACCGCACCGCCGAGGTCGCGGCCGCCGCCGGGGCGCGGGTGGTCAGCCAGGACGAGGTGACCCGGGGGCTGCCCCGGCTCGACGGCAAGGGTGACGCCCTCTGGGCCGGCCTGGCCGCGGCGGCCGGTGACGTGATCGCCTTCGTCGACGCCGACCTGCGTGAGTTCCGTCCGCACTTCGTCACCGGGCTGCTCGGGCCGCTGCTCACCGACCCGTCGGTCTGCTTCGTCAAGGGCTTCTACCACCGTCCGCTGATCGAGGCGGGCACCGTCGAGCCGGACGGCGGCGGACGGGTCACCGAACTGATGGCCCGGCCCCTGTTCAACCTGTTCTGGCCGGAACTCGCCGGGTTCGTCCAGCCACTCGCCGGTGAGTACGCCGGCCGCCGCGAGGTGCTGGAACGGGTCCCGTTCGTCTCCGGGTACGGCGTCGAGACGGCGATGCTGATCGACCTGCTCGAACTGGTCGGGCTCGACGCACTGGCCCAGGTGGATCTCGGCGAACGCCTGCACCGGCACCAGGACACGGCGGCCCTGGGGCGGATGTCGGCCCAGATCATGCTGACTGCGTGGTCCCGGCTGCACCGTCAGGGTCAGGTCAGGTCGAAGACGCCGCCTGCCACCCTGCTCACCCAGTTCCGCCGGGGCGGTACGGAGGCGCTGCCGAACCTGGAACGGGAGATCGTGGTCAGCGACGTGTCGGTGCAGGAGCGCCCGCCGTTGATCCAGTTCCGCGAGACGATGCGGCGTTGGCAGGGCGAAGCGGTGCCGCAGTGAGCCGGGCCGGGTCCCGATGGGGCTGACCGTGCTGATGAACGCCGGACCGTGGCTGTCCGTACCGCCACCGGGCTACGGCGGGATCGAGAACGTGGTCGCCACCCTCGTGCCCGAGCTGCGACGGCTGGGCGTACGGGTGGTGCTGGCCTCGGTCGGCTCCAGCACCCTGGCCGCGGACGAGCGGCTGTCGGTCTTCGCCGACGGCCAGTTCCCGTCGTTGCAGCGGCCGTACAACCAGGTGTGCGGGATCGCCCAGGCGCACCTCGGCGGGGTGGTCCGGGCCGTACGCGGGCGCGACGACATCGACCTGGTGCACGACCACGTGGAGGCGGTCGGCCTGGCCACACTGGCGGCGATGGGCCCCGACGGGCCGCCCGTACTGCACACCCTGCACTGGGATCTGGGCAAGCACCCGGACCTCTACGGACAGCTCGACGGCGGGGACCGGGTACGGGTCAACGGCGTCTCGGCGGCGCAGTTGGCCCGCGCCCCGGCGGCACTGCGCGCCCACTCGGTCGGTCACGTGCACCTGGCCACCCCGCTGGCGGTCGACGCGGACCGCCGGCCGGCGGTGGAGAAGGGCGAGCACGTGGTGGTGCTCGGGCGGATCAACCCGGGCAAGGGGCAGGACGTCGCCGCCCGGCTGGCCCACCGGGCCGGCTTCCCGCTGGTGCTGGCGGGGCCGGTCGGCCCGTACCACCGGCCGGAGGACCTGGCCGCCGCGGACGAGCAGGCCCGCCAGAACCCGGACGTGCGGTACTGGGACGAGCGGGTGGCGCCGCACGTCGACGGTGTCCGGGTCCGGTGGGTCGGTACGGTCGCCGGCCGGGACCGCGACGACCTGGTGGCGAGCGCCCGCGCGACCCTGTTCCCGCTGCGGTGGGAGGAGCCGGGCGGAACGGCGGTGGTCGAGTCACTGGCGCTGGGCACACCGGTGGTGGCGACCGCGCGTGGTTGCCTGCCCGAGTTGGTCGCGCACGGGAGGACCGGACTGCTCACCGACGACGAGGACGAGTTGGCCGACCTGCTGGTCGCCGCCAGCCTGATCGACCCGGACGAGTGCCGGCGGGAGGCAGCGCGCCGGTTCACCCCGGCGATCATGGCGGAGCGTTACGTCGAGCTCTACCACCGGGTCCGGTCACTGGCCGGGCCCGTACTGCGGGCCGCCTGACCCGGCTGGGGACAAGGGCAACACGGTCCGGCGGGGGAGGTTTGTCCGGTGGCGCACCGGGAATCCGGCCGGCCGGCGGACGGAGGTACGGCAATGGCCGGAGAGTTCCACGCCCCGACCGGCGGATCCACCGAGGCGACGCGCGGATGGTCCGGACCGGCGCTGGTCCGGATCTCGGCGGCGACGGTGGGAGCGGTGTTCCTGCTGATCGGTGTGCTCGGTTTCATCCCCGGTGTCACCACCGGGTACGACCGGCTCGGCTTCGCCGGGCACGCCTCCGGCGCCGAGTTGTTCGGGGTGTTCCAGGTGTCGGTCCTGCACAACCTGGTGCACCTGGCGTTCGGGCTGGCCGGGATCGCGCTGGCTCGTACGATCGCCGGGTCCCGGGGGTTCCTGGTCGGCGGCGGCGCGGTCTACCTGTTGCTGTGGCTGTACGGCCTGGTGATCGGGCACGAGACCGCGGCGAACTTCCTGCCGCTCAACCGGTCCGACGACTGGCTGCACTTCGGCCTCGGGCTCGGCATGATCGGCCTCGGGCTGTTGACCACCCGCGCACCGGTCGACCGGTGACGGTTACCGCCTCCCCGCCCGGCCCGTCCGGGACCGGGCTGGCCGACCCCCGGTGTCGCCACGCCAGCCGGTCGGCGGGGCGGCACCGGAGGCCCGGTCCGGCATGTCCTCCACCGGTTCGCGGCCCGACGATCCGATCGGGTTCCGACTGCTCGAAGGTGCCGCCCCGAGGGGCGGCGTCCCGCTAGACCGAAATTTCCCGACGTGCCGGGTTTCGACCCGCGCAGACCGGGTAGCCACGCCCGTCCTTTCTGCGGTGATGACGGGGTGAGAAGCGATGCCGAAGCGGGTAACCACCGAGCGGGAACGCGAACGAGGGCCTATCGTGCTGGCACCGGCGCGCTTCGGCGGATACCCCGGTCCGATCCGGCAGGCGATCCGGGGCAGCCACCTGATCAAGCTGCTGGGCACCACCGACGCGAAGCAGATCGGCCTGCTCTACCTGACCACCTCGTTCGTGTTCTTCATCCTCGGCGGCGTGATGGCGATGCTGATGCGGGCCGAGCTGGGGCGCCCCGGACTCCAGTTCCTCTCCAACGAGCAGTACAACCAGCTCTTCACCATGCACGGCACGATCATGCTGCTGCTCTTCGCCACCCCGCTGGTCTTCGCGTTCGGCAACTACGTCGTACCGCTGCAGATCGGGGCACCGGACGTTGCCTTCCCCCGGCTGAACGCATTCGCCTACTGGCTGTACCTGCTCGGCGGCTCGCTGGTGGTGCTCGGTTTCCTCACCCCCGACGGGGCGGCCGACTTCGGCTGGACCGCCTACACCCCGCTGAGCCGGGCCCAGCACAGCCCCGGTATCGGACCCGACATGTGGGTGATCGGGCTGGTCGTCTCCGGCCTCGGCACCATCCTCGGCGCGGTCAACATGATCACCACGATCATCACCCTGCGGGCGCCCGGCATGACCATGTTCCGGATGCCGATCTTCACCTGGAACATCCTGCTCACCGCGGTCCTGGTGATCCTGGTCTTCCCGCTTCTCGCAGCCGCGCTGCTCGCGCTCTACGCCGACCGCCGGATCGACGCCCATGTGTACGATCCGGCCACCGGCGGCCCACTGCTGTGGCAACACCTGTTCTGGTTCTTCGGCCATCCCGAGGTCTACATCGTCGCGTTGCCGTTCTTCGGCATCATCACCGAGATCATCCCGGTCTTCGCCCGCAAGCCGATCTTCGGCTACAAGGGCATCGTCTTCGCCACCATCGCCATCACGGTGCTGTCGATGACGGTCTGGGCCCACCACATGTTCGGCACCGGGCAGGTTCTGCTGCCCTTTTTCAGCATCCTGAGTTATCTGATCGCCGTACCGACCGGGGTGAAGTTCTTCAACTGGATCGGCACCATGTGGAAGGGGCAGATCAGTTTCGAGACGCCGATGCTGTTCGCCATCGGCTTCCTGGTCACCTTCCTGTTCGGCGGGCTCACCGGCGTCCTGCTGGCCAGCCCGCCGGTCGACTGGCACGTACACGACAGCTACTTCGTGGTGGCGCACTTCCACTACGTACTGTTCGGCACGATCGTGTTCGCGGCGTTCGGCGGGGTCTACTTCTGGTTCCCGAAGATGACCGGGCGGATGCTCGACGAACGCCTCGGCAAGCTCCACTTCTGGACCATGTTCATCGGCTTCCACGGCACCTTCCTGATCCAGCACTGGCTGGGCAACGAGGGCATGCCCCGTCGGTACGCCGACTACCTGCCCACCGACGGCTTCACCGCGCTGAACATGGTCTCGACGATCAGCTCGTTCATCCTCGGCGCCTCGACCCTGTTCATCATCTACAACCTGTGGAAGTCGTACCGGTTCGGTCGGATCGTGGCCGTCAACGATCCCTGGGGCTTCGGCAACTCGCTGGAGTGGGCGACCAGTTGCCCGCCACCGCTGCGCAACTTCGACCGGATGCCGCGGATCCGCTCCGAGCGTCCCGCCTTCGACGCCAAGTACGGCCCACTGGTGGCCGATCTCGGCCGGGATCTGCCACAGCGCTCGACCAAACCGCCACAGGACATCGGCGACGAGTTGCACGCCGAGCAGCACCACGGCTCGGACAAGTCAAGCCCGGGAGGCGCGTACGGTGCCCGCGAGGCGACCCGCTGGCAGCCCGATCCGCGCTCGGGTGCCCGCCCGATCGAGGTCCCGGAGCCGGAGGAGGTACGCCGGCCGAGTTTCGAGCCGAGCGCGCCGGACGTGCAACTGGACAACGACCGGGGCGGCCCGAGCAGTGAGCACTGGCGTACCGGCCAACCGCCGGAAGAGGACGGGAAGGGCTGAGTCGATGCCGTCGTGGTGGTGGCCCGGACCGGCGGGCGGTGGTGACGATCCCACCGCCCGGCGGTCACTCGTGCAGCGGTGCCAGTCCGGCCGAGGCGAGCGAGTGCCGTACGCCGGGCTGGGCCCGGGTCAGCTTCAGGGCCACGCCGCTGCGGGCGGCCGCGTCCCGGCCCGCGATCAGCGCCGCTATCCCCCCGGGCTCGAGCAGTCCCACGTCGACCAGGTCGACCACCACCTCGGTGGGCTGCCCACTGCTCACCGCCTCGACGACCGCGCGTCGCAACTGGTCGCTGGTGTCGCGGTCGAGTTCGCCGCCGATCGCGATGACCGTACGGTCACCGGACTGGCGGACCGACAGCCGGGTCTCCGGGGCGTCCGGATCCACTCCGCCGGCCTGCCAGGGTGCCGGAGCGTCGGCGAGCATGGCCTGGCGCAGCCAGGTGAGCGCGCGGGAGAGCAACCGGGAGACGTGCATCTGGGAGATGCCGAACCGGGCGGCGATCTCGGCCTGGGTCTGGTTGCCGTAGAACCGCATGGCCAGGATGCGCCGCTCCCGCCAGGGCAGCCGCCCGAGCAGGCCGCTGACGGTCACCCGGTCGTCCACCGACTCCAGATCGGCGTCGGACTCCCCCACCAGGTCACCGAACTCGGCCGAGCTCTCCCCGCCGACCGGCGCGTTGAGCGAGGCCGGGCTGTAACCGGCGGCGGATTCGAGGGCCGCGAGGATCTCCTCCTGCGGGGTTTCGAGCCTCGCCGCCAGTTCGGCCACCGTCGGTGCCCGGGACAGTTCGCTGGTCAGCGCGGCAGTCGCCTGGCCGACCTCGAGGATCAGGTCGCGCAGCCGGCGCGGGACGTGCACCCCCCAGGTGCGGTCCCGGAAGTGCCGCTTGATCTCGCCGACGATGGTGATCGCGGCGTAGGCGGTGAACGAACCGCGTTCCGGGTCGTACCGGTCGACGGCGTTGACCAGGCCGAGCCGGGCGACCTGTTCGAGGTCCTCCAACGGCTCGCCCCGCCCCCGGTAGCGGCGGGCCAGCCGGCCGGCGAACGGCAGCGCGAACCGGACCAGGTCGTCACGGGCCTCCTGCCGGCGCTCGTCCGGCAGGCCCTCGATCCGTGCCGCGTACGCCAGCGCGGCCGCGTCGAGGTCCTCCAGCCCGCGTTCGTTCGGCGCGGGCGTGGGCGTAGTCGTGGGTGTGTCCGTGCTCGTGGTCGTACTCGCGTTCGTGGTCGTGCCCGTGCTGATCTGTCCGAACATCCGCGCCTCCCTCAGGAAGGTCCCCCACCCGGATTTACGGAACCGGCCAGTGACGCCCTCGCCACGGTGGACCGGACCGGAGCGCGAAGATCTGACCGGAAACAGCCCAACAGCGCCCGCTCACCATTTCGTCACGTAGCGCAGTCAACCGGTTGCAGTCAGCGACGTTCCCGCTCTGTAGGTACTCAATCACGGGACCGGACTTTCGCGGGATGTTTTGGCCGGCGGACCCCCTCGACAGGACGGCGGATGCCCTCAACAGACCAGCAGTCCGTGCGCGGTGCCGCTGGCCCGCAGGCCGGCCAGTGCCTCCTGCACCCCGAGGCGCGGCGGCGCCGGCAGGTCGTACGGCTGCCCGCGCAACACCTCGGTGGCGTGCCGGGTCGGTACCGAGGTGACCGGATAGCCCCGCGCCGCGATCCGGTCCAGGGCCCGGCGACGGCGACCGAACGACGCCACCGCCAGCCACTGCGGCAGCCCGGCCAGTGCCGGTGAACGCATCCCCGGCGGCTCGGGCAGCACGTCGACCGAACTGAACGCCGTACTGCCGGCCAGCCACCACTCCGCGCCGGCCACCCGACGACTGGTCGCGTTCTCGCACCAGTACGGCACCAGCCCCGCCCGGACCACCTGCCACGGATCGATCAGCCGCCCGCACTCCACCACGCACCGGTCACCGCTCTTGCCGGCGGCCCGCAGCCATCCCCGGTACACGTCCGCGGTCGACGCGCTGAGCGCCTCCGGCTCGGCGAAGAGCACCCGGTGCAGGGCGCTGTCGGCCTCCCGGACCCAGTCCAGCACGCTCTGCTCGAAGCCGGGCTCGATGCCGTGCTCGGCGTACCCCTGCGGACCGACCGGCGGCGGCGGTTCCCACCGCTGCGGATCGCCACCCGCGGTACGCAGCACCTGGTTCAGCGGCTCGCTGAGGATGCGGAAGTCGGCCGGTGTCATCCCGCTGCCGGGGCTGCCCAACTGGAACGCGTGTCCCTGCCCCTGATCGGCGACCGGCCAGGTCCGTACGTCCCGCAGCAACAGCACGGGCGCACCCGGTGCCAGCCGCTCGTCGAGGAAGTTCCGGTACGCCTGCGGCAACTGCCGCCAGCGCAGCACCAGGGACACGGTCGACCCGGCGAGCACCCCCCGTACCGCCGGATCGTGCACCTGCCGGACCCGGATGCCGGGATTCACCGCGACCAGCCGCTGCGCCACCTGGGAGCCGTACGCGTAGGAACCGGCCAGGTTGTCCACCGCCCCCTGGGGCCACTGCACCGAGACCTCGAAACCGGCCGGGAGCCACGGCATGCCCAGGGCGGTGGCCAGGTGCACGGCGGCACCGCTGGGCGAACCGAGGACCACGCCGGGAAACTCGCCGGCCGGATAGTGGTCCACCATCCACCGGGCCACCCACTCGGCGTCGACCTGCCCCACCTGGCGCACCGGCAGGGCCGCCCGACCGCCCGCGCGGGCCACCGCGGCCCGGCGTACCGCCTCCGGGGTGCCCGGAAACCGGGCCAGCATCGGCTGGTAGCCGAGATCGGCGCAGTCCTCGCCGCGCAGCGCCCGGGACGCCGCGGCGAGCAGCACCCGCGCCGGGCTGTCCAACGCCACGATCCGCCGCGGTCCGGGGACGTCGGGCCCACTCGCGGCCACCCATTCCTGCATCTCCCGCACCGGGACCCGCCCTTCATCCGTCCACTTGCCACACGCGGGCTTCCCGTCCGGATCGCGTTCAAACGACCTTTCCGCAACCCTGCGTGACTAATCCGAGGACGGCACCCTTCTGCGCCACTGGCCCGTGAACGCCCGGCACATCCCGGGTCACCCGGTTGCCTACCGGGTGACCGCTTGCGTACCGCGCGTCGTCCCGGAACACACGGGCGTTGAGTCGCCACCTGCGCCCACGACCCCGCTCAGGTCAGGTCAGGTCGTCGCCGCCGTCCGCCCGCTCCCGGACCAGCTCGGCACGGGCCCGGCTGGCCACCTCGCCGCCGTCCTCCGCGCGGTCCGCCAGCAACCCGCGCAGGTCCGCGAACGGCTGGTCGGGCGGGGAGAGCGGCACCGAGGCGTCCACCACCGCCTCGATCAGGGTGGGCCGGTCGGCGGCGAGTGCCTCGTCCCAGGCCGCCCCCATCATCTCCGGCCGGTCGATGCGCAACCCGTGCATGCCGAGCAGCCGGGCCCACCCCGCGTACGGGACGTCCGGCAGCCGCTGGGCCTCCGGCACCGCAACCTGTCCCGCCCCGCGCTGGGTCTGGCTCATCCCGGCCTGGTCACGGTTGTTGAGCACCAGCACGACAAACCGGGGGTCGGCCCACTCGTGCCAGCGGTTCGCCACCGTGACCAGCTCGGCCAGGCCGTTGAGCTGCATCGCCCCGTCACCGGCGAGGACAACCACGGGCCGGTCCGGCGCGGCCAACTTCGCCGCGATGCCGTACGGCAGGGAGCAGCCCGTGGCACCAAGGGTGCTGGACAGGTGCGCCGGCACACCGGGCGGCAGTTGCACGTGGCGGGCGTACCAGTAGGTCACCGAGCCGACGTCCACCGCGACCGCGCTGTCCCAGGGCAACCGGGGCGACAGCTCGCGCAGCACGTGCTGCGGGTTCATCGGCTCGGCCGGTGCGTCGGCGCGGGCCGTGGCATCGCTCCACCAGCGGTCGAAGGAGACCTCTATGGTCTCCCGCCACTCCCGGTTGGCCCGCTGCGGCACCCGGTCGAGCAGGGCGCGCAGCGTCTCCGCCGCGTCCCCGATCAGCGGCACGTCCACCGGGTAACGGTTCGCCACCCGGCGGCCGTCGATGTCGACCTGGATCACGGCCGCCTGGCCGGGCATCGGGTAGTAGTCGGTCCACGGATCGTTCGTGCCTACCAGCAGGAGGGTGTCGCAACCGCCGAGCAGTTGCGCGCTCGCGGTGGTGCCCAACTCCCCCATCACCCCGGTGTGGAACGGCAGCCGCTCGTCGAGCACCGGCTTGCCGAGCAGCGAGGTGGTGATGCCGGCGCCGACCCGGTCGGCGAGGGCGACGATCTCCTCGGCCGCGCCGTAGCCACCCTGTCCCACGAGCATCGCCACCCGCCGACCGGCGCCGAGCAACTGCGCCGCCGCGTTCAGGTCCTCCTCGTGCGGCATCACCCGGGCCGGGGGCAGCCCCGGCGCCATCGAGAACACGCCGTCCGACCGTGGCGGCAGATCGGGTACGGCGGCCGTCTGCAACTGCTGCGGCACGATCACGCAGGTCGGGCTCCGGGTCGCCACGGCGGTACGGAACGCCCGGTCGATCAGCGAGGGCACCTGCTCCGCGGTGCTCGCCACCCGGACGAACTCACACACGTCGCTGAACAGCCGGAGCAGCTCGATCTCCCGGTACGCGGCGCCGTACGGGCCGTCCAACTGCTGGCCGACGATCGCCACCACGGGCTTGCCGTCGAGCTTGGCGTCGTACAGACCGCCGAGCAGGTGGATCGCCCCCGGCCCCTGGGTGGCCAGGCAGACACCGACCCCGCCGCTGTACTTGGCGTGCCCGGTGGCCATGAAACCGGCCGTCTCCTCGTGCCGCGCCTGGACGAAGGCCGGCTTGCCGCCGGCCCGTCGCAGCGCCGCGACGATCCCCTCGACGCCGTCACCGGAGGCACCGAAGACCCGCGGCACGTGCCACGCCCGCAGCCGCTCGACGAGCAGGTCCGCCACCACCCTTGTCGGCTCAGCCATCCGTCCTCCCCGGGGTGCTGGCGTCGGCGTACCGCAGGATCGCGCCCACGCCGTCGGGCAGATCCGGCGCCTCGTCCGGCCCGAGTACGGTCAGCCCGGCGTCGGTGGCGACCAGTGCCCGGACCAGGGCGGCGTCGGCCCGTACGGATTGCGGGTCGGCCACCGACATGGCGGTGAGCTGCTCCGGTCCGGTGGCGATGTCGGTCGGCTCCGGACCGATCCAGAGCTGGTCGGTGGAGGACGGGTCGTCGACCAGCAGCATGTTCTCGACCTGGCTGCGTTGCAGCGCGGTCACCACCGCGTCCATCCCGTTGCCGATCTGCTCCTGCATCCCGAACTTGTCCAGGGCGGCGTCGGCGTGCGCGGTCGCCACCTCGGCGATGGCCTGCACGGTCACGTCGTCGAGCGCGGCATTGTCGGTGCCTGCGGCCCGGAAGCCCGCGTCGGTGTGCACGATCCGGTCCTGCCAGCGTGCCGGCAACTGGGCGGCGAGCATCTGCCGGGCTCGGGTGTCCCCCGCGACCACCACCACCTCGGCTCCGACGGCATCGGCGAGTTCGGCGGTGGCCGCGGCAGCGTCGTTGGCGTTGCGCTTCCATGCGGTCAGCGCGGCCCGTTGGAAATTCGACTGCGACCATCCGCCCGGCTCCACCCGCCGGATGGGGAAGCTGTTGCCGCCCCTGACCTGCGCGCGGCGGGTCACCCCGCCGGCGCTGACCCCGTCGACGTCTGCGCCGGTACGGTCGGCGAGCACCCGTACCCAGGCGATCTGTTCGCCGCGCTGGGCCAGCAGTGGCATCGTGTGGGCGAGCGGTCCGTTCGCGGCGAGATCCTTCATCGGTGGGGCGGACAGGTACTCGCTGAGCACCACCTCGCCGTCGTTGGCGAAGGCGGCGAACCCGTAGTCGCCGGCCATCGGATCGTGTCCGCGTACCACGCTGTCGAGCGCCGCGACCGTCGCCGGGTCGGCCCCCTGCTCGGCCAGCCGTTCCCGGAGCGCACGCCAGCGCAGGTCCAGCGCCGGGCGGGAGTCCTGGCTGTCACGTGAGGCATCCAGGTAGACCGAGGCCCAGGGTCCCGGTCGGGCGTAGATCGGGCGCAGGAAGGACAGCTCCATGGTTGTCGACCCCTCTCCAACTCGCCGCTGGCATACCCGCGCCGTCCGGCTTGTCACCTGACCGCGATCACCGGAGGCGGGATTCACTCACTTTCCGCCCACCGGGGGCTACAGATACAATGCGTGAACCAAAGCGGACTCTCGGTGGTGAAAATGGACAGCGAGCTCTATCCCGAGCGAGTGGCGTACCGGCGTGGGCCGATCGTCACCGGCCGGGTCATCCGGTTGCTCGAGGGCTACTCACGCGAGATGCGGGTGCAGCAACCGATCGTCGTCGCGGTGCTCGCCACGGCCGGGGTCGCGCGGGTGATCCTGCTGCTGTTCGCCTCGCTGCTGCGGTCGGGGTCCGGAGCCGGGGCGCAGCGTCGCTGGAAGGAGCTGCGCAAGGGCCCGGAGTTCCTGGTCACGCCGTTGCGGATCCGGGACAGCGAGGGCGTGCTCTGCGAGATGGAGATCCACGGTCACCTGCCGCAGAGCGCCATCGAACCGGCCGACCACATCCAGGTGACCATCCGGCCGCAGAAGGACACGCAGCTCGCGCCACGGGTGGAACGGATCGTGAACCTGACCACCGCGCAGCTGCTCACCCCGCGCCCACCGACCGTCTGGTCGCACCTGGGACCGGCGCTGCTGCTCCAGGCGATTTTCGGACTGCTGCTGATCGGTGCGATCGCCGCCTGCACAGTGGTCAACGGCTGACCGCGCCGACCGAGCCGGCCGCTGGTGACGGCGGGTCAGGCGACCGGCACCGGGGTCCGGGCCGGGGCGGGGTCGGACAGCAGGCCGCGACGCCGGGCCCAGCGTTCGAAGCCGAGGGTGGCCAGCGGCGGGATCGCGCAGACCAGCGCCACCAGCGTCACCGACCAGCTCCACCGGCCCAGGCGGCTGACCAGCAGGACCAGTCCGACGTACGCGACGAAGAGTCCGCCGTGGATCGGGCCGAAGATCTGCACCCCGATCTCGTTCTCGGTGGGGCCGTACTTGAAGATCATCCCGGTCAGCAGTGCCAACCAGGAGATCGCCTCCGCGATCGCGGCCACCACGAACAGTTTCTGCGCCGTACGCCGCATCGACCCTCCTTCGACTTCCGACCCGTGATCGTACGCGAGCCCACGGTCGCCCTCGGCCGATACCGCCGTATCCGGGCTTCCCGCAGACCGAGAGGGGCCGGTGGCGGGTGTGTCGGCTCGGTCCGGTCGGGGAACCATGTCGATCGAGACTTCCCTTGCGGCACCGGCCGTGCGAGGTTGGAACCACTCGGAGTAGCTGGATGGTGACCTGATGGGTGAAGAGGTTGGCCCGCGGACGTTCACGCGTGAGGACCGCGCGCGGTACCGGGAGAAGATCCGGCACTGCCTCGACGTCTTCGCCGAGATGCTGCGCGAGTCCCGGTTCGACGTCGACCGGCCGCTCACCGGGATGGAGATCGAACTCAACCTCGTCGACGACTACTCGATGCCCGCGATGCGCAACGCCGAGGTGCTGACCGCGGTCGCCGACCCGCAGTTCCAGACCGAACTGGGCCAGTTCAACGTCGAGATCAACGTCGCACCGCGCCAACTCGCCGGCACCGGTACGGCCGACTTCGAATCCGACGTACGGGCCAGCCTCAACTCGGCGAACCTCAAGGCCCGTACGGTCGACACCCAACTGGTCATGATCGGCATCCTGCCGACGCTGCGGTCGGACCACCTCACCGTCGAAGCACTGTCGGCGAACCCCCGCTACACCCTGCTCAACGAGCAGATCTTCGCCGCGCGCGGGGAGAACGTGGCGATCCGGATCGCCGGTGTGGAGCGGCTGGAGACCACCGCCGACACCATCACCCCCGAGGCCGCCTGCACCAGCACCCAGTTCCACGTACAGGTCAGTCCGGCCCAGTTCGCCGCGTACTGGAACGCCGCCCAGGCGATCGCCGGTATCCAGATCGCGCTCGGAGCCAACGCACCGTTCCTGTTCGGCCGGGAACTCTGGCGGGAGACCCGGATTCCGCTGTTCGAGCAGTCCACCGACACCCGGCCGGAGGAAATCAAAGCCCAGGGCGTACGGCCACGGGTGTGGTTCGGGGAACGCTGGATCACCTCGGTGTTCGACCTGTTCGAGGAGAACGTCCGCTACTTCCCGGCGCTCCTGCCGATCTGCGACGCCGAACAACCGGCGGCCACCCTGGCCCGCGGCGACATCCCCGCCCTGTCCGAGCTGCGGCTGCACAACGGGACCGTCTACCGGTGGAACCGCCCGGTGTACGACGTGGTCCACGGGCGCCCGCACCTGCGGGTGGAGAACCGGGTGCTGCCAGCCGGGCCGACGGTGGTCGACACCATCGCCAACGCCGCCTTCTACTTCGGGCTGGTCCGCAGCCTGGCCGAGTCCGACCGCCCGCTCTGGTCGCAGATGTCGTTCAGCGCCGCCGAGGAGAACTTCCACACCTGCGCCCGGCAGGGCATCGCCGCCCATATCTACTGGCCCGGTCTGGGCTACCTGCCGGTGACCGAACTGGTGCTGCGCCGCCTGCTGCCCCTGGCCCGCAGCGGCCTGGACCGGTGGGGGCTGGCGCCGGCCGAGTCCGACCGGCTGCTCGGCATCATCGAGCAGCGCTGCCTGACCGGGCGTAACGGCGCGACCTGGCAGGTGGCCACCCTGCACGAACTGGAACGCGTCGGCGGACTCGACCGGTCGGCCGCGCTCTGCGAGGTGCTCCGGCGCTACATGCCGCTGATGCACAGCAACCAGCCCGTCCACGAGTGGCCGTACCCGGACTGACCCGGCTCAGGCCGTCAGGACCACCTTGTTGCAGTCCTTCTGCTTGTTCTTGAACATCTCGTACGCCTGCGGAGCCTCGTCCAGCCGCATCCGGTGCGTGACCACGAAGCTCGGGTCGATCTCGCCCCGGCGGATCCGATCCAGCAGCGGCCGCAGGTAACGCTGGACGTGGCACTGACCGCTGCGCAAAGTCAGCGACCGGTTCATCAGTGAACCCATGGGAAACTTGTCGACGAACCCGCCGTAGACCCCGATGACCGAGACGATGCCGGCGTTCCTACAACTCATGATCGCCTCACGTAGCGCGTGCGGCCGGTCGGTCTCCAGCCGTAGCGCCTGCTTGCCCCGGTCGTACGCGTTGATCGCACCCGACGGGTGGTGCGACTCCGTTCCCACCGCGTCGATGCAGGCGTCCGGCCCACGGCCGGCGGTCAGCTCCCGCAGCGCCTCGAGCACGTCGGTCTGCTCGTAGTTGATGATCTCCGCGCCGGTGTTCTCCTGAGCGATCCGCAGCCGTTGCGGGTACCGGTCGATGGCGATCACCCGCTCCGCGCCGAGCATCCGCGCGCTGGCCATGGCGAACTGTCCCACCGGGCCTGCGCCCCAGACCGCGATGACGTCACCACGTTGGATGTCGCACATCTCCGCACCCATGTAGCCGGTCGGGAAGATGTCGGACAAAAAGAGCACCTGCTCGTCCCGGAAATCGCCCTCGATCTTGATCGGGCCGACGTCGGCGAACGGAACGCGGGCGTACTCGGCCTGCCCACCGGCGAAACCACCGAGCATGTGCGAGTAGCCGTAGACACCGGCCGGCGCGTGTCCCATCACCATCTCCGCCAGAGCCGCGTTCGGGTTCGAGTTCTCGCAGACCGAGAAGAAGCCGTGCGTACAGGCGGCGCAGTGACCGCAGGCAATCGGGAACGGCACCACCACCCGGTCGCCGACGCGCAGGTTGCGGACCTCCCGACCCAGCTCGACCACCTCGCCCATGAACTCGTGGCCGAGGATGTCGCCCTTTTTCATGGTCGGGATGTAGCCGTCGTACAGGTGCAGGTCGGAGCCGCAGATCGCGGTCGAGGTGATCCGGATGATGGCATCCCGATCACTGAGGATCCGTGGGTCCGGCACCTCGCGTACCTCGACGGTGTTGCGGCCCATCCAGCAGTTCGCTCGCATCGTGGCTCCCCCGTTCGCCGGACCGCTACCGATCCCTCAACCGGCCAGCGGTTGTGCCGGACGCCGCATCATGTGTCGACGGAGATCCGTACCGTCCGGGCTGCTGTCCGACCGGACGATCTCGCCCGTCTCGATCACCTGCTTGAATCGGCGCAGATCATCCTTGACCTGCTGCGTCGGCTCCTCGCCGAAGAGCTTGGCGACCATCCGGCCGAGCTTGCCGGCGGGCGGCGCGTAGCCCAGTTCCACCCTGACCTCGGTGCCCCGTCCGCCGGGAACCGCCACGAACCGCACCCGGCCCGCGTTCGGCACCATCGTGCCGGGCAGCGAGCGCCAGGCGAGCACCTCGGACGGCCGGTCCTCGATGATCTCGGCGTCCCAGTACACGCTGCTTCCCGCCGGGGCCTTGGCCGTCCACCGCGACCGCCCGTCGCCACCCACCCGTACCGATTCCAGGTGCCGCATGAAGCGGGGCAGGTTGGCGAGGTCCCGCCAGAACCGGTAGACCTCGTCGGGGGGCCGGTTCACCGTCACCGACGCCCGCAGCCGCATCACTCGTCGATCCGCACGGGCGGCGCCGGTCGCCGACATCGCGGCGAGAAGATCCAGCGCGGTGATGGCGCCGATGACGCCCGTGGTCACGGCCAGACGCCGGCGCCGCTCGCGGTCTCCCATCCTCAGGGCCAGACCGAGCACACTCAGGTCCATCGCGTCCCCGGCGACCCGGGTCCAGATCCACAGCGCCGGCCGTCGCCCGCTGAGCAACCCGGCGGCACTGGCCAGCTCACGTGCCCCCACGCCGCGCAGGATGGTCGAATGGTTCGGCAGGTGGTCCAGACCGGCGACCTCGACGAGCCGGTCCGGTACGGCCAGCAACGCGACGCCGAGTCCGGCGCTCAGCGCACCGAGCAGCCGGGGCATCGGCCCCGTCCCTCTGGTCGCCATCTCGCGCGGTTCCTCCGCGGATCCGACCCCGTCTTCGCTACGCACCCGGTCACACCTCCCGCCCGTGGCCCTGGTCGTCCGAGCAGACCGACCGGGGCGGCGGGTCGCCGTGCCGACGACCGCCGCCGTACGCCTCACCACAAGCTAACCTGCGGTTCGTGGTACGCCGGCCGAACGCGGAACAAGCACCCGACCGGGCCGGCGGCCCTCCGGACCGGAGGTGGCCCCCCGCCGGTCACGGTCGAACGACGGTCGACGATCGACCCGATCGGAGGATGCTCGGTCACCACTGTGGAGGCGGTTGACGGACGCCCGGCCGAGGTGCCGGTGTCGTCGGTCACCTTCGGGCTTTTCGGGATGCGGATCCGGCCCGATTGCACTTTCCTTGTACGTGGGGTCGCGTGCCGCGGTGTGGCGGTGGGACGGCCCGCCCGGCCGGTTCGGCCGCACCCCTTCCCGCTCTTTTTCTGCCGGCACCGGTGCCGGCGTGCCCACTCTCGCTTGGACGGAGACGAATGTGACGCCCCGACGGGTCGGCGAGCACCTCGCGAACGGTTCAACCAGCCCGGACCTCCCCTGCCGCCCCATCCCCACCTCGCGGCCGCACGTCGGGCTGCCGACCGCCTCCGGCGGTCCGGTCGAGGGCCGGCAGCGGATTCTGATGCTCTCCTGGGAATACCCACCCGTCCTCGTCGGCGGACTCGGCCGACACGTCCACGCCCTCTCCGTCGCCCTCGCCGCCG